>DATBZM010000151.1:0-10157 GCA_036513175.1 Xanthobacteraceae bacterium | reverse complement strand
GCGCCCGCCATGCGCTGCGCCGGCGGCTGCTGCCGATCGCGCGCGGCGCCAAACCTGAATCGATAAGGGCCGCCGCATGACCGCGCCGCGCCCGATCGCGATCCTGATCGCCGCCCTCGGCGGCGAAGGCGGCGGCGTGCTCACCGACTGGATCGTCGCGGCGGCGGACGCGCAGGGCTTTCCGGTGCAGAGCACCTCGATCCCGGGTGTCGCCCAGCGCACCGGCGCCACCACCTATTACACCGAGATCATGCCGGCGACGCTGGCGGCGCTCGGCGGCAAGCGGCCGATCCTGGCGCTCACGCCGGGCAGCGGTGACGTCGACATCGTGCTGGCGAGCGAGCTGATGGAAGGCGCACGCGCGATCGGCAACGGCCTCGTCACACCCGACCGCACCACGCTTCTCGCCTCGACCCACCGCTCCTACGCGATCGCCGAACGCATGGCGATGGGCGACGGCCGCTACGACATCGGCCGCCTCACCAAGGCGATCGAGACGCATGCGAAGCAGCACCTGCTGTTCGACATGGCGGCGGTCGCGAAAGATGCCGGCGCGATGATCAACGCCGTGATGCTGGGCGCGCTTGCGGCCGCGCGGGTGCTGCCCATCCCGGCGCAAGCTTTCGAGGACGCGATCCGCCACGACGGCAAGGCGGTCGACGCCAACCTGCGCGGCTTCCGCGCCGGGCTTGCGGCGGCGACGCAGGCCGCGGCGCGGCCGAGCGCCGACGGCAAGCGCCGTCGGGCGCCTGTAAGTTCGGTCGCGACGCTCGAAGCGGAAGTGAACGCCACCATGCCGGCCTCGGCGCGCGAGATCGCGGTCGAGGGCCTGCGCCGCACCGCGGCGTACCAGGATGCGGCCTATGCGTCGCTCTATCTCGACCGCCTGCGGCACGTGCTCGCCGCCGATGCGCATGCGAACGCCGGCGGGCGGCTCATCCGCGAGACCGCGCGCCAGCTCGCGGTGCGCATGACCTTCGAGGACGTGATCCGGGTCGCCGGGGCAAAGATCGCGCCCGAGCGCTTTGCCCGCATTCGGGCGGAGCTGGGCCTGAAAGACGACGAGCCGTTCCGCATCGTCGAGTTCCTCAAGCCCGGCCTCGACGAGATGTGCCAGGTGCTGCCGCCGCGTCTCGCGCACCGTATCCTGGCGTGGGCCGAGCGGCGCGGCTGGCGCCCGCACTGGGGCATGGAAATCGAGACCACCTCAGTTTTCGGCTATCTGCGGTTCTGGTCGCTGGCGAAGCTCAAGCGCTTCCGCCCGCGCGGACATCGCTATGCCCTCGAGCAGGACGCGATCGAGGCGTGGCTCGCGCTGATCGTCGAGGCCGCGCAGGTCTCCGCCGACGTCGCCGTGGAGATCGCGGAATGCGCCCGCCTGATCAAGGGCTACGGCGACACCTGGCAGCGCGGCAGCGCCAACTACGCGACGATCGAGACGCAGGTGATCCGGCCGCTGCTCGCCGGCAGCCTCCCGCTCGCCCAGGGCGCCGACGCGATCGCGAGTGCGCGCACGGCCGCGCTGGTGGATCCGGAGGGCGAAGGGCTGGCCAAGTGTCTCGCCGAGATCGCCAGTCGGACGGCGGCGCCGCGCATGGCGGCGGAGTAGCCCTCACTTCGCCGGCATCTGCTCGCGCATCACGGCGGCGACCTGCGCGTCTTCGCCCTGCCCGCGCTGCTCCAGGCCGGCAGCGGTAGCGGCGCGATCGCGCAGCTCGCGGTTCTGGTTCATTTTCCACTTGCCCTCGAGGCGAGCGATGTCGAACCGGAAGCCGACGATGCCGCGCAGCATCACGTCGATGTAGCTCTCGGGCGAATCGGTGATCTTCCAGGGGTGCGGCTCGTGCGCCTCCTGCTGCGTGGTCAGCTCGCCGACGTGGCGGCGCAACCATTCCTTGTCCTGCATCACCTGCGGCCGGCCATAGGCGTGCACGGCAACGTAGTTCCAGGTCGGCACCGCCTTGCCGGTCTCGGCCTTGGTCGCGTACCAGTTGGGCGTGATGTAGGCCTCGGGCCCCTGGAAGATCATCAGCGCCTCGCCGCCTTCGGCGAGGTCCTTCCAATGCGGATTGGCGCGCGCGAGATGGCATTCGATCGCGCCGAACTCGCCCTCCGATTTGAGCACGGTCGGCAGGTGCGTCGCACACAGGCCGGAGGCGGTCGTCGAGACGAGCGTCGCGAACGGACGCGCGCGCATCAGCGCGTGCATCTCGGCGAGGTCGTCGACGCGGAAGTGGTCGGGTCGGTACATGGCACCCAGGGAAAGCAGAACGGCGCGCCGGCGGCAAGAGACGCGGGCGCGGCAAATGCTCAATCTTTGGCGTTCCGGCAATGAATTCCCGTGATGCGAAACGGGCCGCGTGGTTGCCCACGCGGCCCGCACAATGATCGATCGAACGCTGCGAAGCGGGCTCAGTCCAGCGGCTCGACCTTCACCAGTGCGTGGTCGTGGTTGCTGCCGGTCCAGAACGTGACCGGGCTGGTCGAGTTGTCGATGTAGAGCGAGCGCATGTTGGTGTCGCCCGGCATCAGGTACTCGACCGCCTTGCCGGTCTTCGGATCGAGCCGGATGGCGCGGTCGGTCTGCATGCCGGCGACCCAGATGTCGCCGTTCTTGTCGGTCGCCGCCCGATACGGGCCGCTGTAGGGCGTCGGCAGCTTGTATTCGGCGATGAACTTCTCCGCCCGCGTATCGAACAGCGCGACCGCGTTGCCGCGATATTCGGTCAGGAGAATCC
The DNA here is from genome assembly GCA_036513175.1 of Xanthobacteraceae bacterium. Lineage (GTDB taxonomy): Bacteria > Pseudomonadota > Alphaproteobacteria > Rhizobiales > Xanthobacteraceae > JAVDCA01. Next base: position 7,419 of record DATBZM010000151.1, on the reverse strand, counting down.
GATCCTGATCATCGATCTCCATCCGCCGGGCGCGGCCATGCGCAGTCGGCAGCGGGTACCAGGTGACGGCGCCGGTCTTGGCGTCGATCTTGCCGATATGGCCGTCGACGAACTCCGCCATCCACAGATTATTCTTGGAGTCGGAGATCACCTGGTAGATCGAGTAGTGCCCGGCCGGCAGCGATGAGGTCGGGTGGAACTTGTCCCAGTTGCCGCTGGCGATATCGAGCCGGAAGATGTCCTGGGTGCCGACGCTCTTGGTCCACACCTTGCCGTCGACGTCATGGCGCAGGCCGACGAAGTTGAGCTGCACGCTGTCGTCGTTCCACTTGGCCGGCAGCGGATAAAGCTTGGTCTCGCCGGTCTTCGGATCGAGCGTGCCGAGCGCGCCCTGGTACATGGTGTCGAACCAGAACTTGCCGTCCGTGTCGTACTCGAGGCTGAGCTGGCCTTCCGGCGCCTTCGGCTTGAACTTCTGCACCGGATATTCGGTCAGCTTGAGCGTCTTCGGATCGAACTTGGAGATGAACATCTCGCCGAAGTCCGAGTACCAGACGGTGCCGTCCTTGGCGACGACCACGTCATGCGGCTCGGTGGTCGCGCGGCCGACGTCGTACTCGGTGACGATCGCGCGCGTCGCCTCGCCCGTCGGGCGCGGCAGCGTCTTGAGCGGGTATTGCCACGCGTCGACCTTGCTCAGGTTGATGGTCGCGAGATATTCGGCGAACTTGCGGTATTGCTCGGGCGTGCCCGAGCGTGACGCATCGAGCATGCGCTGCGGCTTGACCGGCTGGCTCACCGCGCCGTAGCCCATCATGCGGGTGACCACGTGCGTCCACTCGTCGGCATCGTGTGTCGAGCGGGCGACGCGCTCCAGCGTATGGCAGCTCGTGCAGTTGAGGAGCAGCGCCTTCTGGTCCTCGGGACCGGGCATGCTCATCATCCATTCGGCATTGGTGAGCTGGCTCGCGAGATTGTGCGTCGGCGCGAGCTTGACGTCCGCATTGGCGGTCTGCTCGGCCACGACCTTGGCCGTGGTCGGCGCCGCGATGTCGTAGCCGACCGCGCGGATGGTGATCGTGTACTCGCCGGGCTCCAGACGATTGTCGGGAAAGGCGTAGCGGCCCTTGGCGTCGGTGGTGACGCTCACCTTGACGATCGAGCCCGCCTTCTGGGCGGTGACGACGACGCCCTCCATGGCGCGTTCCTGCGCCGAGGTGACGACGCCGGTCAGCGCGGCCGCGCCTTGCGCGACGGCGGAATTCGGCAACGCTGGCAACGCCATGACGGCCGCGCCGGCCATCAGGCTCCATATGAGGCTGTGTCGCATCTGCTTCTCCCTGAGAATCGGTCGTTCTTGTTTTTTGGATCCGTCCGGACGGCATTGCGCCGGATCGCACGCAAAACGATCAACGCCGCCGACGCAGGCGTCGACGGCGTTGCAGTGTGCCCCGTGCCGGTTTCCGGAACAAGCCTTAGCGGCTCGAACCCGCACCTCGGATCAGCGCATGGAAGGGTTGCGGCTCGCGCGTAGCGGCGCGGCGCTCAGTGTCGCCAGTTACCGGTGATGATGCGATCAGTGATCTGCCGCTCGATCTCGTCGGTGAGGCGACCGCCCGTGCGGGCGATATAGCGTGCCGCGGCGCGCTCCGCCTCTTGCTCCCGCGATACGAGCACGGCGTCGAGCAAGCGGCGTAGCAGGCCATGCCGCCGGGTGACCGGACGCCCGAGCGCGGCCGGCGCCTCGAAGAGGGGGATGAACTCGTGCGGACGGGGTGCGTAGGTCATGGTCTTGTCTCCGCCATTGCGGCTTTGAATGAACATCATTCGCGGCGTGAATGATTGAGAGTTTCTCATCTTTCCGTTTCGCACTATAGTTATGGGCTCGACTTGGTGTGCCGACAAAGGATCAGTTCTCAGTCGATCGTTGAGATTTTCTCATGCCTTCGCCGATGCCTCCACTCAATGCGCTGCGCGCCTTCGAGGCCGCCGCACGCCACTTGAGCCTGACCCGCGCCGCCGAGGAGCTGCATGTGACGGCCGGAGCGCTGAGCCACCAGATCCGCAGCCTCGAGGAGTTTCTCGGCGTCAAGCTGTTCGAGCGGCGGGTGCGGGCGATCGCGCTCACGCCGGCCGGCAAGCTGCTCTATCCCGGCCTGCAGACCGGATTCGCCCGCATCCATGAGGCGGTCGCGGGCCTCGGCCTCGCCGGCGATCACCGGGTGCTGGTGCTGAGCACGCCGCCGGGCTTCACGGCGAAGTGGCTCGCGCCGCGGCTCTACCGCTTCACCAACGCCAACCCAGAAACCGACATCCGCGTCTCCTCGTCGTTTGGATTCGCCAATTTCACCACCGACGGGGTCGACGTCGCGGTGCGCAACCTGCCGTCCAACGCCACAAGCGATTCGGTGCTGGTGGTCGAGAAGCTTGCTGACCTGTCGCTCGTTCCAGTGTGCAGCCCGCGGCTCATCGCGGCGCACGGACCGCTCGACAGCGCCGAAGCGCTGGCGCGCGTACCGCTGATCCATGACGACACCTTCACCAGCCGCCCCGAGGTGCCGACCTGGGCGGACTGGTTCAAGGCGGCCGGGCTCGATGGCGTCCAGGTCGGGCGCGGGCTGCGCTTCAACAGCACCGATCACGCGCTCGACGCCGCCGGCGAAGGCGCCGGCTTGCTGCTCGCGCAGGACCTGCCGGCCTATGACGACCTGCGCACCGGACGGCTGGTGACCCCGGTGCGGCTCGCGCTGCGCACCGGCCGCGCCTACTGCTTCGTCTGCCCGAAGACCCGTGCGGAGCGTCCGGACGTGCAGGCGTTCCGCGCCTGGCTCAAGCAGGAGCTGGCCGCGATCGACTGGACGCCGATGGGCGCCATCCGCGTCCAAGACGTACGCTGATCCGCACGCATGAAAGGAAATCGGCCGGCTGAGCGCCGGCCGATCTCGGGTCGAAACCGCTGACGAAAGGAGGCGTCAGTGGCTGCCGACCGCCTGGAAGTCCTGGGTTTGCACCGTCGGCTGCGCGATCGGCCGTACGAAGCGCTCGGCGCGCGGCGCCGTCTGCACGGACGCATAGGCGCCGGCCGGAGCACTCAACTGCGTCTGGCTCTCGAGGCCAGCCTCGGTGGACGCCTGCTGGTCAATCGCGAAGGCCGGAGCCGCGACGATGGTGCTGAGAACCGCAACGAGGGCGAGCTTGCTCTTGATCGACATGGTCTTTCTCCATTCCCATAATTCGGCGAGACGAAAGGTCTCGACTGAAAGATCCTCGATCTGGGTCCGGAGGCCGATTGCTTCCGTCTCGATCGATGAACGATACATAGACGGCAATTAGATTGTTTACAATTGAATTGTGTATGCATTAACGATTAAGCTGATATGCACAATTGAATTGCGCACTATCTTCTTGTTTTCAAGAAGAATTCCAATATCATGCGAGTCCACACCCGCCGTCAGAAGGTGGGATAGGAGGTGCGGCCATGAGCAAGAATCACGGAGAGGCGAAGTCGCGGCTGGGTTCTATGCTGTGCTTCACGGTCTATTCGACCGCGCATGCCTTCACGCGCGCCTACAAGCCACTGCTCGACGCGCTCGGGCTTACCTATCCTCAGTATCTCGCCATGTTCGTGCTGTGGGAGCACGACAATCTTTCGGTCAAGGAGTTGGGCGAGCTCTTGCGCCTCGATTCAGGCACCCTGACGCCGCTGCTCAAACGGCTTGAGGCGATGGGCCTCCTGCGCCGCTCCCGCGATCCGGCCGATGAACGCAGCGTGCGGATCAGCCTCACGCCCGCCGGTCTGGAGATGAGGCGCAAGGAGCAGATGGTGCATGAGGGTCTGATGAGCGCATGCGGTTCGAACAACGCCGAGGAGCTCAAAACGCTCACCGCGCAGCTTATTCGCGTGCGCGATCGCCTTGATGCCACGGCGGCGCGTGCGGCGGCCGCAGCCGACGAGACCGTTTGAGCATGATCTTTTGCGAAAACCGGTATCCATCCCGGATCAAGTCCGGGCAGGCATTTTCGCGATCCTGCTCCCGGCTTGACAAGCGCCGGGCCGCCATGCCCCTTGCGCGCTGACGAGCACGCGACGCCCCAGTCGCGACGGCCCTGCCCGCCTGCCGGCGCGGCTTTAGCAAAAGACGTCGGAGGAAAGCTCCCATGATGCGCATCGACGCATGGACGCACTTCATCCCCAAACCGTTCGCCGACCGGATGGACCAGATTGCCGGCAATTTCGCCGACATCGGCAAGCGCATGCGCGAGGTGCCGTGCATCCATGACCTCGACGAGCGCCGGCGCATCGTCGATTTGTTTCCCGACTATGCGCAGATCCTCTCGCACGGCATGCCGCCGGTCGAGAACGTGGTGCAGGGCGCGCAGACCGAGGAACTGTGCAAGCTGATCAATGACGGCTTCGTCGAGATCTGCGGCAAGTACCGGGACCAGTTCCCCGGCTGGGTCGCGCAGGTGTCGCTCGCCTACCCGGAAGGCGCGGTGCGCGAAGCGGAGCGCGCGATCAAGAACGGTGCGCTCGGCGTGCAGACCTACACCAACATCAACGGCAAGGCGCTCGACCGGCCCGAATACGCCGACTTCTTCGCCGCCATGGCGAAGCTCGGCAAGCCGGTGTGGATCCATCCGACGCGCGGCGCCAACTTCTCCGACTATCAGGATGAGAAGAAGTCGCTCTACGAGATCTGGTGGACGTTCGGTTGGTCCTACGAGACCGCGGCCGCCATGGGACGGCTCGTGTTCTCCAAGACGCTCGACAATAATCCGGGCATCAAGCTGTTGATGCATCATTTCGGCGGCATCGTGCCGATACTGGAAGGCCGCATCGGCCCGGGCTGGGACCAGATCGGCGCGCGCACCTCGGATGCCGACTACCAGGCGCTCAAGCGCAGCCTCAAGAAGCGGCCGCTCGACTACTTCAAGCAGGACTTCATCGTCGATACCGCGGTCTTCACCTCCGATGCGGCCACGACGCTGGGGCTCTCCTTCTACCCGAACGAGCACATCGTGTTCGCGTCCGATTGCCCTTTCGATCCCGAGAAGGGCACGATGTACATTCGCGAGACGCTGCGCATTCTCGACGCGGCGGAGATGCCCAAGGACCAGAAGGAAAACATCTACTACAAGAATCTCGAAAAGCTCACCGGCACCAAGCTCGTCAAATAGCCCGCCATGGCCGATCTGCCGATCGTGGTCGCGGGCGCCGGCCCGACCGGGTTGATGTGCGCGCTTGCGCTCGCCCGCCAAGACATCCCGGTCATCGTGCTCGAGAGCGAGCCCGCGCTCAGCCATGACCTGCGCGCCGGCACGTACCACCCGCCCACGCTGGAAATGATGGCGCCGTACGGCATCACGGCGCGCATGCACGAGATCGGGCTCGAGGTGCGGCACTGGCAGATCCGCGACAAGCGCGGCGAGCTGGTCGCCGAGTTCGATCTCGGCCTGCTCGCCGACGTGACGCCCTATCCGTACCGTTTCCATCTCGAGCAGCATCGGCTGACGCCGATCCAGCTCGACACCCTGCGCCGCGAGAGCGGCGCCGAGGTCCGCTTCGGCTGGCGCCTGACGGGTTTCACCCAGCAAGCCGATCGTGTGCGCGTCGAGATCGCCGCCGGCGAGACGACTGATACGATCGCGGCGGCGTGGCTGATCGGCGCCGACGGCGGGCGCAGCACCGTGCGCAAATGCATGGGCGTCGAGTTCGAAGGCTTCACCTAGCCCGAGCAGTTCCTGGTGGCGAGCACGCCCTTCGACTTCGCCGAGCGCGGCTTCGCGTTCAATTCCTACGTCTCCGATCCGGTCGAATGGTCGGCCGTGTTCAAGATGCCCGATACCGGCCCTCCCGGCATCTGGCGCGCGGTCTTTCCCGCCGACACGGCGCTGCCGGAAGAAAGGCTGCTCGAACCCGATGCGGTCGAGGCGACCCTGCAACGGCTGGCGCCGCGCACCGAGCGCTATCCGATCCGCTACAAGAGCATCTATCGCGTGCATCAGCGGGTGGCGAAGACGTTCCGCGCCGGCCGCGCGCTGCTCGCCGGCGATGCCGCCCATCTCAACAATCCGCTCGGCGGATTCGGCCTCAACAGCGGCATCCACGACGCGATCAACCTCGCCGACAAGCTCGGCCGCGTGTGGCGCCGCGAGGCGGGTGAAGAAGCGCTCGACGTCTATGTGCGCCAGCGCTGCGCGGCCGCCATCGAGCACGTGCAGGCGATGTCGATTCGCAACAAGCGCCTGCTCGAGGAGCGCGACCCGCAGGCGCAGCGCGAGCAGCTCCTGGGCCTGATCGCGCTCGCCAAGGATGCGGAGCGGGCGCACAAGTATCTGCTCGAGTCGTCGATGATCGCCGGGCTGCAGCGCGCGAACGCGGTGGCGTAGTGGCGTAGCCCGGATGGAGGCGCGTCAGCGCCGTAATCCGGGGCGGTGTCCCCGCATTCCGCGGAGCTTGTCCTTGGGCTTGCCGAAGGCAAGACCCGAGGGCTCCATGCGGGCTGCAACGGTCTGTGGGTTCCGCAGCGCGTCGCATGAAAACCCGCGCCGCATCTGCTACCGTCGCGTGATGGCTCTAGCCCAATTGAACGACTGCGACGAACCCGCGCCCGCCGAGGCGAGCACCGCGGCGGCGCCCGACGTCGCGCGCGTCACGCCGATGATGGAGCAGTACGTCGAGATCAAAGCGGCCAATCCGGACTGCCTGCTTTTCTACCGGATGGGCGATTTCTACGAGATGTTCTTCCAGGACGCCGAGATCGCGAGCCGCGCGCTCGGCATCGTGCTCACCAAGCGCGGCAAGCATCTCGGCCAGGACATCCCGATGTGCGGCGTGCCGGTCGAGCGCGCCGACGAATACCTGCATCGCCTGATCGCGCTCGGCCATCGCGTCGCGGTGTGCGAGCAGACCGAGGATCCGGCCGAGGCGAAGAAGCGCGGCGGAAAGAGCGTGGTCAGGCGCGACGTGGTGCGCCTCGTCACTTCCGGCACGCTCACCGAGGACACGCTGCTCGACGCGCGGCGCAACAACTATCTCGCCGCGATCGTGCGCGCGCGCGTCTCCTCGGCCGCCGAGGAGGGGCGGTTCGCGCTCGCATTCCTCGATATTTCGACCGGCGAGTTCCGCCTGACCGAATGCGACCGCCTCGGGCTCGCGGCGGAGCTGGCGCGGCTCGAGCCGGGCGAGATCATCGTCTCGGACGCGCTCTATGGCGACGCCGAGCTGGCGCCGATGCTGCGCGCGCTGCCGGCGGTGACGCCGCTGACGCGCGACGTGTTCGACGGGGCGACCGCCGAGCGCCGCCTCTCCTCCTATTTCGCGGTCGCGACCACCGACGCGTTCGGCACCTTCTCGCGCCTGGAGCTGACCGCGGCGGCCGCCTGCGTCACCTATGTCGAGCGCACGCAGATCGGTAG
>DATBZM010000150.1:0-9539 GCA_036513175.1 Xanthobacteraceae bacterium | reverse complement strand
CCTCGGGCTTGCGTTCGCTCATGCTTCCGCTCTTGATCGTCCGCGGGATGGCGGATGATTCATGTTCTAGCCGACCGTCCCGTCCAAATACAGGAAGTGCCGGCGAGCGGGCGGCCAAGGGAGATCAAGAGGTGTGCGCGTCCGACATGGCGACCGGCGCGGCCTCCTCGGCCGGCTGCCGGAACGGTTGGGTGATCAGTCGGTCGAGGCGAAGCTCGCCGCGGTCGCGGAAGATCGGCAGCCCGATCGCGATGGCGTCATGGCCGGCGGCGGGCGCGGCGCGGTAGGTTCGAAATAACCTGTCCCACCACGGCAGATTGAAGCCGAAGTTGCTGTCGGTCTCGCGGCGCACCACCGAGTGATGGATGCGATGCATGTCGGGCGTCACCAGGACGAGCCGAACCAAATGGTCGAGCCGCGCCGGCAGCGCCGCATTGGCATGATTGAACATCGAGGTCGCGTTGAGCATGACCTCGAAAGCGAAGACGGCGGGGGCCGGGATACCGAGCAGCGCGACGGTCGCGATCTTGAGCGCCATCGAGATGAGAATCTCGATCGGGTGGAAACGCCCGCCGGTCGTCACATCGATGTCGGGATCGGCGTGGTGGACACGATGCAGACGCCACAGCCACGGAACATGGTGGAAGACAACATGCTGGCCGTAGATCGCGAGATCGAGGACGACGAAGCCGATGACCCCGGCGAGCCAGGCCGGCCATCCGAGCAGAGGAAAGAGCCCGAAACCGTGCGCCGCCGCGATCAGCGCGACGCCGAACGCCGCGGTCGGGATCAGGACCCGTACCGCAAGGGCATCGACCGCCAGAATGGCGAGATTGCTCGGCCAGCGCGCCGCTCGGCCGACCGTCCAGGGGCGGCGCGGCGCAAGAAGCTCCCACAGCGTCATGGCGAGGAATATCACCCCGAAGGCCACGAGTCGGATGGCGGGCTCGGTCATAGGCATACAATATAACGCAACCGGACCAGGTTTCGGTGTGCCGCGCGCTGCGGTCGCGTTGCCGCCCCGCGGGGGCCCTGTTAAGACTTGGCAAGGCGGTTGCATGTGGGATGCCCGCCGCTAGCCGGGAACGCGGGGGCGGCCGCGCAGGGGAGCCACGGCACGCATGGATATCTTCGTCCAGCAGCTCATCAACGGCATCACGCTCGGCTCGATCTATGGCCTGATCGCGATCGGCTACACCATGGTGTTCGGCATCATCGGCATGGTGAACTTCGCCCATGGCGACGTGTTCATGGTCTCGGCCTTCATCGGCCTCATCACGCTGCTCGTGGTGACGGCCTGGCTCGGCATCACATCGGTCGCGCTTGCCCTGCTGATCGTGCTCGTCGTCGCCATGGTGCTGACCTCGCTCGTCAACTGGACGATCGAGCGCGTCGCCTACCGGCCGCTGCGCGGCTCGTTCCGCCTCGCTCCGCTGATCTCGGCGATCGGCATGTCGATCTTCCTCTCCAACTTCGTCCAGGTCGCGCAGGGCCCGCGCAACAAGTCGATCCCGCCGCTGGTTCCGGGCGAATGGATACTGATGGACCGCAACGGCTACCAGGTCGCCTTGTCGTACAAGCAGATGATCGTGTGGGGCGTGACCGCCGTGCTGCTGCTCGCGTTCTGGTACGTCGTCGCCAAGACACCGCTCGGCCGCGCCCAGCGCGCCTGCGAGCAGGACCAGAAGATGGCGGCATTGTGCGGCGTCGACGTGGATCGCACCATCTCGATCACCTTCGTGATGGGCGCGGCGCTCGCGGCCGTCGCCGGCACGATGTACTTGATGTACTACGGCGTGGTGAATTTCTCCGACGGCTTCGTGCCGGGCGTCAAGGCGTTCACGGCGGCGGTGCTCGGCGGCATCGGCTCGCTGCCCGGGGCGGTGATCGGCGGGCTCCTGATCGGGCTGATCGAGGTCATGTGGTCGGCCTATTTCTCGATCGACTACAAGGACGTCGCCGCCTTCTCGGTGCTCGCCATCACGCTGATCTTCCTGCCCCAGGGCCTGCTCGGCCGGCCGGACGTCGAGAAAGTCTGACATGCCGGCGTCAGCTGCGCGCATCGATGTCGTCGGCGCCCTCAAGGACGCTGGGCTGACCGCGCTGCTCGCGTTCTTCCTGCTGCTGCCGCTGATCGGCTTCAACACGTACCAGGACATCCACAACGAGCTCACGCTGCAGTCGCGCTGGCCGCTGCTGTTCACCTACGTCGCGCTCGCCGGCGTCGGCCGGCTGATCTGGCAGCTGACGGTCGCGCCCTGGCTCGAGCAACGGGCCTTGCGGCCGCGAACGCCCGGCCCGATCGCGATCCGCCTGCGCGCGATCTTCGCGCGCTGGTTTGCGCCCTCCGCGATCGGCTTCGTGCTGATCTACCCGGCGCTGGTGCTGCTCCTCGTCGGCTTCACGGGCGCGGCGAAATGGGTCGACAATTTCGGCATCCAGATCCTGATCTACGTGATGCTCGGCTTCGGCCTCAACATCGTGGTCGGGCTCGCCGGCCTGCTCGATCTCGGCTATGTGGCGTTCTACGCGGTCGGCGCCTATGCGTACGCGCTGCTGGCAAAAACCTTCGGCCTCTCGTTCTTCATGCTGCTGCCGCTTTCCGGCTGTCTCGCGGCGTTCTGGGGCATCCTGCTCGGGTTTCCGGTGCTGCGGCTGCGCGGCGACTACCTCGCCATCGTCACGCTCGCGTTCGGCGAGATCATCCGCCTGGTGCTGATCAACTGGGTGCCGGTGACCAACGGCTATGCGGGCATCTCGGGCATCCCGCGGCCGACCTTCTTCGGCATCCCGTTCAATGCCGACGACGACGGCTTTGCGGCGACCTTCGGTCTCGAGTTCAGCCCGGTCTATCGCACCATCTTTCTCTACTACCTGATCCTCGCGCTCGCGCTGCTCACCTCCTTCGTCACGGTGCGGCTGCGCCGGCTGCCGATCGGCCGCGCCTGGGAGGCGCTGCGCGAGGACGAGATCGCCTGCCGCTCGCTCGGCATCAACACCACCAACACCAAGCTCACTGCCTTCGCGATGGGCGCCATGTTCGCCGGCTTCGCCGGCTCGTTCTTCGCGGCGCGACAGGGGTTCATCAGCCCTGAATCCTTCACGTTCCTCGAATCGGCGACGATACTCGCAATCGTCGTGCTCGGCGGCATGGGCAGCCAGATCGGCGTCGCGATCGCGGCGATCGCCATGATTGGCGGCACCGAGATCCTGCGCGACCTCGATTTCCTCAAGAAGGTGTTCGGCCAGGATTTCGATCCGACCCAGTACCGCATGCTGCTGTTCGGCTTCGCCATGGTGACGATCATGGTGTGGCGCCCGCGCGGGCTGATCTCGACCCGCGCGCCCTCGCTCTTCCTCGAGGAGCGCAAGACGATCGCGGCGAGCCTGGTCAAGGAAGGGCACGGCTGATGCCCCCCGCCATCGAGCCGCTGCTCACGGTCGAGCACCTCACCATGCGCTTCGGCGGGCTGGTCGCGGTGCACGACCTGAGCTTTGCGGCCAGCCGCGGCAGGATCACGGCGCTGATCGGCCCGAACGGCGCCGGCAAGACCACGGTGTTCAACTGCATCACGGGCTTCTACAAGCCGACCGAGGGCCGCATCGCGCTGGTGCACGGGGCACCCGCCATGTGGCGCGAGCTCGACACGCTCACCCGGCGCGGCGACCGCAGCGCGCGCGGCGCCGACGGCGCGCTCTTCCTGCTCGAGCGCATGCCCGATTACCTGGTGGCGCAGCGGGCGCGCATCGCCCGCACGTTCCAGAACATCCGCCTGTTCGCCGGCATGACGGTCCTGGAGAACCTGATGGTCGCCCAGCACAATCCGCTGATGGTGGCATCGGGCTATACGCTCCTCGGCGTGCTCGGCATCGGCGGCTTCGGCCGCGCCGAGCGCGCCGCGCTCGACAAGGCGCGCCACTGGCTCGACCTCACCCGTCTCACCGAACGGGCCGACGATCCCGCCGGCGACCTGCCCTACGGCGCGCAGCGGCGGCTCGAGATCGCCCGCGCCATGTGCACCGACCCGGTGCTGCTCTGCCTCGACGAGCCGGCCGCCGGCCTCAATCCGCGCGAGAGCGCCGAGCTCAATGCGCTGATCACGTCGATCCGCGACGATCATCAGACGTCGGTGCTGCTGATCGAGCACGACATGTCGGTGGTGATGGAGATCTCCGACCACATCGTCGTGCTCGACTACGGCGTCAAGATCGCCGACGGCACGCCAAACGAGATCCGCAACGACGCGAAGGTGATCGCCGCCTATCTCGGCGTCGCCGACGAGCGCGAGGTCGAGGCGGCCGAGGCGGAGGTCGGGCTGTGATACCGCGGGCAACCACCTCGTGTCCCGGGCGCAGTGCAGCACGAAGTGATGCACTGCTGACCCGGGACCCAGGGCGATCACGATGGGTCCCGGATCAGCGGTGCACCAGCGCGCAAGCGGCGCGCCGCTGCACCGCATCCGGGACACGAGCGCGGAGATTGGGGCCATGACGGAGCCCCTCCTCGCCGTGCGCGGCGTCAAGTCGTTCTACGGCGCCGTGATGGCGCTCAAGGGCGTCGATCTCGACGTCAACGAGGGCGAGATCGTCGCGCTGATCGGCGCCAACGGCGCCGGCAAATCGACCCTGATGATGACCATCTTCGGCAAGCCGCGCGCGCGCGAAGGCCGCATCACGTATGCGGGCCGCGACATCACCGCGCTGCCGACGCACGAGATCGCCCGCCTCAAGATCGCGCAGGCGCCCGAGGGCCGGCGCATCTTTCCGCGCATGACCGTGCTGGAGAACCTGCAGATGGGCGCGGCCGTCAATCCCGGCGGCGACATCGCGGCCGATCTCGCGCGGGTGTTCGGGCTGTTTCCCCGTCTCGCCGAGCGCCAGGGCCAGCGCGGCGGCACGCTGTCGGGCGGCGAGCAGCAGATGCTGGCGATCGCGCGCGCCCTGATGGGACGCCCGCGCCTCCTGCTGCTCGACGAGCCCTCGCTCGGGCTCGCGCCGCTCATCGCGCAGCAGATCTTCGACACGGTGCGCGCGCTCAACGCGCGCGACGGCATCACGGTCTTTCTGGTCGAGCAGAACGCCTATCACGCGCTCAAGCTCGCGCACCGCGGCTACGTGATGGTCAACGGCCTGATCACGCTGACCGGCAGCGGCACCGAGCTGCTGCAGCGCCAGGAGGTGCAGGCGGCGTACCTCGAGGGCGGGAGGCACTGACATGGCGCTGCAGGACCTCATCTACGAGGGCGACGGGCTGCGCAGCTTCGCGCTCGTCACCGTGCTGCTCGGCGGCGGCGCCGCCTGGCTCGCCGGCCGCGCGGTCGCGCAGACCTGGCGCCCGCGGTGGAGCGTCGTCGCCTACATGCTGATCCTCGGCCTCGCGGTGCGCTTCTTCCACTATGCGCTGTTTTCCGGCACGCTTCTGTCGCCGCACTACTATGCGGTCGACACCGTGATCCTCATCCTCATGGCAACTCTCGGATTTCGCGCGACGCGGGAGGCGCAGATGGCGCGCCAATATGGCTTCCTGAATACGAGCACGCCGCCGCGCGCCGCGCAGCCGGACGCGGCGCCCTGACAGAGCGCGGAAATCGGCATGGATTCGGCATGGATTTTGCCGCTATTCTACCGTATCAAAATAGCAGATCATGGCAGCCGCAGCCTCGGGCTGCCGCAAACGCGGGGAGATATGCATGAACAGATTGATGAGCCTCGGCCTTGCGCTGGGCTTCGGCGTCGCCGTGGCGGGCCACGCCGCGGCCGAGATCAAGATCGGGGTCGCCGGCCCGATGACCGGCGGCAATGCGGCGTTCGGCGCCCAGATCAAGCAGGGCTCCGAGCAGGCGGTCGAGGACATCAACAAGGCTGGCGGCATCCTCGGCCAGAAGATCACGATCGAGCTCGGCGACGACCGCGCCGACCCCAAGGAAGGCGTCTCGGTCGCCAACAAGTTCGTGGGCGACGGCGTCAAGTTCGTGGTCGGACACTTCAATTCCGGCGTCACCATCCCGGCCTCGGAGGTCTACCAGGAGAACGGCATCCTCGAGATCTCGCCCTCCGCGACCAACCCGAAGGTGACCGATCGCAACATGTGGAACATCTTCCGCGTGTGCGGCCGCGACGACCAGCAGGGCGGCGTCGCCGGCGCGATCATCGCGCAGAGGTTCAAGGGCAAGAAGATCGCCTTCGTGCATGACAAGACGACCTACGGCCAGGGTCTCGCCGAGGAAGCGCGCAAGGCGCTCAACGCCAAGGGCATGAAGGAAGTGTTCTTCGAAGGCGTCAACAAGGACGACAAGGACTTCACGGCGCTGGTCTCCAAGCTCAAGTCGGTCAACCCGGACCTCGTCTACTGGGGCGGCCTGCAGGACACCGGCGGCCTGATCCTGCGCCAGATGCGCGACCAGGGTCTCAAGGCGCCGCTGATGGGCGGCGACGGCATCGCCGACGACGAGTTCGCCTCGATCGCGGGTCCCGGCGCCGAAGGCACGCTGATGACCTTCTCGCCCGATCCGCGCACCAATGCGAAGAACAAGGCGATCATCGACCTGTTCCGCAAGCAGCGCGGCTTCGAGCCGCAGGCCTATACGCTCTACAGCTACGCGATCGTGCAGATCTACAAGCAGGCGGCGGAAGCCGCGAAGTCTCTCGACAGCAAGAAGGTCGCGGCCGTGATGCACTCCGGCCACGTGTTCCACACCGTGCTCGGCGACGTCTCGTTCGACAAGAAGGGCGACGTCAACGGCTACATCGTCGACGGCAAGAGCAAGGACCGCTACGTGCTCTACATCTGGAAGAAGGGCGCGGACGGCCGCATCACCTACGTCGAGGCGCCCAAGTAGCTCGTCGAGCAAGCCCTCTGCAGACAAGAGCGACGGCCGGGCCAAAAAAGCCCGGCCGCCTTTATTTTCGGCGTCAGCCGATCTTGCTGAGCACTGGGAACCACTCGAGCAGCCAGTTGCTCGCCTGGCCGACGAAACCGGTGAGGAACGCGATGCCGGTGAGCACCATGAGGGCGCCCATGGCATGCTCGACCAGCGCGACATGGCGCTTGAACCGCGCCAGGAATGCCATGAACGGCTCGACCGCGAAGGCGGCGATCAGGAACGGAATGCCGAGGCCCGCCGAATAGACCGCGAGCAGCCCGGCGCCCTTGGCGACCGTCTCCTTCGACGCCGCGACCGCCAGGATCGCGGCGAGGATCGGGCCGATGCACGGCGTCCAGCCGAACGCGAAGGCGAGCCCCATGATATAGGCGCCCCACAGGCCAACCGGCTTCGCCATCTCCCAGCGCTTCTCGCGCATCATGACGGCGACGCGCGTCAGTCCGAGGAAATGCAGCCCCATGACGATGATGATGATGCCGGCCGCTATTGCGAGCTCCGCCGAATAGCGCTGCACCAGCGCGCCGATCACGCTCGCGCTCGCGCCCAGGGCGACGAACACGGTAGAAAAGCCAGCGACGAACAGCAGCGCCGCGAGCACCGTCTCGCGCCGCACCCGCGGCTCCGCCTCGGCGTCGGCGAAGCGCTCGAGGCTCGCGCCCGCAAGATAGACGAGATAGGGCGGCACCAGCGGGAGCACGCAGGGCGACAGAAAGCTCAAAAGGCCGGCGAACAGCGCGGCCGCGATGGAGACGTTCGAGGACATGGCCCGCCTTGATGCGACGATGGGCGGCGCGATGCAAGCGGCGCGCGTCACGATGGCTCGATTGTGAACGCGCGTGAAGCGAGAAAGGCCGCAAGAACGACCGATTGACGGCGGCAGCGAAATCATCTCCGCTTCTGCAATGGGCACACGCACATGACTCTGTTTGATCGAGGCGCTGAGGCTGCGCTGCTACCCTCCCGCCCACGCAAGTCGGGCTTGCCCGACTTGCGCACCGATTTCTGCGAAACCCGGGCAGGCCCGGGTTTCGTGGCGGGGAGGGTCGGCCGCGGTCGCGTAGCGACGGCGGGTCCCCGCCACGCGCGGAGCCTGTCCTTGGGCTTGCCGAAGGCAAGACCCGAGGGCGCGCGGGGGGAGGGGAGAAGCAAGCCATGCGCAACCTGATCACCGATGTTCCCGGCCTTGCGGTCGGCCACGCCCAGGATGCGCGGCTCGCTTCCGGCGCGACCGCGATCGTGTTCGACCGGCCGGCGGTCGCCGCCGTCGACGTGCGCGGCGGCGCGCCCGGCACGCGCGAGACCGACCTGCTCGATCCCGGCATGCTGGTCGAGCACATCGACGCTATCGCGCTCTCGGGCGGCTCGGCATTCGGGCTCGATACGGCAAGCGGGGTCCAGGCCTGGCTGCGCGAGCAGGGGCGCGGCTTTGCGGTCGGCGGCGCGCGCGTGCCGATCGTGCCCGCCGCGATCCTGTTCGATCTCAACAATGGCGGCGACAAGGGCTGGGGCCGCTACCCGCCCTACCGCGACCTCGGCTATGCGGCGGCGTCCGCGGCGAGCGACGATTTCGCGCTCGGCAGCGTCGGCGCCGGCCTCGGCGCGCGCACCGTCAACCTCAAAGGCGGCATCGGCTCCGCCTCGTCGGCGTGCGACGGCTGCATGATCGGCGCGATTGCGGCCGTCAATGCGGTCGGCAGCGTCGTGGTCGACGATGGCCCGTGGTTCTGGGCTGCTCCCTTCGAGATCGGCCATGAGTTCGGCGGACGCGGCTTTCCCTCGCCGCTGCCGGTCGGCGCGCTCGACCCGCGCACCAAGGGAGCCGTGCGCGCCAACACCACGCTGGTCGTGGTCGCCACCGATGCGGCGCTGACCAAATCGCAGGCCAAGCGCCTCGCCGTGATGGCGCAGGACGGGCTCGCGCGCGCGATTTTTCCTGCGCACACCCCGCTCGACGGCGATCTCGTGTTCGCGGCATCGACCGGCCAGCGCGCGCTCGCCGATCCGGTCCACGGTCTCATGCGTCTCGGCACCTGCGCGGTGCAGGCGGTGGCGCGCGCGATCGCCCGCGGCATCTACGCGGCCGCTCCCTTGCCGAGCGACCCCCTGCCGAGCTGGCGCGACGCCTTCGGAACCTGACCGCGGCCCTACACCATGGTTGCGGCCTGCTTTTTGCCGCAAAACCTTCCTCGCTTCGGGGCGCCATCTCGGTTAAAATGACCTTAATCGGACTTGGGGCGTGCCCTGGGATGCCTTGGGGCGTAACATCGCCCCGGGGAACAGTTTGTGTTGAGGAGCCGGGTTGATGCGTGCGGCAGTAGCGATCGGCGCCCTGGTGGTCGCCGGATGCCTTGGGGCCTACGGCGCCGTCGAGGCGCAGAAATATTCGATCACCGACGAGATCACGTCGACGATCCGGTCGGCGATCGCGGGGTCGAGCACCACGACCGCATCCGCCGCCCCGGTCGAGACGCCGCCGATGCAGCCGCAGACCCCGCGCGTCGTGGTGACAGAGATCCCGGTGCAGACGGCCGCCGCGCAGCCCGCGCCGCCGCCGCAAGCTCCGCCAGCGCCAAAAGCGGCGCCAGCGCCGCAGGCTGCCGCCGCGTCGCAGGCGGCGCCCGTCCCGGCCGTGCAACTCGCCGCCGCTCAGCCCGC
>DATBZM010000149.1:0-6379 GCA_036513175.1 Xanthobacteraceae bacterium | reverse complement strand
TGCTATGCCGCCGTGCGAAAGCGCCTCGATCAGCGACTTGTAGGCGTCCTTGAGCCCGGTGTACTTGCCGACGATCGCGATCGTCACGTCGCCTTCCGGGTTGCGGATGCTCTCGTTGATCCTTGCCCAGCGATCGAGCGCAGGCGCGCGCGTCGGCTCGAGGCCGAAGGCGGCGAGCACCTCGGTGTCGAGGCCCGCCGCGTGATAGGCCTCCGGAACCGCGTAGATGTTGTCGACGTCGCGCGCCTCGATCACGGCGCTTTCGCGCACGTTGCAGAAGAGGCCGAGCTTGCGCCGCTCCTCGGACGGGATCGGCCGGTCGGTGCGGCAGAGCAGGATGTCGGGCTGGATGCCGATCGAACGCAGCTCCTTGACGGAGTGCTGGGTCGGCTTGGTCTTGAGCTCGCCGGCCGAGGGTATGAACGGCAGCAGCGTGAGGTGGATGTAGACGGCGCTGTGGCGCGGCAGCTCGTTGCCGAGCTGGCGGATCGCCTCGAAGAACGGCAGGCCCTCGATGTCGCCGACCGTGCCGCCGATCTCGACCAGCACGAAATCGACGCCCTCGTTGCCCTCGCGCACGAAATCCTTGATCGCGTTGGTGACGTGCGGGATCACCTGGATGGTGGCGCCGAGGTAGTCGCCGCGCCGCTCCTTGGCGAGGATCTCCTGGTAGATGCGGCCGGTGGTGATGTTGTCCTGCCGGCTCGCCGGCCGCCCGGTGAAGCGCTCGTAATGGCCAAGGTCGAGGTCGGTCTCGGCGCCGTCGTCGGTGACGAACACCTCGCCGTGCTGGTAGGGCGACATCGTCCCGGGATCGACGTTGAGATAGGGGTCGAGCTTGCGCAGCCGCACGCTGTAGCCGCGTGCCTGCAGCAATGCGCCGAGCGCCGCCGATGCGAGACCCTTGCCGAGTGAAGAGACCACGCCGCCGGTGATGAAAATGTACCGCGCCATGGGACTCAACATGTAGCCCCACCGGGTCGATTCGACGAGGGCCTCGGACAAAGATTCTTCGCCATCCCCAACCGAATTTGCCACCAGGGCAATTCAGGCGAAAATCCAAGGGATTAGGAACGGACCCGGACGCAATGGACGAGCCGTCGCGGCGCCGTGCTCCGCCGCCCCGACCGGCCCGGCGCGGAACAGCGCGGCGGCCTCCCCCTGGGTCACCGGCCGTCGCCACCTCCTTGCGGATGAATTGACGCGCCGCCACTACCCTGCGCTGCCGGGCGCCGCGTCATCACGCCGCGCCGGAATTTACCGTTTATGCGGCACGCGGTCCTCTACCATTCCGCTGGCGTCCGATCTATCAATCGTTTAATCAGGAAAGCTGATCTCGCCGCGGCAGCGGCCTCGACGCTTGCCGGCCAAGGATCGAACGAGGAGGAAACCTTGAGCTCGTCAAACGAGCCCGCGCGTTCACACGGCTTCGCATATGGGCTCAGCCTTAACCTGCTGCGCAAGCGCGATTTCTACGCCGGCGGGTTGATGATCCTGTTTGGTCTGGTGATGGCCCTGCACGGTCCGAGCTACTCGCTCGGAACCCTGATGCACATGGGGCCCGGCTTCCTGCCCACCGCGCTCGGCGTCATCCTGGTGTGCCTCGGCATCGCGATCGCGATGACCGCGGTCGCCGTGCCCCCCGGCGAAGACGAGGACATCCTGCCGGCGCAACCGCAATGGCTCGCCTGGGCGTGCATTCTGACGAGCCCGCTCCTGTTCATCGTGTTCGGGACCTATGGCGGGCTTGCGCCTGCGACCTTCGCCTGCGTGTTCGTCGCCTCGCTCGGCGACCAGAAGGCCGGTTGGATGGCCTCCATCGTGCTGTCGACGATCATCACGGTGTTCGGGGTGCTGCTCTTCCACTTCGTGCTGCAGATTCCGATGCCCGTCCTGAAATTCTTCGAATGGAGCATCCTGTGATTACGACAGCAGTCTCGGACCTTGCTCACGGATTCTCGGTCATCATCTACGACCCGAACGCCTGGGGTTACCTGTCGATCAATCTGTTGTGGTGCTTCATCGGCGTGCTGATCGGCAACATGGTGGGCGTGCTGCCCGGCATGGGACCGCTCGCGACCATCTCGATCCTGCTGCCGCTCACCTTCGGCATGAAGCCGGTCGGCGCGATCGTGATGCTCGGCGCCGTGATGTACGGCGCGCAATACGGCGGCGCCATCTGCTCGATCCTGCTCAACCTGCCGTGCCATCCGCCGCACGCCGTTACCTGCCTCGATGGATTCCCGATGACCAAGCAGGGACGCGGCGGCGTCGCGCTCGGCGTCACCGTGATGGCCTCGTTTGTCGGCGCCTCCTGGGGCATCACCGAGATGGTGTTCCTGTCGCCGGTGCTGGTTCGCATCGCGCTGCAGTTCGGCCCGGCGGAGATCTGCTCGCTGATGCTGCTCGGCCTGCTTGCCGGCTCGACGCTCGCGCGCGGCTCCCCGCTCAAGGGCGTCGCCATGACGGTGCTCGGCCTGATGATCGGCATCGTCGGCTCCGACATCGAAACCGGCGCCGAACGCTTCACCTTCGGCCTCACCGAGCTCGACGACGGCGTCGAGCTGATCGCGCTCGCGCTCGGCCTGTTCGGCGTCGCCGAGTTCATGAACAGCGTCAATCAGCAGGCGGAGATCAACACCAAGTATTCCAACGTGCGCCTGCGCGACATGCGCCCCACCAAGGAGGATCTCAAGCGGTCCTTCTTCCCGATGTGGCGCGGCACCATCGTCGGCAGCCTGTGCTCGCTCATTCCCGGCACCGGCCCGACGATTGCGTCGTTCGTCGCCTACGCGACCGAGAAGAAGATCTCCCGCACGCCGGAGCTGTTCGGCACCGGCATGATCGAGGGCGTGGTCTGCCCCGAGGCCTCGACGCACTCCTCGGTGCAGGGCGACTTCATCCCGACCATGAGCCTCGGCATTCCGGGCGACGCCGTCATGGCGCTGCTGCTCGGCGCCCTGATGATCCAGGGCATCGTGCCCGGGCCGCAGCTCATCAGCCAGCATCCCGACGTGTTCTGGGGCCTGGTCGCGAGCTTCTGGATCGGCAACATCATGCTGGTGCTGCTCAACGTGCCGCTGATCGGCATCTGGGTGAAGCTGCTCACCATCCCGTACAAGTACCTCTATTCGAGCGCGATGTTCTTCGTCTGCATCGGCGTCTACGCGGCCAACAACGACATGTTCCAGGTCGGCGAGGTGCTGGTGATCGGCATCCTCGGCTACGTGCTGCTGCGGCTCGGCTTCCATCCGGCGCCGATCCTGCTCGGCTTCGTGCTCGGGCCGCGCTTCGAGGAGAACTTCCGCCGCGCCATGCTGATCTCGCGCGGCGACATCCTGGTGTTCATCGAACGCCCGATCAGCGCGGTGTTCATCGCGCTGTGCGCGCTCCTGATCGGCGGCCAGATCTACTTCCGCCTCAAGCCCAAGAAGAAGGGGGCGATGCCAGGCGCCGACAGCGTCGAGCAGCCGCTCGCCGCCGAATAGGTCTTCCGGCGCGCGCAACGCCATAGGGCCCCAAACGGGCCGCGACCTCGTCGCGGCCCGTTCGCTTTCAAGCGCGCCTTACTACTTCGACTGTGGAACTTGCGGGCCGGTCGGCGCCTGTCCGGGGCCCTGCTGCAGCTGATTGAGCACGCCGCCCGGGCTGGCAGGGGCCGCCGGCGCGGACGGCGCGCCGCTCTGCGCGGCTGGAATCACGGTGGTCGGCTTGCGCTCGTGGCCCGCGATGATCGACAGCACCAGGCTGGTCACGAAGAAGCCGGCCGCCAGGAACGCGGTCGCGCGGGTGAGCACATTGGCGGTGCCGCGGCTGGTCATGAAACCGCCGGTCGACCCGATGCCGAGCCCCCCGCCCTCGGATTTCTGCAGCATCACCACGCCGATCAACGCCAGAACCAGCATGAGATGGATCACGATGACAACCGTGTGCATTGCGCCTGTCCGTCGGAGAGAATTCGGCGACCCGCCAGTCCGGCCGGTCCTGCGATGCCCATATAGGCAACCGGCCGGCTGTCTACACGATCCCGGCACCCATTGCCACTGCGTCGGGGACAGCGGCGCCCGGCTCGGCCACGGCGCCGATATGCGGCCTTACTTGAGCGTCGCCAGATAAGCGACAACGTCGTCGACATCTTTCGGGTCGCTCACGCCGTCGAAAGGCATCCGCGTTCCGGGAACCTTGGCCTGCGGATTGGCTACGAACTGCCGCAGGGCCGTGGCGTCCCAGGTGAGATCGGCGCGCCGCATCGGGCCGGAGTAGCGGAAATCGTCGAGCGCGGCCGATTTGCGCCCCACCACCCCCTTGAGGCTCGGCCCGATCGCGTCGGGCTTCTCGGTATGGCAGGCCGCGCAGGCGGCGAATACTTGCCTGCCGTGTGAAATATCGGCCGCAGATGCTTGAAAAGTCATAACTATTGCGGCCGCGCCAAGAGCGGCCGGGAGGCGGCGCTTGGTCATGCGTGCACCAGCGCGCCGGGATTCTTGAGATACTGGTTCGTGATCGCCTGCGCCGACCAGTAGGCGAGCGCCCCGACGGTTCCGGTCGGATTGTAGCCGTGCTGCTGGGGAAAGACCGAGGCGCCGAGCACGAACAGATTGTGTGCGTCCCACGCCTGCAGATAGCGGTTCACCACGCTCGACTTCGGGTCTGCCCCCATCATCGTGCCGCCGGTATTGTGGGTCGACTGGTAGGGCACGATGGTGAACTTCTTCGGCCGCCCGTGCAGATCGTAGTGCGTCGGGTTCATCGCCTTGATGATCCCGTCGAGCTTCGCCAGCAGGTAGCGCGACATTTTGTGGTCGTTGTCGGTGCCGTTGTAGGTGAGGCGGATCAACGGACGGCCGAGCGCGTCGCGGTAGGTCGGATCGAGATCCATGAAGTTCCTGGCATTGGCATAGACCGACCCTTGCGTGTTGAAGTTCGTCGCGTGCGGGTACCACTTGACGGTCGCGCGCTTCCACTCCGAGCCCCAGCCCGGCGTGCCGTGCGGCACCGGGCGCGAGCCGATCGGCGGCGCCCCGCCGGTGTTGCACGCGATGTAGCCGCCGCCGAAGAAGCCGAGCCCGCCGTGGTCGAAGTTCTCGCCGTTGAAGTCATCGATCGCGACCGACATGCCGGGCGCGCCGATGAACGGGTTCATCCACTTGTCCTCGAAGAACGCCGTGCCGCCCGCCTCGAACTGGTAGGCGTAGTTCCTGCCGACTACGCCCTTGCCGGCCTTCGGATCGTACGGCTCGCCGATCCCGGCGAGCAGCAGTTGCTGCGTGTTGCCGAACACGAAGCTCGACAGCACGACGATGCCGGCCGGCTGCTCGAACTCCTCGCCGGTGCGCAGATCCGTATAGGCGACGCCGGTCACGCGCTTGGCCGCCTTGTCGTAGAGAAGCCGGCTCACGAATGCGCGGGTGCGCAGCTCGAATTTCGGCTCGACCCGCAGCACCGGCATCACGTTCACGTTCGGCGAGGCCTTGGCGTTCGACTCGCAGGCCGTCCGGTTGCAGTGGCCGCAATATTCGCAGGCGCCGAGCGTGATGCCTTCCGTGTTCACGTAGGGCGAGCTCGCGGTCGCGACCGGCAGCGGGAACGGGTGATAGCCGAGGCTCTTGGCGGCATCGCGGAAGATCGCCGGGCCGAGGCCGGTCTTGATCGGCTTGTTCGGATAGTCGTCGCTGCGCGGGCCCTCGAACGGGTTGCCGCCCGCAACCGTCGTGCCGCGCAGGTTGCCGGCCTGGCCCGAGGCGCCGCACAGCTTGTCGAAGCGATCATAGTGGGGCTCGAGCTCGGCGTAGCTCACGGGCCAGTCCGCGATGGTCATGTCGTCGGGAATGGCCTTGGCGCCGTATTTCTCGGTCAGCACGCTGCGGATGCGGAAATCAGCCGGCAGGAAGCGCCAATGCAGCGCGCCCCAATGGATGCCCGAGCCGCCGACGCCTTCGCCTGGCAGGAACGCGCCGAAGCGGCGGATCGGCAGCGCCAGCTCGTCCGGCTCGTTGCGGAACGTGATCGTATCGATCGAATTGTCCTGCATCAGCTCGATGCGCTGCACGTAGCGCAGCTCGTCGCGCAGCTGCGTGAGCGTGAACTCCTCCTTCGGGATGCGGTCGGGACCGCGCTCGAGCCCGACCACGTTGAGCCCGGCCTTGGTCAGCTCGCGCGCCATGATGCTGCCGCTCCAGCCCATGCCGACCATGACGGCGTCGACGGATTTGAGTGACCTGGCCATGATGCGTCTCCTTCAGGAGAAATCGGCGATGGATTGCGGCTCGAGCTTGATCTTCTTGCCGCGATAGGCTTCCGCCTTGCTGGCGTAAGTCGCGGGCAGGCCCGGATAGCCGACCATGCGCCATGAAACCTTGTCGCGGTTGCCGCCATAGAT
>DATBZM010000148.1:0-11114 GCA_036513175.1 Xanthobacteraceae bacterium | reverse complement strand
TCCGGCTGCTCCCCACCCCGCCTCCCGCATTCCCGCAGTCGGACGACGCAGTTGCCTTCGGCTACATGTGTGGTGACTTCACATGGCACAGACTCCCACTATGCTGACAAAACGGACTGTCGGACGCACTCATGGCCGGGCTTGTCCCGGCCATCCACGTCTTTTTTTTCGGCAGCCGCAAAGACGTGGATGCCCGGCACAGGGCCGGGCATGACGGAGAGTATGCGCAACTGCGTCGAATCTATCGGCTCAGTGCCCGCTGCACCGCGTCGATGATCCGGTCCTGCGTCGGCTCGTCGAGGTAGGCATGCATCGGCAGGCTGATCACTTCCTGCGCCAAGCGGTCGGACACCGGCATCCCGCCCTCCGCATAGGGGAAGCGCTCATAGGCTTCCTGCCGATGCAGCGGCTTTGGATAGTAGATCGCGGTCGGGATGCCCTCGGCCTTGAGCGCGGCCGCAAGATCGGCGCGGCGCGCCGGCTCGACGCGGATCGTGTATTGCGCCCAGATCGACGTATGGCCGTCCGGGATGCGCGGCACGGTCGCGACATTGCCGAGCGCGTTGCTGTAGCGTTCCGCCACCTTGTTGCGCGCCGCGATCTCGTCGGGGAAGATTTTCAGCTTCTCCAGCAGCACCGCGGCCTGGATGGTGTCGAGCCGCCCCGTGATGCCGATGCGCACATTGTCGTACTGGTGCGCGCCGTGGCCGTGCACGCGCAGGCTCACGAGCAGCGAAGCCAGCTCGTCGTCATCGGTGAACACCGCGCCGCCGTCGCCGTAGCAGCCGAGCGGCTTGGCGGGAAAGAAGCTGGTCGCGCTGGCGAGCCCGAACGTGCCGAGCGGACGATTCTTGTAGGTCGCGCCGAACGCCTGCGCGACGTCGTCGAGAATGAACATGTTCTCGGCCGCCGCGATCGCGGCGAGTGCGTCGTGCTCGGCCGGCAGGCCGAACAGGTCGACCGGAATGATCGCCTTCGCCTTGAGCCCAAGCCGCTTCGCCTTGGCGATCGCGCGTTCGAGGCTTTTCGGGTCGATGTTGAAGGTCGCCTCGTCGACATCGGCAAAGACCGGCGTCGCGCCGAGCAGCGCCACGACTTCGGCGGTGGCGCAGAACGTAAAGGCCGGACAGATCACGGCGTCGCCGGGGCCGATCCGCTTCGCCATCAGCACCAGCACCAGCGCATCGGTGCCGCTGGCGCAGGACACGGCGTGACGCGCGCCGCAGAACTTGGCGAGCTCCGTCTCCAGCGCCCGCACCTCGGGACCGAGGATGAACTGGCAGTGCGCCGTCACGCGGGCGATCGCCTCGTCGATGCTGGCGCCGAGCCGCCGGCGCTGGGCGGCGACGTCGATGAAGGGAATCGCAATGGGTTTCGCTTCGGCGGCGCTACGCGTCTGTTCGGTCATGGGATGCGGTCGCAAAATCAGCATCAACCGGCCACGCGGCGCGGACCCTTGCGCGCGGCCGCCATGTCGGCGGGTCGGCCGTTGTTGAGGCAGCGGATGGCGATTTCGAGGCTGGCAACGCCCTCCTCGCCGGTCACCGGCGGCCGCGTGCCAGTGCGCACCGCCGTGGCGAAGGCAGCAAGCTCCGAGCGTAGCGGCTCGGCATGGCCGACCGAGAGATGACGCATCGAGTAGCTGCCGTCAGGCTGGAAACCGAAGCATTCGGTCACCTGGCGCGTCAGCAGATCGCCGATGACGTATTTGCGCTTGGTCGCGACGTGGACGGTGCGCGCCTTGAACGGGGTCAGCCAGTTGGTGTTGATGTGGGCGAGCACGCCCGAGGCGGTGCGGAACTGCAGCAGCGCGATGTCCTCGCGCTCGGCCTTGGCGCTGGAAAGTTGCGGCTGGACCTCGACGATCTCCGACCCCGTGAACCAGCTGATCAGGTCGATGTCATGGACGGCGAGATCGATCACCACGCCGACATTCGACATGCGCGGCGGAAACGGGCCGACGCGGGTGATCGCGATCGAGAGAATGTCCTCCTCGCGGATCGCCTCCTTGATGGCCTGCACGGCCGGATTGAAGCGCTCGACGTGGCCGACCATCAAGGTGACGCCGGCGCGGCGCGCCGCCGCAATGATCTCGCGGCCTTCCTCGACCGAGGACGTGATCGGCTTCTCGACCAGGACATGCACGCCGCGGCCGATCGCGGTGAGCGCGATACTGCGGTGGAGATGGGTCGGGGCCGCGATCGACACGGCATCAACGCCGAGCGCGAGAAGATCGTCGACGCCCGGGACAGCGGCGCAGCCAAGGGTGCGGCGGACGAAATCCGCCTGCTTGTCGTCCGGATCGGCAACGCCGACCAGCGTGACACCCGGCATTTCGGCGAGCACGCGAGCGTGATTGTAGCCCATCACGCCCACCCCGACGACGCCGAGGCGCAGCGGCGTTGCATCGGCCTTCACGGCTTTCACCATCGACGCGCAACCCCCAACTGGTGACCCCACCCCTCCCTAGCATGGTCCGGAACGGCTGGCGACCGCAAACCGCAACCGCGCCAAACACGTTTTAAGTCAGGTAGTTACAACGCAATACCAGCGCCGGCGCGGGGATTTCTTCGCCGCCCGAAAGCCTGACGCCGGGTCAGCGGCGGGCCACGTTCACTCCGCCGCCGCGGCAGCGTGAGCGTGAGGCCGGCCGCAATCGCGTCGGTACGAAACGCCTTGACGCCGTCGAGCGACAATTCCGCCGCCGTCTTGCTGCCGAAGGCGGGCGGCTTCCTGAGGATATCGGCCGGCGCCGTGATGATGCAGCAGCCTATCTCGTCCGCCTCGAGCACGTTGAAGGCCTCGCGCGGGTCGACGCCGAGATGATCTCAGCCTCAATCCGGCTCGAACTCGTCGCGATAGTCGCGCTTGAGGCTCGCATCCTGGTCCGTCTTGCGCAGCGCGCAATTGCCCACCACCAGCAGGTCGATCTCGGTTCCCATGAAGCAGCGGAACGCATCCTCCGGCGTGCACACGATCGGCTCGCTGCGCACGTTGAAGCTGGTGTTGACCAGGATCGGGCAGCCGGTGACCTGGTTGAACCGCTCGAGCAGTGCGTGAAAGCGCGGGTTGGTGGCGGCATCGACCGTCTGCAGCCGCGCCGAATAGTCGACATGCGTCACGGCCGGAATCTGCGAGCGCGCAACGTTGAGCTTGTCGATGCCGAACAACTCCTGCTCGTCCGCCGTCATCTCCCGTCGGCGTTCCGGACGGACGCCGGCGACGAACAACATGTAGGGCGAGTCGCCGTCGAACTCGAACCACTCAGGCGCCTTTTCGCGCAGCACCGCCGGCGCGAAGGGGCGAAAGCTCTCGCGGTACTTGATCTTGAGATTGAGCAGCTTCTGCATCGTCGGCGAGCGCGGATCGGCCAGAATCGAGCGCGCGCCGAGCGAGCGCGGCCCGTATTCCATGCGGCCCTGCATCCAGCCGACCGCCTTTCCCTCGGCGAGCGATGACGCCGTCTGCTCGATCACATCCGTATCCGACAGCACCGCAAAGCGGGCGCCGGCGGCGCGCAGGCGCCTCTCGATGTCGGCTTGGGAGAATTCAGGCCCGAGCAGCGCGCCCGCCATGGCGTCGCGCCTGCCGTCGGCGGTACGCGGATTGTCGAGCAGCAGGTGCCAGGCCGCGAGCGCGGCGCCGAGTGCGCCGCCGGCGTCGCCGGCCGCCGGCTGGACCCAGATGTTCTTGAAGCAGCCGTCGCGCAGCAGGCGGCCATTGGCGACGCAGTTGAGGGCGACGCCACCCGCGAGACAGAGATTGGGGCGGTGGTATTCGCGCGCGAGCGAGCGGCCGAGGCGCAGGATGATCTCCTCGGTGACCGCCTGCACCGACGCCGCGAGATCCATGTGGAACTGGGTGAGCAGCTCCTTGTCGGGTCGCCGCACCGGCTCGCCGAAGAGATCGGCGAACTTCTCGTTCGTCATCGTCAGGCCAGTGCAGTAATTGAAGTAGCTCATGTCGAGCCGGAACGTGCCGTCCGGCTTGAGGTCGAGCAGGTGCTCGATGATGCGGTCCTTGAATTTGGGATCGCCGTAGGGCGCAAGCCCCATCAGCTTGTATTCGCCCGAATTCACCTTGAAGCCGACGTAGTACGTGAACGCCGAGTAGAGCAGCCCGAGCGAATGCGGGAAGTGTAGTTCCTTGACGATCTCGAGGCGGTTTCCGTCGCCGAGCGCGACCGTCGTGGTCGGCCACTCGCCGACCCCGTCCATGGTGAGCACGACGGCGCTGTCGTAAGGCGAGGGAAAGAACGCGCTGGCGGCATGGCTCAAGTGATGCTCGGTGAAGCGCATCCGCTTGGCGGCATCGAATTCCGGATCGAATTGGCGCAGCTCGCGGGCGAGCATGTCCTTCTGAAAGAGCTTCTCGCGGATCCATATCGGCACGGCGGTTGCGAACGAGGTCAACCCGCGCGGCGCGAAGCCCACATAGGTCTCGAGGAGCCGCTCGAACTTGAGGAACGGCTTCTCGTAAAAGACCACGTAGTCCACTTCGGCGAGCGTGACGCTCCCGGCCGCCAGGCAATACTCAATTGCGTGGCGGGGAAATCCCGCGTCCTGCTTGACGCGGGTGAAACGCTCCTCCTGCGCGGCCGCCACAATGCGGCCGTCGACGACCAGCGCCGCCGCGCTGTCGTGGTAGAAGGCGGAGATCCCGAGAATTCGCATCCGCTCAGAACAACGTGTAAATGAACGGCGCGACTGCCGATCCTTTGACCAGGATGATCAGTCCGCCGAAGATGAACAGCACCAGGAATATCGGCACCAGCCAATATTTCTTGCGCGCCATCAGAAAGCGGCAGAGTTCGGCCAAGAAAGACATTCGCGTTCCTACGGGTGCTGGGGGATCAGAACTGGTCGGTCATGCTGCCGGGCGCCGGCCCGGGCGGATCGCGCACGATCCAGTAGCTCGGCAGATCGGCGCGCCGGCGTAGCGACAGCACATCCTTGCCGAGCCATCGCATGATCACGCCGATCGGCGTCACGCAGAGGAAGAACACCGCGCCGATGCCAAGGGGACTGACGACCCGATGCAGCAGCAGGCCGAAGCGGAACCAAACGTAGTTCAGCGGGAAGAGCACGCGCGGCGCCGCGAGACCCAACAAGGCGAAAGCAATCGCCGTCGCCAGCAGCCACCAGTGAGGCGGCGCGCCGCGCAAAAGCGGCAACGAGCCAAGGACTGCGGCCGCGCCCGCCATCACCAAGCCAAAATTGCGATCGGAGCCCGGCTTGTTCTCGTCCGCCTGCCGTTGCCCTTCGGTCACCGAACGCATGGGCAAATCGTCTCACGCACCACGGGATCCTAACCGCATCTACGCCGCCGCGCTGTTGCGGCCTCGCGCGTAGGCCACCTGCGACGCGATCCAGGCGTAGGTCTTTTCCATTCCGGCGCGCAAGGGCTGCGCGGGCTCCCAGCCGAGCGACTTGCGGATCAGCTCGTTGTCGGAATTGCGTCCGCGCACGCCGAGCGGACCGGGAACATGCACGATCCGCAACCGCTTGCCGGCGATATCCATCGTCATGTCGGCGAGCTGGTTGATCGTCACCATCTCTTCCGAGCCGATGTTGAACGGACCGGTCTGGGCCGAGCGCATCAGGCGCACCGTTCCTTCGACGCACTCGTCGATGTAGAGGAACGAGCGCGTCTGCTCGCCGTCGCCCCAGATCTCGATCTCCCCGCCGCCCGTCGCCTCGGCCACCTTGCGGCAGATCGCGGCGGGCGACTTTTCGCGGCCGCCCGTCCAGGTGCCGAGCGGGCCGAAGATGTTGTGATAGCGTGCGATCCGCACCTCGATGCCGAAATTGCGCGAATAGGCGAGATAGAGGCGCTCGCTGAACAGCTTTTCCCAGCCGTATTCGCTGTCGGGATTGGCCGGATAGGCGCTCGCCTCCTTGGTGATCGGCGCACGCGGGTCGAGCTGATTGTGCTCCGGATAGATGCAGGCGGAGGAGGAATAGAACACGCGCTTGCAATTGCGCTTGCTCAGCGCATCGAGCATGTTGAGGTTGATGGTCGCCGAATTGTGCATCACGTGCGCATCGTTCTCGCCCGTGAAGATGTAGCCGGCCCCGCCCATGTCGGCCGCCAGCTGATAGATCTCATCGAAGCGCCGATCGACCACGCCGCGACACACGTCCTGCTCGCGCAGGTCGCCGATGATGAAGTCGTCCGCGACGGTCTCGTCGAACTGCGGATATTTGAGATCGACGCCGCGCACCCAGAAGCCTTCGGCCTTGAGCCGCTTGACCAGGTGGTTCGCGATGAAGCCGCCTGCACCGCACACGAGAGCCGTTTTCATATGCAAGCCCCTGACACAAGGTAAAGACAGGTATCCGATCGGTCCGCCCTCGCCGCGCTGGACCATCGACGATCGCACATTAAGTCATTGTGGCACGGCGCCATAGCGGATTCGACATGCGCGGCGACGGGATCAACGGCGATTGTAAACATCATCGAGCCGCACGATGTCGTCCTCGCCCAGATAGCTGCCGGTCTGCACCTCGATCAATTCGAGCGCGATGCGGCCCGGATTGGCGAGGCGGTGCAGCGAACCGATCGGGATATAGATCGACTCGTTCTCGTGCACCGTGCTGATCTTCTCGCCGACCGTGACCTCGGCGGTGCCGCGCACCACGACCCAGTGCTCGGCGCGATGATGGTGCTTCTGGAGCGACAGCTTGCCGCCCGGCGCGACGACGATGCGTTTGACCTGGAAGCGGTCGCCGCCGTCGACGGACTCGTAATAGCCCCACGGTCGGTGCACGCGGCGATGCTCCTTCGCTTCCGCCCGTCCGCGCCGCTGCAGCTCGGTGACCAGAGACTTGACCTCCTCGGCGCGCCCGCGCGGCAGCACCAGCACCGCATCGGGCGTCGACACCACGATGAGATCCTCGACGCCGAGCACGGCCGTCAGCCGACCCTCGGCGTGCACGACGCAGCCCTTGGCATCGACTGCAAGCGCCGGGCCGCTCGTCACATTGCCGCCGGCGTCGCGCGGCGCCACGTCGAACACCGCGTCCCAGCTGCCGATGTCCGACCAGCGGAAGCGGCCCTCGACCACCGCGGCGCGATCGGTCTTCTCCATCACGGCGTAGTCGATCGATCTCTGCGGCGCCCGGCCGAAAGCCTGCTCGTCGAGGCGGACGAAACCGAGGTCAGTCGCGGCGGATGCGACCGCGTCCTCGACCGCCTGCGCCATTGCGGGCTCGAAACGCGCGAGTTCTGCGAGCAGCGCATCGGCGCGAACGAGGAAATTGCCGGAGTTCCACAGATAGCCCTGCGCCACATAGCCAGCGGCCGTCGCGGCGTCCGGCTTTTCGACGAAAGCCGCGACCCGGCTCACGCCGTCGACGCCGAGCGCATCGCCGCGCCGGACATAGCCGTAGCTCGTCTTCGGCGCGGTCGGTCGAATACCGAACGTGACGATGTGACCTTGCGCCGCCGCATCGCGCCCGGCGCGGCAGGCGTCGTGAAACAGATCGGTGTCGAGGATCACGTGATCGGCCGCGATCGCCAGCACGATCGCGTCGGGGTCGCGGCTGCGCGCGAAGGCGGCGCCCGCCGCGATGGCCGGCCCTGAGTCGCGCCGCACCGGCTCGAGCACCACGGTCGCGTCGACGCCGATTTCCTCAGCCTGACGTCGCGCGAAGAACCGGAACGCATCGCTCGTCATCACGATCGGTGGGCCGAACAGTTCCGGCGATGACACGCGCATGAGCGCCTGCTGGTAGGTCGACTTCTCTCCCACGAGTGGCAAAAACTGCTTCGGCATGGCGTCGCGCGACACCGGCCAAAGCCGCGTGCCGGCGCCGCCGGCGAGGACCAGGGGAACGATGCGAGGCGAGGTCATCGGTGTGAAGCACTCAATGTTGGCAAATGACGATCGGGGGCTGACGGATAAACGCGCCTTCAGTGGATCGGCTGGTCGACCGAATCTTGCGACCTGCGCGGCGGCGGACTCGCCGGTGCTGCCGTGGCGACCGGCTGTGGGTTCGCCGATGCGGCCGTGGCGACGGGCGGCGCGGTGGCGACCGCGTCACCTTTGATCTGCTGGAGATAGGCCTGGTATCCGGGCGCGCCCGGGCGCGGCGGCGCGTCGGGCGGCAGTCCACCGGCCCACGCCGGCAGGGTATCGGCAATGAAGTTGCTGGTGCTGGAGGCGCACGCGGCCAGCAGCAGGCCGGCCAAGACGAGACCGATCATTGAGACGATACGCATGACCGCTTCACGTGCGCAGGGTACGGCAGACCGCACACATGGCCGCCGGGCGCCACATTGGTTAATGGCAGATTACTCGTTTAATGTTCGCCCCCCGGGATCGATGCCATTCAATGGTGTCGCCAGCATGGCGCCGAGCCAGAAAAAGATCAGCCGGCCCTCAACGAACGTGGAGAAATGCGAGTTGGCAAGGCTGGTCGCGCACCAGCAGATCAGCGCAGCTACCGCGAGTTGGCGGTAAGGGGTTGGCGCCGGGCAAGTCAGGGCGCGAAAAATGAAGAACAAGAAGGCCGCCAATCCGATCAGCCCCTGCTCGCCCAGGATCTTGAGGAACTGGTTATGCGGATCGCCCGTATCGTTTCCCCGCCACCCTTCGACGCCCTGCGCATAGGGACGGTAGCCGTCCGCGAAGCCGCCCGTTCCGACCCCGAAGATCGGGTGGTCGCGGACCATGCGCAGCGTCGTCGGCCAGAAGGCGGCGCGATAGCCGAGCGAGGTCGGCGTCGCCGATTGATCGGCGGTCTCGAATTCGTGCAGCGCCTGTCCGATGCGGCCGCGCACCTGCGCGTTCGACGCCAGCAACAGGCCGACGCAGAGCAGCACCGCAAACCCCGCGAGCGCTTTCGTGCGCCACGATCCACGTGCAAGGAAAGTCACGACGGCGACCGCCATGATGACCAGCGCGAGGTAGCCGCTGCGCCCCCACAGGACGAACACGACATCAAATGCCAACACCGCGACGGCCGCGGCCATGATGCGCCGATCGCCGAGCAGGCGATCGCTCGCAAACGCGTCCGGGCGCATGATTGCCGCGATGCAGACGATCATCGCGAGCGAAAAGCTCAAGCCCTGGACCGTGTAATTGTGAAACGCGACCCCCGGCGGCAATTTATTGAGGATCGGGATCTGCTCCCATTGCGTCGCGAAGGAGACAAGCGCCCCGAGGAGGCAGGTGATGACGAGGACCTTGCACACCAGCCGCTTCGAGGCCGCGTCGTCAAACACCGCGACGGACATCGGCACCAGCGCGACACGACGCCATCCGCCCAGTGAGTCGAGCGCATCGTGCCATGATGCCGGGCCGTGGAATGTCGCGAGCACGACCACCGCCGCGAAGGGAAGACCGCTGACCACCAGCGGATGATGGAAGGCCTGCACCAGCCGCCGATGCAGCTCGCGGCTGACCATGAACGGGAAGAAGGCTGCGATCTCGATGACGACCGTCGCCGAGGTCGACACCAGCGCGGCGACCATAATGCCGATCAGCAGCGCGCGCGCGATCCCGACGCCGCCGTCGGCCGGCGCCAGCACGCGCCACATGATCGACGCGGTGGGCTTGCTCTCGATCGCGTTCACAATGCCACCTGCCTAGACCTTGTGAAACGCGCGATACCAGGCGACGAAGCGCCCGACCCCGTCGGCGATTGGGGTCGCCGGCACGAACCCGACGTCGCGGCGTAGATCGTCGACGTCTGCGTAGGTTTCCGGCACGTCGCCGGGCTGCATTGGCTCGAGCTCGCGAATGGCAGGCTTGCCGACCGCCTCCTCGATCAGGCGCACCACCTCGGGCACCCCGACCGGCGTGTGATTGCCGATGTTGTAGACGCGCCAGGGGGCGCGGCTCGTCGCCGGATCGGGCCGCTCGCTCGACCAGCTCGCGTCGCACGCCGCCGGACGATCAATCAGCCGCACGACCGCCTCGCTCACGTCGTCCACATAGGTGAAATCGCGCCGCATGTTGCCGTGGTTGAACAGCTTGATCGGCCGCCCGGCGAGGATCGCGTCAGTGAACAGCCACATCGCCATGTCGGGGCGCCCCCACGGTCCGTAGACCGTGAAGAAACGCAGGCCCGTGGCGGGCAGGCCGAACAGGTGCGCATAGGCGTGCGCCATCAGCTCGTTCGCCTTCTTGGTCGCCCCGTAGAGGCTGAGCGGGTGGTCGACGTTCTGCGCGGTCGAAAACGGCATTTGCGTGTTGGCGCCATAGACCGAGGACGATGACGCGTAGACCAAATGACGCGACTTGGCGTGCCGGCATCCTTCCAGGATGTTGATGAAGCCGGTGAGGTTTGCGTCCGCGTAGGCGTGCGGATCGACCAGCGAGTAGCGCACGCCCGCCTGCGCGGCGAGATGGACGACGTATTGAAAGCCGTGCTGCGCGAACAGCGCCGCCATCCCGGCGCGGTCGGCGAGGTCGAGCTTGACGAAATGGAAGGTAGGATTTTTGCCAAGCTCGTCGAGCCGCGCCTGCTTGAGCGCCGGATCGTAATAGGCGTTGAGGTTGTCGAGGCCGATGACCGGGCGGCCGTCGGCCAACAGCCGGCGCGCCACGTGGAAGCCGATGAAACCGGCGGCGCCGGTGACGAGAATCGGATCGGACATCGGCGCGCTCACAGCCGCCACAACTCGACGTCCGCCGGCTTGGCGGCGCGATCGAGCATGGCCTTGACGTCGAGCACCACGCCACCGCCGGGCTTGAGCAGCTTCTCGATCATCGGCCAGCCGCCGCGGACGTAGTCGTCATGGGCGACCGCGAGGATGACGGCGTCGGCGGGACGCAACGCCGGCAGCTCGGCGAGCGCGATGCCGTATTCGTCCTGCGCCTCGCCGGCGAGCGCGAGCGGATCGTGCACCTGCGCCGCAATGCCGAACGACGACAGCTCGCGCACGATGTCGACCACCCGCGAGTTGCGGATGTCGGGCACATCCTCCTTGAATGTCAGGCCGAGCACCGTCACGGTCGGGGCAGCGGTTCCTCGCCGCATCAGCATGCGCACGCATTCGCGCGCGACGCGGCGCCCGACGCCGTCATTGATGTGGCGACCGGCCAGAATGACCTGCGGCGCGTATCCGGCCTTCTCGGCGCGATGCGTGATGTAATAGGGATCGAC
>DATBZM010000147.1:0-7340 GCA_036513175.1 Xanthobacteraceae bacterium | reverse complement strand
TCCGGATCTTTGCATCCGGGCCCAGCACTTGTTGGATGTTTTCCTCCAGCTCGTCCAACTGATTCCGCGCACCCGCCTCGGTGAGGCTCTTGATCGGCGTCGCGATGTTCCGGGCGATCGCGGTCTCCACGACTTCATCGTCATCAGGGTCGATGATAATTGACGCCCTGACGTAGAACGGAACGTCATCCGCATCCAGCTCGCCTTCATCCTCAAGTTCCTTCAGGTATTTCCGGATTTCACCCTGCGACTGGGCGCCGTTGATGATGCTTGGTTCAATCAACACAGCGATCTTCGCATTGTCATCGAGCTTGATCTCGGATGCCGTAATGACGAATCCGCTGTTGCGTACGATGAACCGCTCCGGCTCCTTCTCAATTGTCTCCCGGATAGCATCATGCACTCGATTGCGCTTCCGCGCGTCGTATTCGGCGAGGTAACTCCGCAGGTTGTCCTTCGTGTTAAATTTGAGGATCTCGGTCGCCGCGAGGTTGGCGACGAACGACTGGACGCCGATGGACTTCTCGTCCGGCGACGTCGTATTGCGAATAAGCTGGTAGGAAAGTTGCACGCGATTGGGGGCGTGCTTCCCCTTGTGTGGAGAAGACATTGGTCGTTCCTTCTGTTCCGCTGCCTGAAGCCAGCGGTCGCATCTGCGACCCCAGCAGCAGTCGGTAGAGAATATTTAGACCCGAGTCGGTGAAAACGTCAATGCGCTCGCGGCGCTCGTCCTGTTCAGCCGATTTGTCGGGCGCGCAGCATGCGCCTGCCGGCCCGATCCGCTCCGTGCTGCCGATCATCCGTCCGTGTCTTACATCGACCGGCGCCGCGCCGGTGGTCCCTCTGTTGCCTTCGTCGGCGCGCGCGATCGTCGCATTCCCGGGCAATCCTGACCCCTCTTGCCGAACCCGTCCGTTCGCGCCATGCGTTGGGCCACACGGGAGAGCCGAGCCGATGGTCGGAACGATGACGGACGCGCCCACGCGGCCCAGGGATTTCGCCAGGGTCGAGACCTGGGTGTTCGATCTCGACAACACGCTCTATCCGCATCATCTCGACCTGTGGCACCAGGTCGACGAGCGCATCCGCGAATATGTCGCCGACTACCTCAAGGTCGCCCGCGAGGACGCCTTCCGCATCCAGAAGGACTATTACAAGCGCTACGGCACGACCATGCGCGGCATGATGGCCGAGCATGGCATGAATCCGGACGCATTCCTCGACTACGTCCACCGCATCGACCATTCGCCGCTCACGCCCAATCCGGCGCTCGGCGCCGCGCTGGAGCGCCTGCCCGGGCGCAAGCTCATCCTCACCAACGGGACGCGCAGGCATGCCGAGGCGGTGATGCGGCGGCTCGAGATCCACCAGCATTTCGAGGACGTGTTCGACATCGTCGCGGCCGAGCTCGAGCCGAAGCCGCTGGCGCAGACCTATGACCGCTTTCTCTCGGTTCACGGCGTCGACCCGCGCAAGGCGGCCATGTTCGAGGACTTGGCGCGCAATCTCGCGGTGCCGCACGCGCTCGGCATGATCACGGTGCTGGTCGTGCCGGAGAAGACACGCGAGGTGTTTCGCGAGCGCTGGGAGCTGGAGGGGCGCGAGGCCGCCCATGTGGATCATGTGACCGACGATCTAGTCGGGTTTCTCGAGGCGATCGTGGCGAGGCGGTGAGCGGCGACTTTCGCCTTCTCGGCAGCGGCTGGGCAAAATGAACGAGACGCAAAGCGCGATTCACGACGGCCGGACCACCACGATCCGGGCCGCGATCGTCGGCCTCGGGAGCTGGGGCCAGAACCTCGTCAATAGCGTGCAGGGCAAGAGCGAGCTCATCCGGTTCGTCGCCGGCGCGACGCGCACGCCGGCGCGCGCCGAGGACTTCGGCCGCCGGCACGGCTTTCCCATCCGCAGCCTCGATGAGGTGCTCGCGGATCCGTCGATCGATGCGGTGGTGCTGGCGACGCCGCACACCGCGCATGCGGAGCAGATCGTCGCCGCCGCGCGCGCCGGGAAGCATGTCTTCA
Source organism: Xanthobacteraceae bacterium (assembly GCA_036513175.1). Taxonomy (GTDB): domain Bacteria; phylum Pseudomonadota; class Alphaproteobacteria; order Rhizobiales; family Xanthobacteraceae; genus JAVDCA01. The sequence goes on along the minus strand of DATBZM010000147.1, from coordinate 5,316 downwards.
CCGAAAAGCCGCTCGGCCTCACGACCGCGGAGTCCGCCGCCGCGGTTAGGGCCTGTGCCGAGCACAAGGTGACGCTGGCGGTCGGCTACAACTGGCGTTTTCAGCCCGCGCTGCAGGAGATCGCCCGCATGCTCGCCGATGGCCGGCTCGGCAAGCTTTTGCACATCGAAGGCAATTTCTGCGGGCCCAGCGCGTATCGGTACGGCCGCGACCACTGGCGGCAGGACCGCGAGGAAGCGCCCGGCGGGGGCATGACGGGCCGTGGCGTGCATGTGGTCGATGCCATGCTCTATCTCGCCGGCGCCATCGATGAAGTCTATGCGCAGAGCTTCCGGCTGGCGCAGGATTTCGGCGTCGACGACACGACATCGATGCTGTTTCGCTTCCGCAACGGGGCCACCGGCTATCTCGGCACAGTCATCGCATCCGCCGAAACCTGGCGCATGCAGGTGTTCGGCTCCAAGGGCTGGGCGGAGGTGGGCGACGTCGAGCATCTCACCACGTGGCAGATGAAGGTGTGCCTCCTCGATCCGGCGAGCATCACCGTCAAGCAGAAGCCGGCGCTGATGACGTTCGCGACCACCAGCACGGAGCGTGCCGAACTCGAGCATTTCGCGCGCGCCGTCCAGGACGGGCGCCCCATCGCGGTGCCGGGCGGCGACGAGGTGCACAACGTCGCGGTGCTGGAGGCGATCGTCCAATCGGCATCGAAACGCCTCCCCGTTTCCGTCCCGATCTGAAGATGGCGCCATGAATCGATTGGGCCTGTCCGCATGCCGCCTTGGCGTCGTCGCGGCAGGCCTGTGGCTCGCGTGCGCATCGCTCGCCGCGCAGCCCGCGGCGGATTACCCGAACCGGACGATCCGCATCGTCGTGCCGTCGCCGGCAGGCGGGCCGCCCGACCAGATTGCCCGCATGCTCGCGACCAGGCTCGCCGAAGCATTCGCACAGCCAGTGATCGTCGAGAACCGCCCCGGCGCGGGCGGCATGACCGGAACGGCCCACGTCGCCAAGTCGCCGCCGGACGGCTACACCGTGCTCATCACCACGGCCTCGCACACCCTCATCCCGGCGTTCACGCCCGACACGCCCTACGACCCCGTGAAGGATTTCACGCCCGTCACGCAGCTCGCGGAGAACTACGGTCAGGCGCTGCTCGTGCGGCCCGCGCTGCCGGCGAAGACCGTGCCGGAGCTGGTGGCCCTGGCGCGGGCGCAGCCGGGCAAGCTCAGCTACGGCCAGGCCGGCCTCGGCACCGCGAGCCACATCCCGGCCGTGGTGATGCTGGCCGCGGCGAACATCGACATGCTCGAGGTCCCCTACAAGGGCACGTCGGCCGCCATGACCGACCTCTTGGGCGGCCGCATCGACATGTTCTTCATCGGGCCGCAGATCGGGCTGCCGTTCGTGCAGGAGGGCAAATTGCGCGCGCTTGCGGTCACCGGCAGCGCGCGCTGGAAGGGCATGCCCGACGTGCCCACCATGCAGGAGCAGGGTTTTTCCGGCTTCAACGTGGTCAACTGGTTCGGCGCCTGGCTGCCGGCTGGGGCGCCGCCCGAGATCGTGGCGCGGCTGCAGCGCGAGACCGCGCGGGCGCTGCGCGAGCCGGACATGCAGAAGGCGTTCGATACGCTGGGCCTGCGCGCCATCGGATCGAGCCCGGACGACTTCGCCCGCTTCGTGGCGCATGATGCGGTCGCGGCGCGCGAGATCGCGCGCCGCATCGAGGAGCGCAAGAAATGAACGACTTGAGCGACCCGACCGGCGAACCCTGGCAGTGGCCCGAAACGCACTGGCGCGGCATCGTCAATCGTGTCCGTGCCGGGCGAGCGCTCAAGCCGGCGGCGTGGAAGGGCGGCGCGCGCTGCGCGGTCGCCTTCTCGTTCGACTCCGACCACGAGACCAGCGACCTGCGCGATGGCGGCGGTTCCATCAGCAAGCTCTCGCAGGGCCAGTACGGCAACCGCCGGGGCGTGCCGCGCATCCTCGCCGTCCTCGCCCGGCATGGCGTGCCGGCGAGCTTCTATGTGCCGGCCGTCGCCGCGCTGCTGCATCCGGACGAGCAGCGGCGCGTGGTGGCCGAGGGCCACGAGGTCGGCATCCATGGCTGGATCCACGAGCGCAACTCGGTGCTGCCGCTCGAGGCCGAGCGCGACCTGCAGATGCGCGCCGCCGACGTGCTCGAGAAGGTCACCGGCCGGCGCCCGGTCGGCATCCGCACGCCCTCCTGGGATTTCAGCCCCAACACGCTCGCGATCACCCGCGACATGGGCCTCGAATACGACTCCTCGCTGATGGCCGACGACGATTGCTACGAGCTCATGCTCGACGGCGCGCCGACCGGCGTGATCGAGCTGCCGGTGGAGTGGATCCGCGATGACGCCGTCTACTACAACATGAACCGCTTCGCCGGGCTGCGGCCGCACATGGGGCCTGCCGACGCGTTCGACATCTTCCGCCGCGAGCTCGACATGGCGTGGGAGGAGGGCGGCATCTTTCAGCTCACCATGCACCCGCACTATTCCGGCTACCGCTCGCGCATCTGGGTCCTGGAAGAGCTGATCCGCCACGCCAAGGCGCGCGGCAGCGTCTGGTTCGCGACCCACGGGGACATCGTCCGTTTCGCGCGCGAGAACGCGGAATAGATGCGGCGGCTGCGCGATGAGGCGCGCCTTCGCGCCTCGCGTCAATTCGGCTGAATCCCACTCGCCTTGATGGCCGCGCTCCAGGTCTTGATCTCGCTGGCGAGAAAGCCGCGCAGGTAGTCGGGCGATCGGCGCTCGGGCGGCACCACGGTCGTCGCCACGTCGCGCAGGCGCGCCTGCAGGTCCGGGCGATCGAGCGTCGCGTTGAGCGCTGCGTTGAACTTGGCGACGATCGGGGCCGGTGTGCCCTTGGGGAAAAACAGACCCATCCAGTAGTAGAAGTTGCCGAAGTCGAAGCCCTGTTCCTTCGCTGTGAGCACATCGGGCAGGGCCGGCGAGCGCTCGTCCGTCAGCACGGCGATCGGCTTCAACGTGCCGGCCTTGATGAAGGGGACGGCGCCGATCGCGAGGATGCAATAGAAGTCGAGATGGCCGGCGAGCATGTCGGTCATCGCCTCGGCCGAGCCGCGGTACGAGATGTGGGTGACGTTGGCGCCGATCGCGCGGGTGAGCTCGTAGCACACGAGATGATTGGCGGTGCCGACGCCGGCCGAGCCGAACTGCATCTTCGATCCATTGGCTTTCACGTACGCGGCGAACTCGCGCATGTTCGATACCGGGAGATCCTTGCGCGCAATCAGGATGAGCGGCTGCACCACGGCAAGCCCCGCCGGCTCGAAATCCTTGATCGGATCGTAGGGCGGCTGCTTGCGCAGCGACGGGCTCTGCGCGAACGTGTCGAGCGAGCCCACCACCAGCTCGTAGCCGTCCGGCGCCGCCTTGGCGACCCGGGAGACGCCGATCAGCCCGCCGGCGCCGCCCATGTTCTGCACCACGACCGGTTGCCCGAGCCGCTCGCCGAGCGGCGCCGCGAGGTTGCGCGCCACGAGGTCGGTGCCGCTGCCCGGCCCGAACGGAACGACGAGCGTGATCGGCCGGGTGGGCCAGTCCTCGCCCCGCGCCGCCAGGCCGGCGAGCGCGAGCACCACGAATAACGCTGCGTGAAGGATGCGAACCGGTCGGATCATGAGCCTCTCCCCAACTTTGCGCCGAGACCGCGCCTCACGGCGCGCGGTCGCGTGCATCGTGGATCATCTGATATATCGCGCTCGGCGACAGCGGAAATTCGGATAGACGCACCCCGAACGGCGAAAGCGCGTTCTCGACCGCAGAGACGATCGCGGCGGGTACTGGAATGCAGGCGGTCTCGCCCGCGCCCTTGACGCCGAGCGGGTTGGTCTTGCTCGGATATTCCACCAGGATCACGTCGATCTGCGGCAGCTCGGGCGCGGTCGGCAGCAGATACTCGGCAAACGTCGTCGTCTGCGGCTGCGCCTGCGCGTCGTAGACCATGCGCTCGAACAGCGTATTGCCGAGCGTATGCACGACACTGCCGATCACCTGCCCGCGCACCAGGGTGGGATTGATGGCGCGGCCGGCGTCGTTGACCACCACGATCTTGTGCAGCTCGACGCGGCCGGTCTCGGCGTCCACTTCGAGCTCGGTCGCCATGAACGCGCCCGCATAGGTCAGGCTGTTGCCGAGATGGTTATGCGAATGCTCGAGGCCGGGCGGCATGTTGCCGGGCAGCGGGTAGCCCCCCACGCCCGCCATGGCGATCGCGAGCTCGCCGAAGCCGAGGCCGTGCGTCGGCACGCCCTTCACCTCGACCCGCCCGTCGTGCAGCTCGAGGTCGCCTTCGTCGACCTCGAGGATCTCGGCCGCTGCCTTGCGCACCTTGTCGCGCACCGCGCAGGCGGCGACGTGCACCGCGGAGCCGCCCATCACGGTCTGCCGGCTCGCGAACGCGCCCATGCCGAGCGAGATGCCGGCGGTGTCGCCGGCCACGACCGTGATGTGGCGCGGCGCGACGCCGAGCTGCTCGGCGCAGATCTGCGCAAACGCCGTCTTGAGCCCCTGCCCGATCGCGACCGCGCCAGTGAAGACCGTGACCTTGCCGGAGCGGTCGATGCGCACGCGCGCCGACTCGAACGGGCCGCGCCCCGTGCCCTTGATGCCCATCGCCATGCCGAGGCCGAGGTAGCGGCCGTGCGTGCGCGCCTCCTTCTGGCGCGCCGCGAAGCCCGCGTGGTCGATCGCGGCGAGCACCATCGTCATCATTTCTGGAAAATCGCCGCTGTCGTAGGTGATCGACGCGCCCGAGCGCGCCGTGAGCCCGGTCGCATACGGCATCCTGTCGGCCGGCACGAGGTTGCGCCGCCGCACCTCGGCGAGGTCGAGCCCGAGCGTGTGCGCGATCGCGTCGAGGCAGCGCTCGATCGCGAACGTGCCCTCCGGATAGCCGGCGCCGCGGATTGGAAGGGTCGCCACCTTGTTGGTCGTGGCGACGAGCACGCGTAGGTCGAGGCTCGGCAGCACGTAGGTGCCGGGCACCGCCGTCGACGAATTGGTCGGCAAGTTGGTGCCGCGCGGCGTATAGGCACCCTGGTCGTGCACCATGCGGCCGCGGACGCCGAGCAGCCGGCCATCGCGCTCGAACGCGACCTCGATGTCCCAGGCCTGGTCGCGCTCCTGGACGGTCGCGGCGAAGTTCTCGCGGCGGTCCTCGATCCATTTCACCGGTCTGTGCAGCATCAGGCTGGCCGCCGCGACCACCGCCTCCTCGGGATAGAACAGGTGCTTGCACCCGAACCCGCCACCCACGTCGGCG
>DATBZM010000146.1:0-2853 GCA_036513175.1 Xanthobacteraceae bacterium | reverse complement strand
GCGGTTTGTAATGAATGCGAATGCCGGGGCCGCGACCGGGCAGGGCGAGCTGCGCGGGCGGCCGGTCCTCATCGTCGAGGACGAGTCGATGGTGATCATGCTGATGGAGGATTTCCTCGCCGAGCTCGGCTGCGAGATCGTGGCCGTCGCGTCGCGCCTCAAGGAGGCGCGCGACAAGGCGAGCAGGCTGACGTTCGACCTCGCGGTCCTCGACGTCAATCTCAACGGGGAGCAGACATTTGCGCTCGCGCGCGAGCTACTGGCCGCCGGCCGCGCCATCGTGTTCTCGACCGGCTATGGCGCGGGCACGCTGCCGCCCGAGCTGCGCCACGTCCCGATCCTGCAGAAGCCGTTCCAGCAGGAGGACCTCGAACGGGCATTGCGCGCGGCGCTCGCGCTCCGCGCCGCGGCGGCGCCCATGCGCGAGGTGGAACCGCAATCGTGAAGGTGGACTTTAGTTCATCCGGAACCGCCGCTCCGCCACGCGATAGAGCGGCCGCCACAACAGCCGGTTCACGGCGACGACGAACACCGACATCACCACGATGCCGAGCACCACGCGCGGGCTGTCGCCCTTCTCGGTCGCCTCCGCGATGTAGGCGCCGAGGCCGACGGCGTGCAGCTTGGTGTCGCCCCAGCTCGCCACCTCGGCGACGATGCTGGCGTTCCATGAGCCGCCCGAGGCCGTCAGGGCGCCGGTGATGTAATAGGGAAAAATACCCGGCAGGATCACGTCGCGCCACCACTGTGTTGAGCGCAAACGATAAAGCGTCGCGGCCTCGCGCAGGTCGGTCGGGAAGGCGCTCGCGCCGGCAATGACGTTGAACAGGATGTACCACTGGGTGCCGAGCACCATCAGCGGGGAGAGCCAGATGTTCGGGTCGAGCTTGAACGTGACGATCCCGACCACCGCGATCGGAAACAGCACGTTGGCCGGGAACGCGGCGAGGAATTGCGCGAACGGCTGCACGATCTCGGCGGCCCAGGGCCGCAGCCCGATCCACACGCCGATCGGCACCCAGATCGCGGTCGCGATCGCGATCAGCACGATGACGCGCACCAGCGTGATCCCGCCGAGCTCGACCGCGGTGATCACGTCGCGCCCGCCGAGCGTCTCGTGAGCGTAATGGACGACCAGCCAGAGCGCATAGGCGGTGGCAGCGAGCACCACCGCGATCCACAGCGCATCGCCGATCCTGCGCAGCGCATCGAGCGCGCTGCGCAGCGCCAGCGGCAGCTTGAAGGCGCGCCAGCGGCCGTTCGCCGGGCGCGGCTTGGCCTGGATGACGAGCCAGCCGAGCGGCGCGAACACGCGCTTGATCAGCCGGCTGCGCCGCACGATGTCGTAGACCCAGGATTGCGGTCGCTGCTGCGCGGCGGTCTGCTCGAAGCGGAACTTGTCCGCCCAGGCGACGATCGGCCGAAACAGCAGCTGGTCGTAGGCGAGGATGACGATCGCCATCACGCCGACCGCGAGCGCGACCGCGGTGATGTCCTTCTGCTCGATCGCGACCGCGAGCCACGAGCCGATGCCGGGCAGCTTGATGGTGGTGTCGCCGACCGTGATCGCCTCGGAGGCGACGACGAAGAACCAGCCGCCCGACATGGACATCATGGTGTTCCAGATGAGCCCGGGCGCCGCGAACGGCACCTCGAGCCGCCAGAAGCGCAGCCAGGGCGAGAGGCGGAAATGCCGGCACACCTCGTCGAGGTCGGTCGGCACCGTGCGGAGCGACTGATAGAAGCTGAACGCCATGTTCCAGGCCTGCGCCGTGAAGATCGCGAAGATCGAGGCGCATTCGGCGCCGAGCTGGCTGCCGGGAAACAGCCGCATGAACAGCACCACCGTGAAGGTGAGGAAGCCGAGCACCGGCACCGACTGGAGGATGTCGAGCGCCGGGATGATGACGAGCTCCGCCTTGCGGCTCTTGGCGGCGAGCGTCGCCACCACGAAGGTGAAGATCAGCGACGCGATGATCGCGGCGAACATGCGCAGCGTGGTGCGCAGCGCATATTCGGGCAGGTTGCGCGGATCGAGCGTGACCGGCGCGACGTCGAGCCGGGCGAGCGGCTGGCCCATCTCGCGCGCCGCATGGCTGACGAGCACGAAGGCCGCGACGATGACGATGAAGATCACGCAGTCGTAGAAATTGGGCGCGAGCCCGCGCCCGAGGCTCAGCGCTGATGCACGGTCGAATTTGAGCGTCGGCAGGTTCACGTGAGGTTCTTGGGCTTGAGGTTCTTGGGCTCGTGTCCGATTTGGCTCAAGGTCATGGGCATCGGTTCGCGCGCGCGGTCAACCTGAAAAATGCAGACGCGGGTGCGGCGGCGGTCGGGGAGCGGGCACGCGGCGTGCGGGCAGGGGCCTCCAACGCTTGTATGCGGGATTTGTGACAGGCAGCCGGCGCGAGGCGATCCGGACGAAGGCGACGCGTCGGGTCGCACAAGCCGCGGCGACATGAGCGCGTTGCTTGCCGGCGCAGGACGAGGCCGACCAGGCTCTTCGGCGCGTCCACGTGCGCCGCGATCCGCTGCTGGTGAGGGTGCCGATCGCCAGCCCTAAGCGGGAGAGCGCCTGTTCGCGACTTCCCTCAATATCTCAATGCATTGCTTTGGCTTTATGAGATTTCAGACAAAGTAGCGGCCCGCCCAGCTCGCGGTCCCAATCGAGCTCGGCTTGGTCCGATGCATGACGCCTTGGCTTGACCTGCTGCTGGATGGCGACCCCGCCTGGATTCGAACCAGGGACCTTCAGCTTAGAAGGCTGCTGCTCTATCCCCTGAGCTACGGGGCCGACCGGGCCGATGCGCGGCCGGGCACCTTATAGCAGAATTCGCCGGGAAGCTCGTGACG
>DATBZM010000145.1:0-8777 GCA_036513175.1 Xanthobacteraceae bacterium | reverse complement strand
GCGCAGTCCATCGCGGCGATATTGCTTGCGGGTGGTTTTGGTCCAAGACATGTTGTGCTCCCCTCGTCGAATCGCAAACACGAAGGAATCACAACAAGGGCCAAAATCACCTGTTTTCTTTTCGGTCAGCCTCTGAGGAGCACTTCGTCGCGCAGCGACGAAGTGCGTCTCGAAGGATGGGCCGCTTGCTTCGGCCCTGCCCGGCATCACCTCGGCCACCCTCGTCCTTCGAGACGCCTCGCGTGAAGACACGCGAGGCTCCTCAGGATGAGGGTGGGTCTAACGAAAGTGGCAGTTTTACGCACCGCGTTTGCGAAGCGTTAGCCTTGATTAGCGTGCGCCGCACGCGGCCTCGCCGGTTTTACGTAAAAACCTCCACCTGAGGTTAGGGCATTTCGCATGCGGGACGGATGTCGCCGGCTCGCCATTGCGTTCGTCCGCTTTTGCATGGGGTGAGGGCCGTGAACACCATTTTTCGCGATGACTGCGAGGTTGCGATCGTCGGCGCCGGGCCTTACGGGCTTTCGCTCGGCGCTCACCTCAAATCCGCCGGCATCGAGACGCGCGTGTTCGGTCGCCCGATGTCGTTCTGGCGCGAGCACATGCCCAAGGGCATGAAGCTGCGCTCGCCCTGGGCCGCGACCCACATCGTCGATCCCGACAACCTGCTCACGCTCGACGCCTTTGCGGCGGTGCAGAATCTCGGCCGGCCCGACCCGCTGCCGCGCGAGGATTTCGTCCGCTACGGCGACTGGTTCCAGAAGACCGCCCTGCCCGATCTCGACACCCGCCAGGTCGCGCGCATCGAGCCGGCGGGGCCCGAGTTCTGGCTCACCCTCGACGACGGCGCGACGGCGCGCGCGCGCCGCGTCGTCATCGCCATGGGCCTCGCCAACCAGGAGTTTCGCCCGGCCGCCTTCGATGGCCTGCCGGCCGAACTCGTCAGCCACGCCGCCGACCACGCGGTTCTCGGAAAATTCGCCAAACAGCGCGTCGCCGTCATCGGGCGCGGACAGAGCGCGACCGAGTCCGCCGCGATCCTCAACGAGGCCGGCGCCGAGGTGGAAATCATCTGCCGCGGCGAGGTCCACTGGCTCGGCGCCGAGACGTCGGGCAACGCCCACCGGCGCGACCTCTATTGGCGGGCGCACAAGCTGCTCGCCACCAGGTCCGGCGTCGGTCCCTTCCCGCTCAACTGGGCGAACGAGCAACCCGACCTCGTGCACCGCGCGCCGCGGGCTTTTCGCGCCTGGCTCAACCGCAAGAGCCTGCGCGCCGGCGCCGCCGGCTGGGTGCGCCCGCGGCTTGCGGGCGTTGCGATCGATGCGGGCCGCACCATCCGGGCGGTGCAGCCGCACGGCGAGCGCATCATGCTCGACCTCGACAACGGCTCCTGCGTGTTCGACCATGTGCTGCTCGCGACCGGCTACCGGATCGATGTCGCCCGTTTCGGCATCCTGGCGCCCGCTCTGCTGTCTGCGCTCGTGACCGACCACGGCTCGCCGGTGCTCGGCGCCGGCTACGAATCGAGCGTGCCGGGGCTGCATTTCATCGGATCGAGCGCGGTCAAGAGCTATGGCCCGCTGCTGCGCTTCGTCTGGGGCGCGGGCTACGCGGCGCGCAATGTGACGAGCTTCGTCTGCGCCAACCGGTCGAAGAGCGCCTACGCCTGGTCCTGCGCCGAGGAAGCGCTGGCGCGCCCGACCGAGACGGCGTCGAACATGAGCTGAACGGGCGCGATGGATCGAGGTCCCTCCCCACGACGTCTCTTTCCCCTCCCCCGCTTGCGGGGGAGGGACGCGCGCAAAGCGCGCCCGGAGGGGGCAAGTCCTCCAATGCGTCCGCAAGCGGCGCCCCCTCGCCCACTCTCTCCCGTAAACGACGTAAACGGGGGAGAGGGCGCGCATGAGCAAGCTGCGGCGCCAGGCGCGCTCATCCTCGGCGGCGCGCATGGCAGCCTCGTGATCGCACGCAGTCTCGGGCGGCGCGGCATCGATGTCGCGCTCCTCACCGATCACCGGGTCGCCGGCTTCTCACGCCACGTCCGCCGCGAATTCTTCTGGAACGGGCCCGGACAAGCGGACGCGCTCGCCTACCTGCTCGCCCTCGCCGAGCGAGAGCGTCTCGCCGGCGCCGTCATCTTCGCCGGCGGTGACGCCGAGGTGCGCTTCATCGCGCAGAACCATGACCGGCTCGCCGCGCTCTTCCGCCTGACCACGCCCACTTGGGACATCGTGCAGCCGATGTTCGACAAGCGGCTGACGTACGCGCACGCCGAGGCGATCGGGCTCGCGGCGCCGCTCGGCTATGCGCCGCGCGACCGGCGCGATCTCGACGACATGCCGTGCCGCTTTCCCCTCGTGCTCAAGCCGACCGAGCGCACGACCGAGAATGCCTTCACGCTCGCAAAAGCCTGGCGCGTCGACGACCGCGCGAGCCTCGTCGCCCGCTACGACGAGGCGGCGACTCTCGTCGGCGCCGACGGCGTCGTCTTGCAGGAGCTGGTCCCGGGCGGCGGCGAAGCGCAATTCTCCTACGCGGCGGTATGCGATCGCGGCATCCCGGTGGCCGAGCTGACGGCGCGCAGGCTGCGGCAATATCCGGTCGAGTTCGGCTATACGAGCACCTTCGTCGAGACCGTCGCGTGTCCCGAGGTGACGCAAGCCGGGCGGCGCTTTCTCGCCTCGCTCGACTACACCGGTATCGCGGAGGTCGAGTTCAAATACGATACGCGCGACGGTCGCTACAAGATCCTCGACGTCAACGCCCGCATCTGGACCTGGGCAGCGCTCGGCGCGGCCGCAAACGTCGACTTCCCACACGTGCTATGGCGCCTCGCGCTTGGCGAGAAGATCGAGCCGCCCGGCGTGACCCGCGATGCCGCCTGGATGCACGGCGCGCGCGACCTGATCGCGGCCGGCCACGCGATGCTGACCGGACGGCTGACGCCGGCTGCCTATGCGCGCGCTCTCCGGCGACCTTTGGTGTTCGCCGCCTTCGCGGCCGACGATCCTGTCCCGGGCCTCGTCGAATTGCCGCTCGCGCTGTGGCGCGCGCTCACGCATCGCCTTCCCATCATCCGGCGCGACTTGGGGCGCCGGTTCATGGTCGTCAACGAAAGCGTCACCGCACCGCCCGATGCCGGAGCGCTCACGCCAAGGCCGGATAGTCCGTATAGCCCTTCGCGCCTCCCCCATAAAAGGTTGCCCGATCTGGCGGATTGAACGGCCCGCCGCGCGCGAGCCGCGCGGGCAGGTCGGGATTGGCGAGATAGAGCGTCGCAAACGAGATGAGATCGGCGGTGCCGTCGGCGATCGCCGCATTGGCCCGAGCGAGATCGTAGCCCTTGTTGAGCATCAGCGGTCCGTGCCAGCGCGCGCGGAAGAACTTCCCGTCCGGACGTGCACCCAGCCCGAACGGATCGCTCTCGCCGGGCTCGACGATATGCAGGTAGGCGAGCCCGAACCGATCGAGCTCGTCCACCGCGTGGCTGAACAGGGCCGCCGGATTGGAATCCGCCATGTCGTTGAACGGATTGGTCGGCGAGAGCCGCACGCCGACGCGCGCCGATCCGGCCTCGCCGATCAGCGCCTCGGTGACCTCGATGAGCAGCCGCGTCCGGTTGGCGACGCTGCCGCCGTAGCGGTCGATGCGCCGGTTGCTGCCGTCGCGCAGGAACTGGTCGATCAGGTAGCCGTTCGCAGCGTGCAGCTCGACGCCGTCGAAGCCCGCCGTGAGCGCATTGGCGGCGGCCTTGCGATAATCGTCGACGAGGGCCGCGAGCTCGGCCGTCTCCAGTGTGCGCGGCGTGACGAAGGGTTGCATGCCCTGCGGCGTCCACAGCTTCCCGGCCGGCGCGAGCGCCGTCGGCGCGACCGGCAGCGCGCCGTCCGGCTGGAGCAGCGGATGCGAGACGCGGCCGACGTGCCAGAGCTGGCAGAAAATCCGCCCGTGATGCACGAACACCTCCTCGGTGACGTGCCGCCATCCCTCGATCTGCGCGAGCGAAAAAATCCCCGGGGTTCCCGGATAGCCCTGCCCCTGCGGGCTGATTTGCGTGCCCTCGGAGACGATCAGGCCGGCGCTCGCCCGCTGCGCGTAATAGGTCGCCATCAGCTCGGTCGGCACCTCGCCCGGCCCCGCCCGGTTGCGCGTCATCGGCGCCATCACGATGCGGTTGGGCAGCTCGCAGGCGCCGATTTGAATGGGTGAAAAGAGGTCGGGCATAGGGCGTGATTCTTGACGCGCTCGACACGACGTGTCCAGCGGCGGGCGCGCTTTCTTTCCCCTCCCCCGCTTGCGGCAGGGCTATTGCATATGACGCTTGCGCGGCGCCCGCGCTCCCTCTCCCCGAAGGGGAGAGGGGAAGATGGATATGCGACGCCGCCGTGGGCGGCGCCCCAGCCGGCACGGCGACCGGACCTTTCGTTCAAATCATTGAAACCACTTCTGTTATCCCAGTTAGCTTCGTTTTGGAATTTTGCCTTCCGGCGATTTGCCGGCGGATATCGGCGGCAGGGCGGCATCGAATGCGCGCAGCGCAAACTTGCGCCGCGCGAGCGCGTCGCGCTCGTAGCGGTCGAGGCGCAGGAGTTCGTGCGCGACGGCCGGCTCGGTCGCCAGTCGCGCGCGCACCGGCAAGCGCACGCGCCGGATCCGCGCGAGATCGAGCTGCGCCTCGGCGATGCGGCGCGCGAGCGCGAGGATGCGCGGCTCGGCGGCGAGGCCCACGATCGATCCGATGATCAGCCGCGCGAGCGCATCGACCTCGGGCTCGATCGCCTGGTCGTGCAGCAGCGGCAGGTTCAAGCCGTGCCGTCGCGCGTTGCGCGCGGCGGTCGCCTTGCCGGCGAGCGTCTGCGGACCGGTGCTCTTGCGCGCGTTGGCGCGGCTCGCAAACGTCCGGCGCGCCCGGCTCATCCGCTCGCCTCCACATATTGTCTGTTCCCTGTTTGTTCTATCATCCCGTGCAGCGCCGCGCAAGCGTAAAGTGGAACGCGGCGCGCAACCCGCTCGCGATGGGGAATTGGGGCGTTCCGCCAGTACGAACGAACATCAAATAATTCAAGAAGACATCGATGAGGTTATGCGCGACGCGGCTGGGCAGGGCCATTTAACGATTTGGGGGCGGCCCACTCAAACTGGCGCAGCAGCAATATTCAACCGAGCGACTGAGGTCCTAGCACCACCCGCCGAATGGACAGCCATGTCGCTTGATCTGACGACCATGGAGGGCGATGCGCCTCATGGCGTTTGCGCGCGCAATCACAGGTCTATTCTTTCACTCGCGCGTCCGATGCTGAATCCTTCAAATGCGGCAGGAGCCGCCGCTCGGCGCGGCGGGGACGCAAATGCGATTGCCCTTCCCGCAAGCGGGAGAGGGAGCGAGAGGCCGTGCCATGTGTCTGCATGCATTGACGTGTCTCTTGATGCTATGAACAATCACGCTACACAGAAGGACCCACCGCATGCTGGCGCCCCAGACATCGATGCGCGAGCGCATGGGCATGTACAATGCCAACGTGCTCAAGATCGGCCTGTTCGGGCCGAACTGCTCGTCCGGCCGCGCGGTCACGCGCGTGCCCGAGCGCTGGTCGGGCTCGTGGCCCGACAACCTGCGGCTCGCCCGCATGGCGGACGAGGCGGGCATCGACTTCCTGCTGCCGATCGCGCGCTGGAAGGGCTATGGCGGCGACACCGATTACCAGGGTGCCACCTGGGAGACCATGACCTGGGCGTCGGGTCTGCTCGCAGCGACCAAGAAGATCACGGTGTTCGGCACCGTGCACGCGCCGCTGTTCAACCCCATCATCGCGGCCAAGGAATTCGTCACCGCCGACCATATCGGCGAAGGCCGCTTCGGCCTCAACCTCGTGGTCGGCTGGAACGAGGGCGAGTTCGAGATGTTCGGCGTCAAGCAGCGCGAGCATGACGAGCGCTACGAGTACGCGCAGGAATGGATCGAGGTCGTCAAGCTCGCCTGGTCGGAGCGCGAGGACTTCGATTTCGCCGGCCGCTATTTCAACCTCAAGGGCATCCGCGCCAAGCCCAAGCCGCTCGGCGGCACGCGCCCGCTGATGATGAACGCGGGCGCCTCCGACGTCGGGCGCGCGTTTGCGCTGCGCAACTGCGACGCCTTCTTCACCAACGCGTCGCGCCGCTCGCGCGACGAGACCGAGGCTAAGGTGCGCGCCGTCAAGGCCGAGGCCGAGAAGATCGGCCGCGAGATCGACGTCTACACGGTCGGCGTCGTCACCTGCCGGCCGACGACGAAGGATGCCGAGGCCTATTATCACCACAGCGTGGTCGAGAATGCGGACTGGTCGGCGGTCGACCTCATCCTCGGCAAGAAGAACATCACGCCGCAAAACCATTCGCCGGAGGAATTCCAGCGCGCGCGCAACGGCTATGCGCAAGGCATGGGCGGCTTCCCGGTGGTCGGCGATCCCGACGAGGTCGCGCGCATCCTCGTCGAGATGAGCCAGGCCGGCATGCGCGGCATCGGCATCTCGTTCGTCAACTACGCCGACGAGCTGCCCTATTTCTGCGACGAGGTGCTGCCGCGCCTCAAGCGGATGGGCGTGCGGGCGTAGCGCGTAGCCCGTATGAGCGAAGCGACATGCGGGGTCAGCGGTCCCGGATTTCGGCGCTGCGCGCCTTCATCCGGGCTACGAACGCCACCGGCATCACGATCACGGCCAACCCAACCAAAATCAGCGCCATGCCGGCGAGCCGCAGCGGCGCGAACTGCTCGCCGAGGAGCAGCGCCGACGCCAAAATCCCGGTCGCCGGCGAGAGCAGCGCGAACGGCGAGACGACGGAGGCCGGATAGCGCTGCAGCAGGTGACCCCACAGGCCATAGCCGACGAGCGTCGACGGCACGCCGAGATAGAGCGCGACGGCGAGGCTGAGCCACGACGCATGCGCGATCGCATGCACGAGCGAGGGCTGCGGGTCGAACGCGCAGGAGTACGCGAGCAAAGGCACGAGCGCGATCGGGCTGCACCAGGCCATCAGCGCAAACGCCGAGACATCGCGCGTGCGCTTCACCACGATGTTGCCGATCGCCCAGCTCGTCGCCGCCGCGAGCGCGAGCGCAAGCGCGGCGGGCTTGAGGTCGGCGCCGATCGTGAAACCGATCAGCAGGAGCCCGCCGAACGCGACCGTCATGCCGATGCCTTGCCGCAGCGTCGGGAATTCGCGCAGAAAAATCGCCGCCAGCAGGATCGTGAAAACGGCTTGGGTCTGCTGCGTCACCGAACCGAGCCCGGCCGGCATGTCCAGCGTGTAGGCCAGCATCAGCAGCAGGAACTGGCCCGCGAACATCACGAGCCCGATCACCAGCATCACGGCCCACGACACTTTTGGACGCGGCACGAACAGGATCGCGAGGCAAGCAATGAGAAACCGCAGCGCCGAGAGCTGCGCGGCGGAAAAGCTCTCGAGGCCGAAGCGGTAGGTGACGTAGGAGAAGCCCCAGATCACCGAGACCAGCACCGCCAGCGCCATGTCGCGAACGCGCATCCGCTCCCCCGGCCTTCCCCGGGAGCAATCGCTAGCCGAAGCGGCGCGAGGGGACCAATGACAGTTTCTTACCGATTGCTGCGAAAATCGTGATGCCGGCGCGACCGTTGCGCCCGCGCCGGCCTTGTGCATCATCGGACCACGCCTTGTCCGCGCGAGGGTTCATATGCGCGTCGCACGCCGCCGCTTTCTCAAGCTTGCCGCGACCTCGGCGGCCGCGGTCGCGCTCGCGCGCCCCGCATACGCGCGCGACTATCCGCAGCGGCCGGTGCGCATCCTGGTCGGCTTCGCGCCCGGCGGCACGACCGACATCTCGGCGCGGCTCGTCGCGCAATGGCTGGCGCAAAAGCTCGGGCAGAGCTTCGTGGTCGAGAACCGGCCCGGCGCCTCGAGCGACATCGCGACCGAGGCGGTCGTGCACGCGAACCCGGACGGCTACACGCTGCTGATGGCGGGCAATCCGAACGCCATCAACGCGACGCTCTTCCCCGATCTCGCCTTCAACTTCATCCGCGACATCGCGCCGATCGCCGGCCTGATGCGCGTGCCCAACGTCATGGAAGTCAACCCGGCGTTTCCGGGGAGGACGATCCCGGCTTTCATCGCCGACGCGAAGGCCCATCCGGGCGCGATCAACGTCACCTCCGCCGGCACCGGCACCACCGCGCATCTCGCCGGCGTGCTGTTTGCGATGATGACCGGCGTCCGCATGACGCACGTGCCCTACCGTGGATCGAGCGCCATGCTGGTCGATCTCGTCGCCGGCCAGGTGCAGGCGGCGTTCGACAACATGCCGTCGTCGATCGCGTTCATCCGCGCCGGCAAGCTGCGCGCGCTCGGCGTCACCACGGCGGCGCGCTCGCCGGCGCTGCCGGACGTGCCGGCGGTCGGCGAGTTCGTGCCCGGTTACGAGGCGAGCGGCTGGTTCGGCCTCGCGGCGCCGAAGGGCACGCCGCTCGAGATCATCAGCCGGCTCAATGAGGCGGTGAACAGCGGACTCACCGATCCCGCCCTCAAGGCGAAGCTCGCCGACATGGGCGGCACACCGCTTCCCGGCTCGCCCGCCGATTTCGCCGCGCTCATTAACGCCGAGACCGAGAAGGCGGCGCGGATCATCAAGTTTGCCGGGGTGAAGCCGGAGTGAGGTGAGCGAGCATGGCGCCCGCGCTCCCTCTCCCCGCTCTTCGCGGGGAGTGGGTTGGGGTGAGGGGCGCTGACTCGCAGAGAAATACGTCGGTGGCAACGACTCGCGG
>DATBZM010000144.1:0-24265 GCA_036513175.1 Xanthobacteraceae bacterium | reverse complement strand
CAACAGCGCGTGTGCGGTCGTGATCATGCCGGGGGTGCAGAAGCCGCATTGCACCGCATGATGCCGGCGAAACGACGCCTGCAACGGCGTCAGCGCCTCGTCGTTGGAAAGCCCCTCGATAGTGACCACCTTGCAGCCCTCCGCTTGCACGGCGAGCATCAAGCAGGCGCGCACCGCCTCGCCATCGACCAGGATCGTGCAGGCGCCGCACACGCCATGCTCGCAGCCCACATGGGTGCCGGTGAGGTGCAACTGGTGGCGCAGGCAGTCGACCAGCGTCATGCGCGGCTCGACCTCGACCGCCACCTGTTTCCCGTTGACCTCGAAGCGTACCGGCATGGCGATCCGATCAATGCTGCGCGCAGGCGCTCATGAGCGCGCGCTCCACCATGGTGCCGATCAGCGATTTGCGATAGGCACCGCTGGCGTGAATGTCATCGTGCGGCTCGACGGCAGCCGAGGCCGCCGCGCAAGCCGCTTCGCATACCACCTGATCCACGACCTTGCCGTTGACCTCGGCTTCCGCAGCCGTGAGCCGCGTCGGCCGGTCGCCGACCCCGATGGCGCCGATGTGCGCGTTGTGTGCCTTGCCGGCGCCGTCGACATCGTAGAAAACGGCGGCCGCCGCCATGGCGAAATCGCCGCGCCGCCGCGAGAATTCCTGAAACCCCCAACGGCGCGTCGTCGGCCACGCCGGCAAGCGGATTTCCACGATGATCTCATCTGCCGTAAGCGCGGTCGTCAGCGGCGCGATGAAAAAATCGCAGGCCTTGATCACCCGCGATCCGGTGGACCCGACCACGGCGATCTCGGCATCGCAGGCCACCGCGATGCCCGGCATCTCGGCGGCCGGATCGGCATGCGCGACGCTGCCGCCGACGGTGCCGCGATTGCGCACCTGGTAGTGCGCGACGTGGCGGATCGCCGCGACCAGCAGTGGATGGGCGCGCGCGAGCCGCGCGTCGTCGAGAATGTCGCGCCAGCGCACCAGCGCGCCGAGCCGCACGCCCGCGTCATCGATCCTGATCTCGTCGAGCCCGGGCAGCTTGCGCAGGTCGACCAGCAGCGAGGGCGAGGCGACGCGGAATGCCATCATCGGCACCAGCGACTGTCCGCCGGCCAGGACCTTCGCGTCCCCGTCGTGCGCGGCGAGCAACGTCACCGCCTCGGCAAGCGTCGTCGGACACACGTAGTCGAAGGCGGGTAGTTTCATGTCGCGGTTTCGCGCCGATGCGGTGGGATCGCCGAGTTTGGTACCATCGTATTGACCGTTTAGTCAATTATGGGCAACTTGCGCCACCATCGTCGTCGTGGCCGGGCATAGCCGTTCGAAGAACGGCTATGCGCGGGCATGACGATTTGCGAACTCCGGAGCATGCGCATGGCCCTGCCGCTCAGCCTTTCCGTCTGCGACTACGACCGCACGCGCGCGATCTTCGACGGCCGCGCGCCGATCGAAGGTTGCGACGTGACCGCCGTCAACCTCGAGCCCGAAGAGTCGTTCCACCGCGCCTTCAAGTTCGCCGAGTTCGACGTGAGCGAAATCTCGATGAGCAGCTACACGATGACCACCGCGCGGGGCGATTCGCATTACGTCGCGATCCCGGCCTTCGTGTCGCGCCTGTTTCGCCACAGCAGCATCTATATCCGCACCGACCGCGGCATCGCGCGGCCGCAGGACCTGCGCGGCAAGACCATCGGCCTGCCCGAATACCAGATGACCGCCAACGTGTGGGTGCGCGGCATCCTGCAGGACGAATACGGCGTGAAGCCGTCCGACATCAAATGGCGGCGCGGCGGATTGGAGGAAGCGGGGCGCGAGGAGCGCGCCCACATCAAGCTGCCGCCGGAGATCGAGCTTATCCAGGTGCCGCACGACCGAACCCTGTCGCAGATGCTGGCGGCGGGCGATATCGACGGCCTCGTGTCGGCGCGGGCGCCGAGCTGCTTTCTCGCCGGGGCGCCCGATGTCGGCCGGCTGTTTCCTGATTATCCCGCCGTCGAGGCCGCCTACTTCAAGAACACCGGCATCTTCCCGATCATGCACGCGATCGGCATCCGCCGCGCGCTGGTCGACAAGCATCCGTGGCTTGCGGTCAGCGTCTACAAGGCATTCCTCAAGGCAAAGCAGATCGCGATGGCCGAGCTCGGCCAGATCGGCCATCTCGCGGTGTCGCTGCCATGGTGCGTCGCCGCGTACGAGCATGCCCGCGCGACCCTGGGCGCAGACTATTGGAGCTACGGCGCGCTTGAGAATCGCCACGTGTTGGAGACGCTCGCACGTTATTCGTTCGAGCAGGGCCTGTCGGTCCGCCAGCTGCCGTTCGCCGAGATGTTCGCGCCGTCGACCTATGATTTGACGAAGATATAGGCCTCGTGCCCCGGATGCAGTGCAGCGGCGCGCCCTTTGCGCGCTGGTGCACTGCTGATCCGGGGCCCATGCGGCGCGTCGAAGAATGGGTCCCGGTTCTGCGGTGCGCTTCGCGGTGCGCCGCGCCCGGGACACGAGTCAGCATTTTTGGTTGATCAATCCCCACACCTTCGCCGGCGTCAGCGGCAAGTCGCGCGGCGTAACCCCGAGCGGCCCGAGCGCGGCCGCGACCGCATTGGCGATCACGCCGCCGACCGGGATGATGCCGCCCTCGCCCGCGCCCTTGGCGCCGAGCGGATTGTGCGGCGCGGGCTTGTCCTCGGTCGCGACCGCATGGATGACCGGGAAGTCGCCGGCGGTCGGCATCAGGTAATCGGCGAGCGTGCCGGCGAGCAACTGACCTTCCTCGTCATAGACGAGATGCTCCATCAGCGCGCCGCCGAGCCCCTGCACGATCGCGCCGACGCACTGGCCGTGCAGCGTCTTTGGATTGATGATGCGGCCGACGTCCTCGACCGCCACATAGTCGAGCACCGCGACGGCGCCGGTTTTCGCATCGACCGCTACGTGCGCGGCGTGCGCGCCATAGCTGTAGGTGCGCTTGTTGCTGGCAAAGGTGCCGTCGGCCGCAAGACCATCGGCCGCAAGCTCGCGCCATGCGAGCGACCGGCCGTCCGGCGCCAGCGCCGTGGCGTGGTCGAGCCGCACGTCGCTCGCGGCGCAACCGAAGCGGCGCGCCGCAGCGACTTGAATCGCGGCTTTGAGCTTTTCCGCTGCGTCGAGCACGGCCGAGCCGCCCATCACCACCGAGCGCGAGCTGTAGGAGCCGAAGCCTTCGGCCAGAACATCGGTCGAGCCGTGATGCACGCCGGCGATCGCGTCCATCGGCAGGTCGAGCGCATCGGCGGCGATCTGGGTAAAGACGGTCTCGACCCCCTGCCCGACCGCGGATGAGCCGACATGCACCGCGACGCGGCCGTCGGCTTCGAGAACGAGCCGCGCGTTCTCGCGCGGCCCCGAGGCGCCGCCCTCGATGTAGCAGCCGACCGCGCTGCCGCGGTAGCGGCCGTCGACCAGCGTGCCGTCAAGGGCCGCCTTGGCGGCCCAATCGAACTCGCGCAGGCAGCGCGCGAGCGTCGCCGCATAGTCGCCGCTGTCGGTCTCGGTCTCGATGTGCAGGGGCTCGACGGTCGCGAGCCGGTAGGGCATCGCACTTTCCGCGATGAGGTTGCGCCGGCGCAATTCGACGCGGTCGATGGCGAGATCGTCCGCCACGAGGTCGATCAGCCGCTCGCGGAAGAAGTCCGCCTCGAAGCGGCCAGGCCCGCGATAGGTGCCGACCGGCGTCTTGTTGGTGAGCACCAGCGCGACGTCGATGCGGATACCCGGCACCGCATAGGGGCCGGACAGCACCTGCGCGACGTTGCGCGAGGGCGTGGCGCCGCCGGTGCGCACATAGGCGCCAATGTCGCAAAAGGCCTCGCCGGCGAGCGCCAGGAATTTGCCGGCGCGGTCGCACGCGATGGCGAGCTCGATCTCGACGTCGCGTGCGTGATTGCAGGCAAGCAGGTTCTCGCGGCGGTCCTCGATCCATTGCACCGGCCGATCGAGCAGCCGCGCCGCGAACGGGATGAGAAAATCCTCCGGGTAGAATTCGCCGCGGGCGCCGAAACCGCCGCCCACGTCGTTCTCGACCATGCGGATCGCCCCTTCGGGCAGGTTCATCATGGCGGCGAGCATGCGGCGGTTGGGGAACGCGATCTTGGCGGCGCCGAACACCGTGAGCCTGTCGTGCGCCGCGTCCCACTGCCCGGCTAACCCGCGCGGCTCGAGCGGCACCGCGGTGAAGCGCTGCACCGTGAAGCGCTCGCGGCGCACATAGGGGGCGTTGCGGAATGCCGCATCGGCATCGCCCTTGAGTGCCGTCAGCGTGCCCGCAATGTTGCTCGCGCCGTCGAACAGGCGCACCGCATCGGCGCGCGCCGTCGCGCGGTCGGCAACCGGCGGCAGCGGCTCGATGTCGACGCCGATCGCCTCCAGCGCGTCCTCGGCGAGCGCGGCGCTGTCGGCCACCACGAGCGCGAGCGGCTCGCCGACGTAGCGTACCTTCTCGCGCGCGATCACTGGTTGCTCATACGCCTTGAACCCAGGCAGCACATCGAGCCGCTGCGGGATGCGCGGCACGACGCCGATCTCGGCGGCCGTGATCACGGCGCGCACGCCCGGCCGCGCCCGCGCCGCCGTTGCGTCGATCGCGCGGATGCGGCCATGTGCGAGCGGGCTGCGCAGGATCGCGGCGTGCAGCATGCCGTCAAGACGGACATCACCCACGTACTGCCCGCCCCCGCGCAAAAAGCGCATGTCCTCGACGCGCGGCACGGGACTGCCGATCAGCCGGTTGGTCGCGCGCGGCTGCTCCATATCAGCGCCGCACCACAGCAACGCGGCGCGCGGCGGCGCCCGCCTCGCTCTGGCAGTAGGTCAGGATCATGTCGGTGATATGCGCGAGCCAGGCCTTGCGGCGCGCCGCGGCGGTGAAGTCGATGCCGAAGGCGGCTTTGAGCGTGTACTGGTTCGACAGGTAGTGATAGGCGAGCGAGGAGAGCGAGAGATAGAGCGTCACCGGATCGATGTCGCGGCGAAAAATGCCCTGGGCGGCGCCGCGGTGCAGCACCTCGCGGATGGTGTCGACCAAGGGATCGTAGAGCGCGCGGATGCGCTTCGAGCGGCGCAGATGGCGGCCCTTGTGCAGGTTCTCGTCGTTGAGCAGCGCGATCGCCTCGCCGTGCTCGGCGAGCGCCGAAAAGGTGTGCGCGACGAGTTGGCGCATCGCCTCGGCGGGATCGCTGCCGCGGATGGCGAAATCGCGCTGGCGCGCGCGCAGCGTCTCGTAGGTGCGCTCGAGCACCGCGATGAACAGCCCCTCCTTGCTGCCAAAGTAGTGGTAGAGCATGTTCTTGGCGAGCCCGCAGCGGCGCGCGATCGCGTCGACCCGCGCGCCGGAATACCCGCGCTCGGCGAATTCGGCCGTGGCGCGCGCGAGGATTTTCTCGCGCGTCTTGTGCGGATCGGTGCCTGACTTGCGCATGACCACCCGCCCTACTCGATGCGCACGGCGGCGGCGGCGACGACCTTCGCCCACTTGGCGCGCTCGGCTTTCGCATAGGCGGCGAACTCATCGGGCGACATCGTGGCGGGCTCGCCGCCCACATTGGCGAGCGTCTTGACCACCTGTGGATCGCCAAAGATGCGTTTCACTTCCGCTCCGATCTTGTCGACGATCGGCCGCGGTGTGCCGGCCGGCGCGTAGAGCCCCTGCCAGCCGGTCGCCTCGTACCCCGGCACGCTCTCGCCGATGGTCGGAAGATCCGGCGCCGCCGCGACGCGCTGCGGCGTCGACACCGCGAGCGCCCGCACCTGCCCGCCCTTGGCGAGCGGCCAGATCGACGTCATCGAGTCGATCGCCACCTGGATGCTGCCGCTCATCATATTGGTCATCTCGTCGGTGGTGGAACGGAACGGCACATGCGTCATGTGCGTGCCGGTCGCGAGCTGGAACATGACGGCGGCGAGATGCGACGAGGTGCCGTTGCCGGACGAGCCGAACGCGACCTTGCCGTCGTTCGCCTTGAGGTACGCGATCAGCTCCGGCACGGCCCTCGCCGGCACGTCGTTGTTGACGGTGAGCAGGTTGGGCAGCCGCACCAGCAGCGAGATCGGCACGAAGTCCTTCGCGACGTCGAACGGCAGATGCGCATAGAGCGCCGGGTTGATCGCATGCGTGCTCACGGTGCCGATCAGCAGCGTGTAGCCGTCGCCAGCGGCCTTGGCGACCACCCCTGCCCCGATGCTGCCGCCGGCGCCGCCGCGGTTCTCCACGACGAAGGGGGTGCCAAACGCCTGCTGCAGGTGCTGCGCCAGCAGGCGGCCGATCAGGTCGGCCGACCCGCCCGCCGCAAAGGGGACGACGATGGTGACGGGGCGTGCGGGCCAGGCGGCTTCAGCAAACGCCCGCACGGCCGGGATGAATCCGGCTGCGAACGCCGTTGCCCGCACGAGGAATTCACGCCGCTCGAACATAACCGATCCGCCACAGTGTTGACCGGACGGTCAATACACCAAGCATGATCGATTGTCGCGGATGGCCGGATGCGACCGCCTCACTTCTTCAACGCCACCCCGAGCCGCTTCGCCATCTCGGCGATCTGCGCGCGCTGGGCGTCGATCGATTGCTGGAATTCGTCCGGACCGCCGATGTTGATCGCCTGGCCGCTGGTGGTGAGGCGCTCGGCGATCACCGGGTTGGCGTCGGCGACCGCCTTGAGGTCGGCGAAGATGCGCTCGCGCAGGTCTTTCGGCATGTCGGACGGGCCGAACCAGCCGGTGAGGCCGTCGACCGTGAGGCCGGGAAATCCGGCCTGCGCGGCGGTCGGCAGATTGGGATAGGTCGGATCGGGCTTCGTGCTGGTGACGGCGATCACCCTGACCTTGCCCTGCTGCATCAGCGGCCGCACGATCGCCAAGGCGCCCTCGTAGACCTGCACGCGGTTCTCGCCGAGATCGTTCACGGCCTCGACCGGATTGCGATACGGCACCTTCTTGAGGTCGAGCCCCTCGCCCTTGAGGAAACCCTCGAACAGGAAATCGAGGGCGCCGGTGACGCCCGCCCAGTTGAGCTTGCCGGGCTCCTTGCGGGCGAGATCGAACAGCTCCTTGAGCGAGGAGATGTTCGACGACGCGGGCACCGAGATCGCGACCACCGTGTTGGAGATGCGCGCGATCGGGTTGAGGTCGGCAGGCCGGTAGGGAAGGTTGTCGTAGAGGAACGGATGCGCCGTGAACGAGGAGGTGGGCGCGACCAGCAGCACGTGATCGTCATGCGCCTTGGCGAAGAAGCCGAGCGCAATGACGCCATCGCCGCCGGGGCGATTCTCCACCACCACGGGCTGGCCCCAGCGCTGGCTGAGCTTGTCGGCAAAAAGGCGCGCGCCGAGGTCGACGCCGGAGCCCGGGCCGAGCGGGAGGATGAGGCGGACGACGTGTTGCGGCCATTTCGGCGCTTGGGCGGCGACCGGCAGCGGCGCCAGCGAGAGCGCCACGAGCGTCCCGGCCAAAGCGAACAACGCGCGCTGAATCCTGCGCATGGGTTCCTCCCCGCTTGCCAAGTCTCTGGGAATTCTTCGCCGCCAAGCTGCAGGAATTTTGTCGGCGCCACAATCGAAAAAAGGTCGCGGCAGACGCCCGATGGCCGAACGGACCACCATGTCGGCGCAGCGTTACCGCCCTCACGGCGCCTTGAGGCCGATCCCCTCAACCATCCGGCGCCACGCCACGAGCTCGCGCCGCAGCATGTCCGCCGCCTCGGCCAGCGACTGCGGTCGCGTGGTGAGCTCGGCATCGACGAGGCGGCGCCGCACGTCGGGCGCCTGCGCGACGTCGTTGAACGCGGCATTGAGCATCGCGGCGACGGCCGGCGGCGTGCGCGCCGGCACCATGACCACCACCCAGCCATGGGTGACGAGATCGAAGCCCTGCTCGCGCAAGGTCGGAACCGCGGGGATCCGCTCGCTGCGGGCTTCGCTCGAGATCGCGAGCCCGCGCAGCCGTCCCTGTTGCACGAGCGGCGTTGCATCCGAGGTGGCGACCGAGATCGCGTCGATGAAATTCCCCAGCAACGCGGTGCCGGCCTGGGCGGAGCCCTGGAACGGCGTATGGATCGCGTCGACCTTGGCGATCGCCTTGAACAGATAGGCGGCCGTGAGATGGGCGGACGAGCCGATCCCGGCGGTACCGAAGGTGAAGCCCTTGGTGCGATGCTGCGCGACGAAATCCGTCAGCGTCCGCGCCGGATTGTCGGGATTGACCGCGATCGTGGTCGAGCTGATCGAGGGAAAGAGAACGGGTGTCAGATCCGCGATCGCATAGCCCGGATGATCGCTCAGGCTTTGATTGATGGCGACGCCCGTCGCGGTGAATAAAACCGTGTAGCCGTCAGGCGCCGCCTTGGCGACGAAGGCCGCCGCGATATTGCCGCCGGCGCCGGTGCGGTTCTCGACCGTCACCGGCACGCCCCAGCGCTGCGCCAGACGCTCGGCAAGCAGGCGCGCGATCAGGTCGACGGGCCCGCCCGACGAGAACGCGACGACGAGCGTGACGCGCCGCGCCGGAAAGTCTTGCGCAATGGCCGATTGCGTCGCCGCCAGGACCGCCGCGGCGATCGCGAGCGCGCGCAACAACCTCCCTCCCCGCATGGCAGACGCCTCCTGGCTGGGCTACGCTCCGGCTAGGACCGGTAGCAGGCGTTGCAGGCCGAGCAACGCCACACGACCCGGTCCAAAACTCGGCCTTGGGAGGAATATCACATGCGCAATTCGATCCGCGGATTTCTGCTCGTCGCCGCTGCGGCTGCGTTGCTCACGCTTGCGCCGGGGGAGCGCGCGTTCGCGCAATCGGCCGGCCTCTACGTCAACTCGGTCGATCTCGACATCGCGCCAGGGCAGATCGACACCTTCCTCGCCGCGCTGCGCGAGAACGGCGCCGAGGCCGTCAAGGAGCCGGGCTGCCGCGAATTCAATATTCACGTGCAGGCGAACGACCCCAACCACGTGTTCATCTACGAGGTCTATGACAACGCCGCCGCGCTCGAGTCCCACCGCCAGACCGCGCACTTCAAGAAATACGCCGCCGCGACCGGCAGCATGGTGACGAAGCGCAACGTTCGCGCCATGACGTCGGTCGCGTTCAACGCCAAGGCGCATTGAGGCGGCGTCGATTGCGCGCCTGATCCTGCTGCCGTCATTGCCCGCGGAAAGCGGGCAATCCAATAACCGCGAACGCGCGAATGGGACGTCGATAGTGCCTTATCGATGCGCTGCGGAGTACTGGATCGTCCGCTTGCGCGGACGATGACGGCTGTGGATAGGCTATCGCCCCGCAAAATTCGGCACGCGGCGCTCGGCCATCGCCTTGACGCCTTCCTTGAAGTCGTCGGTCTGGCGCAGGCGGCTCTGCTCGGCGAGCTCGTGCTCGGTCGCCTTCATGACGCGGTCGGCGAGGTCGCCGCGCATGGTCGCGCGGGTCGAAAGCACCCCGAGCGGCGCGTTCTCGGCGATCTCGGCCGCGAGCGCGAGCGCGGCGGATCGCACCTCCTCCTGCGGCACCAGCACGTCGGCGAGCCCCATCGCGTGCGCGTCGGTCCCGGTGACACGGCGGCTCGTGTAGAACATCAGTGCGGCATTTTGTGCGCCGATCGCGCCGGGCAGCGTGACGCTGAGCCCGAAGCCCGGATGGAAGCCGAGCCGGGTGAAGTTGGCGACGAAGCGCGCCTCCGGGCATGTGACGCGGAAATCCGCCACCATGGCGAGGCCGAGCCCGCCGCCGACCGCCGGGCCATGCACGGCGGCGATGATCGGCTTCTTGATGCGGAAGAGCCGCACCGCCTGCATGTAGAGATGGCCGACGCCCTGGCTCTGCTCGCCCGGGCGGCGGCCTTGCGCGTCGAGGCTGCCGCCGTCGCCGAAATTCGCGCCGGCGCAGAAGACCTTGCCCTGCGCGGCGAGCACGCTCGCGCGGCAGGTTTCATCCGCGTCGAGCGCCTCGAGCGCGGCAGCGATCTCGTGGATGAGCGCGATGTCGAAGAAGTTGTTGGGCGGTCGCCTGATCTCGACCAGAGCGACATGGCCCGTGCGCTCGACCGCGATATCCTTGAACGGACCCATATGTCACTCCCCGATGGCTGCCTGCTGGCCTTGAGCGCCCGTGCCCCGGCGCACGATCAAGGCGTCGACGACCGACACGCCGCGCGGATGCACCAGGACCGGATTGAGATCGATCTCGGCGATCGTGTCCGCGTGATCGTGCGCGAAGCGCGCGAGATTTACCATGAGATCCGCGAGCGCATCGAGGTCGGCGGCCGGCGCGCCGCGGAACGCGCCGAACAGCCGCGCACCCTTGAGGCGGGCGATCAGCGCGCGCGCCTGGTCGCGATCGAGCGGCACCGGCGCGAGCGCCGTATCGTCGAGCGCCTCGACCAGAAGGCCGCCGAGACCGACCATCAGCATCGGACCCCATTGTGCGTCATTGCTGATGCCGAGGATCACCTCGCGGCCGGGCGGCGCCATCGGCGCCACCAGCACGCCGAGGATGCGCGCATCCGGCGCGTGGCGTCGTGCGGCGGCGAGCACGCGGGCATAGCCGGCGCGCGCGGCGGCCGGCATTGCGATGTCGAGCAGCACGGCGCCGGCTTCCGTCTTGTGCGGGATGTCGGGCGACTGCACCTTGAGGGCGACCGGGACGCTGAGCATGCGCGTCGCAGCCTCCGCCTCCCCGGCCGAATGCACGAGCTTGCCCGCATTGCCGTCGCCGATGCCGTAGCCCGCGAACGCGCGCCGCGCCTCCCATTCGCACAGGATCGTATCGCCCCCCTGCAGCGCGGCCTGCGCGGCGGCAAGCACGGCCGGCGTCGTCGGGCGGGTGTCCGCCGCCGCGAGATGCCGTTCGCGCGCCGCGCGATAGTCCGCCATCACGGCAAACGCGCGGGCGCAGTTCTGCAGGCTGGTGAACAGCGGGAAGCCGGCCTCGCTCAGGATCTCGGCGTTGCGCTCGGTCGGCAGCGTGTAGCTCCACATCAGCACCGGCTTGGTGGCCTCGCCGGAAAATCGCTGCAGGCGCTCGCGGTCGCCCTCGATGAAGCGCGTGGACTTCGCCGTGATCACCATGACGATGCCGTCGATCGCGGGCGAGCGGTCGAGCAGCCGGGCGAATTCGGCATAGCCGACGTGGTGGACGCCCTGGGCGGTGACGTCGACCGGGTTCTGCGAGGTGCCGTAGGACGGCAGATGCACGTCGATTGCGGTGCGCGTTGCGGCATCGAGCGGCGGCACCGTAAGCCCCGCTGCCGCGCAGGCGTCGGCGACCCACACGCCGCCGCCGCCCGACGACGTGCAGATGCCGACGCGCTTGCCGGCCGGCAGCAGCCGCGCGCAGGTCGTGAACGCCATCGCGAGGTCGACCATGTCGTCGAGATCGCGCCCCTCGATCACGCCGTAACGATCGAACACCGCGCGGTAGGCGGCAGCGGAGCCCGCGAGCGCACCGGTGTGCGAGGCGGCGGCGCGGCTGCCCGCCTCCGACTGCCCGATCTTGCCGACGATCAGCGGCTTGCCGGCGCGCAGCGCCTTGTCGGCGACGCGGCGAAATTTGTCGGGCGACTTGATGTCCTCGATCAGCAGGAGGAAGACGTCCGTCTTGCCCTCGTCGAGCATGGCGTCGACGAAATCGCAGACGTCGATGCAGGCCTCGTTGCCGGTCGTCACGATGTAGCGGAAGGAAAGATTCTTCGGCCGGCCGCGATCGAAGAACGCAAACCCCATGCCGCCGCTCTGCGCCACCACGGCGACCTCGCCGCGCCGCTCGCCGCCCGGCAGCAGCGGCCGCGCGCCCACCTCGACTGCCGGGCTGAAGGTCGCGCACAGCGACGCGGCGAGATTGGCAAAGCCTTCCGCATTGGGGCCGACCAGCGCCATATCGTGGTGCCGTGCGATGGCGACGATCTCGTCCTGCAGGCGCGCCCCGCTCGCGCCCGGCTCTTCGGCAAAGCCGGAGCTGAGGATGTACGCCGCCTTGATGCCGGCCTTGGCGCAGCGCTCCAGCTCCTGCGGCACGAACCGCGCCGGAATGATCAGCAGCGCGAGATCGATCGGCTCCGGCAGATCGGCGACCGACGCATAGGCTTTGAGGCCCTGCACTTCGGTAGCGCTGCGGCTCACCGGAAAAATCTTTCCGGCGAACGGATGGCCCTTCATGATCTCGAGGATGCGGCCACGCAGGCCCTGCGTGTCGGACGACGCGCCGATCAGCGCGACGGATTTCGGCCAGAGGAGTTTTGTCAGGCCGGGCACGGAAATGCCTCTTGCTCCGTCATGCGCGGGCTTGGCCCGCGCATCCACGTCTTGCTTGCGCCGCGGCAAGACGTGGATGGCCGGGCCACGCCCGGCCATGACGAGTGAGGTGATCCAGTGCGGCGCATCGGCATCATCGCATCCCCAGCTCGCGCGCGATGATGCCGCGCAGGATCTCGGTGGTGCCGCCCTGGATGGTCAGCTTGGCGGCGACCTTGGTCGCGAAGGCGAGCTGCTCCTCCAGCGTCGCGCGGTTGCGCGTCTCCGAACTGAGGAACGCCGACAGCTCGCGCACGCGCGCGGGCAGTTTCTGCTCCCAGGCGGTGCCGAGGTCCTTCACCAGCGAGGCTTCCGCCACCGGCTCCTTGCCGGCCTGCAGCATGCCGGCGACCGAGAGCGACATGCGGCGCAGCGTATGCGCCTGCGCGACCAGCCGGCCGAGCCCTTCGGCGCTGCGCGTGTCCGGCTTGTCGCCGAGCGCGCGGATCAGCTCGATCAGCACGTAAAATGTTTCGAGATAGCGCTCCGGACCGCTGCGCTCGTAGGCAAGCTCGCTCGTCGCCTGCTTCCAGGCGCCGTCGATCTCGCCCAGCGCATGGTCGTCGGGGACGA
This sequence comes from Xanthobacteraceae bacterium, assembly GCA_036513175.1. Taxonomy (GTDB): domain Bacteria; phylum Pseudomonadota; class Alphaproteobacteria; order Rhizobiales; family Xanthobacteraceae; genus JAVDCA01. Next base: position 11,383 of record DATBZM010000144.1, on the reverse strand, counting down.
AGGCGTCGTCGAACACCACCTCGTTGAAGTCGTGCTGGCCGGTCATCTGGTAGATCGGGTTGACGGCGATGCCGGGCGTCTTCATGTCGACCAGAAACTGGGTGAGCCCGTGGCGGCGGTTCTCCTTGGTGGGCGGCGAGGTGCGAAACAGGCCCAGCATGTAGTCGGCGATATGCGCGTTGCTGGTCCAGATTTTGGAGCCATTGATGCGCCAGCCGCCGTCGACCTTGGTCGCCTTGGTCTTGGCGGCGAAGAGATCCGAGCCCGAGCCCGGCTCGCTCATGCCGATGACGAAGCACAGCTCGCCGCGGCAGATGCGCGGCAGGATGTCCAGCTTGACGTGCTCGCGCGCGTACTTGAGCAGGACCGGCCCGCTTTGCCGGTCGGCGACGAAATGCAGGCGAACCGGCGCGTTGGCGACGCGGAATTCCTCGGTCACCACGTAGCGCTCGAGGAAGCTGCGCTCGCGGCCGCCATACCGTTTCGGCCAGGTCATGCCGATCCAGCCCTTGGCGCCGATGCGCCGGCTGAAGGCGCGGTCATGCGAGTCGCCATGGCCCGGCCGGTCCGGGTCGAACGTGCCGGCCGCGATCTCGGCGGCGAGGAAGGCGCGCACCTCCTGGCGCAGCGCCTCGCATTCGGGCGGCAGTCGGATCGGGTCGAAACGCAGCTCCGTTGCCATGCTCCGTCTCACCTTGACGCCAGCAGCGGCCAGAACGCATCGCCGCCGCGCGCCGCCACCCGGTTGCCGAGCTCGACCGCCCAATGGCTCTCGTTGCCGAAGTCGTCGCGCCAGCCGAGCACGCGCAGCGTAAAGCGATGCAGCACGTGCTCGCGCGTGAAACCGATCGCGCCATGCACCTGATGGGCGATCGCGGCGCCCTCCTGCGCGGCCTCGGCGGAACGGATTTTTGCCGCGGCGGCCTCGAGGAAGATCGCGTCATCGAATTCTTCGGCGCTCGCGATCGCGTCGGCGGCCGAGCCCGCCGCCGTCATGGCGGCCGCGACCTCGCCGGCCAGCCGCGCGAGGTTGTGCTGCACGGCCTGAAATTTGGCGATCGGCCGCTCGAACGCGACGCGCTCCTCGGCATAGCGCAGCGTGAGCGCCAGCATGGTCTCGAGCGCGCCCGCGGTCTCGACGCTGCGGGTGACCGCTCCCATCAGCATCAGCGCGCCCGCGTCGATGCCGGCCGGCGCTGGTGCGATGCGCAGCGGCGCAACGCGATCGAACGTGACGGTGTCGCTCGCATCGCCGGCAAGGCTTTCGCCGCGTTCGACGCGAACGGCCTTGCGCGCGACGAGCGCGACCGACGGGCCGGCCTCCCCGCTCACCAGCACGGCGAGATGCTCCGCCGCGGAGGCAAACGGTACGGCGCGAGCGCGGCCGCTCAAGGTGCCGTCGCGGTCGAGCGCGATGCGCTCCGTCGGCCGTGCGGGTGCGATCGTGAGCGGCCCGGCCGGCACGGCCAAGCCCGCGCCCGACAAGAGCCAGCCGGCGAGCAGCGTTTCGGCGATCGGAACCGGTGCGGCAAATCGACCCGCAACGGTGAGGATTTCAAAACCCTCGGCGATGCCCGCGCCCGCGCCGCCGTGCGCCTCGGGCACCCATGCGAGCGTCAGGCCCGCATCCGCGAGGGTCTGCCAGAGCTTGGCGCTCCAGGCATCGTCAGTGGCCCGATTGATTATCTGCGGATCGGCCAAATCCGCAAAAATCCGCGCCGCGGTCTCGCCGACAATGCTCCCGGCCACGTTCGTCCCTGCTCGCTCGTGCGCGCCACGCTGTTGCCGCATGGTGCGGCGGCGGCGCCAGATTGGCAAGCATGGTTGATCCGCGAAATCGCAGCGGCTAGAGCATGTTTGGCGCATGTCCTTATCGGCGAACCGGTATCCACCCCCGATCAGGTCGGGGGCAGGCTTTCGCCGGGACATGCGCGGCCGAACATCAAGAAGCCGAGACCATACGGGAGGACGGGATGCAAGCGAGGGACATCGGGGCTGCGGCGCTGTTCGGCGCAACGCTTCTTGCGGCCGTGTCCGCCGCGGCCGCCGAGCCGACGCCGAAACCGGGCGGCATCCTGCGCATCTATCACCGCGAGACGCCGGGCGGCATCTCGATCCACGAGGAAGCGACCTTCTCGACCAACGCGCCGATGATGGGCGTATTCAACAACCTCGTGGTCTACGACCAGCACAAGGAGCAGAACAGCCTCGACACGATCGTGCCGGAGCTGGCGACGAGCTGGTCGTGGAGCGCCGACAAGATGGCGCTCACCTTCAAGCTGCGCGACGCCGTGAAATGGCATGACGGCCAGCCGTTCACGGCGAAGGACGTGAAGTGCACCTGGGACATGCTGCGCGGGGTGTCGACGCAGAAGTTCCGCAAGAACCCGCGCAAGGACTGGTACGCCAACGTCACCGACATCACGATCAATGGCGACCTGGAGGTCACGTTCCACCTCAAGCGGCCGCAGCCTTCGCTGCTTGCCATGCTGGCATCGGGCTATTCGCCGGTCTATCCGTGCCACGTGACGCCGGCGCAGATGCGCGTGCAGCCGATCGGCACCGGTCCCTACCGTTTCGTCGAGTTCAAGCAGAACGAGGACATCAAGCTCGTCAAGAACCCCGACTACTGGAAGAAGGGCCTGCCCTATCTCGACGGCATCGAGTACACGATCATTCCCAACCGCTCGACGGCGGTGCTCGCCTTCGTCACCGGCAAGGTCGACATGACGTTCCCGACCGCAACCACGGTCGCGCTCGAGAAGGACATCAAGGCGCAGGATCCGAAGGCGATTTGCGAGCTCAAGCCCACCAATGTGAGCACCAACCTGATCGTCAACCGCGACTCGCCGCCGTTCAACAATGCGGATCTGCGCACCGCCATGGCGCTCGCCCTCGACCGCTCCGCCTTCGTCAAGACGCTGTTCGAGGGCCAGGCCGACATCGGCGGCTCGCTGCTGCCGCCGCCCGCGGGCGTATGGGGCCTGCCGCCCGATATGCTCAAGAGCCTGCCGGGCTACGATCCCGACGTGAAGAAGAGCCGCGACGCGGCGCGGGCCATCATGAAGAAGCTCGGCTACGGGCCGGACAAGATGCTCAAGATCAAGGTGTCGACGCGCAACCTCGGCGACTACCGCGACCCGGCCGTGATCCTGATCGACCAGCTCAAGGACATCTATATCGACGCCGACCTCGACGTGGTGGAGACCGGGGTGTGGTTCGCCAAGATCGCGCGCGGCGACTACACGGTCGGCCTCAATCTCACCGGCAACGGCATCGATGATCCCGACCAGGCCTTTTACGAGAACTACGCCTGCGGCTCGGAGCGCAACTACACGCACTATTGCAACAAGGACATCGAAAAGCTGTTCGACCAGCAGTCGCAGGAGACCGACCTGGCGAAGCGCAAGCAGCTCGTGTGGGAGATCGACAAGAAGATCCAGGAGGACGTGGCGCGGCCGATCCTGCTCTACTCGCACATGGCGACGTGCTGGAAGCCCTACGTGAAGAACATGACCATCATGGTCAACAGCTCCTACAACGGCTTCCGCTACGAGGACGTGTGGCTGGATAAGTGACGCCAGGGCGCCCTTGGCGCCCCGGCGTCATGCCCGCGAATGCGGGCATCCACGTCTTCCTTGCCGCGCTGTAAGACGTGGATGGCCGGGACATAGGCGAGCGAAGCGACGCCGTTCTTCGAACGGCTATGCCCGGCAATGACGGCGAATACAATCGGAAACGTCTGTGGCCACCTACATCATCCGTCGCCTGCTCCTGATGCTGCTCACGCTGTTCGGCATCTCGGTGCTGATCTTCGTGCTGCTCCGCCTCGTGCCGGGCAACATCGCCGACATCCTGTTCTCCGCCGCCGGGATGGTCGATCCGGCCGACAAGGCCGGGCTCGAGCATGACCTCGGGCTCGACCAGCCGATCGTCGTGCAGTACCTGCACTGGATCGGCGGACTCATGCACGGCGACCTCGGCTATTCCTACATCTCGGAAAAGCCGGCGCTCGACGAGATCCTGCCGCGCATCCCGATCACCGCGAAGCTCGCCGGCCTCGCCATCACGTTCGCGGTGCTGCTCGGCGTGCCGCTCGGCGTGATGAGCGCCGTGAAGCAGAACACGCCGCTCGACTACGTGCTGCGCATCGTCAGCCTCAGCGGCCTGTCGATGCCGGCGTTCTGGCTCGGCCTCCTGATCCTGACCGCCTTCGCGGCGTGGTTCGGCGAGATTCCGATCTACACGCAGGCGCCCAAGACGTTCCTCGAGACGGTGCAGCTCTTCGCCGTCCCGGCCGCCGCCGTCGGCTTTCGCAGCTCGGCGCTGATCATGCGGCTCACCCGCTCGTCCATGCTCGAGGTGCTGCGCCAGGACTATATCCGCACGGCGCGCGCCAAGGGCGCGCCCGAGCGCTCGGTGAACTATCATCACGCGCTGCGCAACGCGATCCTGCCGGTCATCACGCTGATCGGCGTCGAGGCCGGCTTCCTGATGGGCGGCCTGATCGTCACCGAGACGGTGTTCAATATTCCGGGCGTCGCCCGCTTTCTGGTGGAAGCGATCAAGTGGCGCGACTATCCGATCGTGCAGAACCTGGTGATGTTCGTCGCGGTTGTCGCGCTGTCGATCAACTTCATTGTCGACCTGCTCTACGCAGCGCTCGACCCGAGGATCAAGTACGCATGACGACCCTCGACGACAGCGAGATCATCGCGACCGCGGTACCGCCGGCCGAAAGCCTGTGGCGGCACCTGCGCTACCATATCGCGCGCCACCCGCTCGGCGTCGTCGGCGCCGCGATCATGGCCGTGTTCGTGTTCGCCGCCGTCTTCGCCGACCTGCTCACCCGCTACGATCCGACCAGCACCAACGCGGCGCTCTCGCTCGCCCACCCGAGCGCCGCGCACATCCTCGGCGGCGATTTCCTCGGTCGCGACGTCTACAGCCGCATCGTCTTCGGCGCCCGCATTTCGCTCGCGGTCGGCCTCGGCTCGGCGCTGCTCGGCTGCGCGATCGGCACCGCGCTCGGCCTCGCCTCAGGCTATGTCGGCGGCTGGACCGACCTCGTGATCCAGCGCCTGGTCGAGATCATGCAGGCGCTGCCCGTCCTCATTCTCGCGCTGATCATGGCGGCCGCGCTCGGGGCGTCGCTGGAGAACACGATTCTCGCCATCGCGATCCCGCTCGTGCCCTATTCGGCCCGCGTCATCCGCTCGAACACGCTGGCGCTGCGCGAGATGCCCTACGTCGAGGCGGCGCGCGCGGTCGGCATGAGCGAAACGCGCATCGCGCTGCGCCACGTGCTGCCCAATACGCTTGCGCCGCTCATCGTGCTCGCCACCGCCCAGCTCGGCTCGGCGATCCTGACCGAATCCTCGCTCTCCTTCCTCGGCCTCGGCATCCCGGAGCCGCATCCCTCGTGGGGCCGCATGCTGTCGGAGTCGGCGGCCGAGTACGTGCGCACCGCGCCGTGGCTGGTGATATTTCCCGGCGTCGCCATCAGCCTTGCGGTGTTCGGCACCAACCTGCTCGGCGACGCGCTCCGCGACATTCTCGACCCGCGGCTGCGCCATTGACCCATGATGCCGCGATGACCGTCACCACCAGCGAGCAGACCGCCGCGGCGCCGGCCGAGCGGCCGGGCGCGTTGCCATTGCTCACGGTCGAGGACCTGCGCACGCACTTCTTCACCCGGCGCGGCGTCGTCAAGGCCGTCGACGGCGTCTCGTTTTCGGTCGCGGCCGGCGAGACGCTGGCGATCGTCGGTGAATCCGGCTGCGGCAAGAGCGTCACGGCGCTCTCGCTGATGCGGCTCGTGCCCGACCCGCCCGGCCGCATCGTCGGCGGCACCGTGAAGCTCGCCGATGTCGACCTCCTGGCGCTCGACGAGGCGGCGATGCGCGACGTGCGCGGCAAGGATGTCGCGATGATCTTCCAGGAGCCGATGACCTCGCTCAATCCGGTGCTCACCATCGGCAGCCAGATCGCCGAGATCCTGCTGCTGCACGAGCGGCTCAGCCGCCGCGCGGCCTGGGACAAGGCCGTCGACATGCTGCGCCTCGTGCGCATCCCCGAGCCGGAGCAGCGCGCCAAAGCCTATCCGCACCAGCTTTCCGGCGGCATGCGCCAGCGTGCCATGATCGCGATGGCGCTCGCCTGCCATCCAAAAGTGCTGATCGCCGACGAGCCGACCACCGCGCTCGACGTCACCATCCAGGCGCAGATCCTCGCCATCATCCTCGACCTGCAGCGCGAGCTCGGCACCGCCGTGATCCTGATCACCCACGATCTCGGCGTCGTCGCCGAGACCGCGCAGCGCGTGATCGTGATGTATGCGGGACGCAAGGTCGAGGAGGCCTCGGTCGACGATCTGTTTGCCCATCCGCAGCATCCCTATACGCACGGGCTGATGGCCTCGATCCCGCGGCTCGCCGCCATGCTGGGCTCGGGGGAGACGGCGCCCGAGCGGCTGCAGGAGATCCCCGGCATGGTGCCGGCGCTGACCGACCTGCCGCCCGGCTGCATCTTCGCGCCGCGCTGCGCCTATGCGCAGGACCGCTGCCTGCAGGCGTTTCCCGACTACGCGGAGAAGCGGCCGCAGCATTGGGCCGCCTGCTGGCGCTCGCACGAGATCTTCGGAGACCGCGATGGCTGATCTCGCGGCGGCCGATGCGCGCAGCGTCACGGACGCCGCCACCCCGGTGCTGGAGGTGTCCGACCTCAAGACGCATTTCACGGTGCGCCACGGCTTCTTCGGCCGCGGCGGCGGCAAGGTGCTGGCGGTCGACGGCGTCTCCTTCGCGATCGCGCCGCGCGAGACGCTCGGCCTCGTCGGCGAGTCGGGCTGCGGCAAGTCGACGGTCGGCCGCACGGTGCTGCGCCTGATCGAGCCGACTGCCGGCACCATCCGGCTCGACGGGCGCGACATCACGCATCTCTCCAAGGCGGAGCTGCGCCCCTACCGGCCGCAGATGCAGATCATCTTCCAGGATCCATTCTCGTCGCTCGATCCGCGGATGGCTGCGGGCGACATCGTCGCCGAGCCGCTGCGCGTGCACGGCCTCGCGTCGGGCCGCGCGCTCAAGGACCTGGTCGCGAGCCTGTTCGACCGCGTCGGCCTGCGCCGCGCCCAGATGGAAGGCTTCCCGCACCAGTTCTCCGGCGGGCAGCGCCAGCGCATCGGCATTGCGCGCGCGCTCGCGCTCAAGCCGAAGCTGATCGTCGCCGACGAGCCGGTGTCGGCGCTCGACGTGTCGATCCAGGCGCAGGTGCTCAACCTGATGATGGACCTGCAGCGCGAGATGGGCCTCGCCTACCTGTTCGTCTCGCACAATCTCGCGGTGGTCGAGCACATCAGCCACCGCATCGCCGTGATGTATCTCGGCCGCATCGTCGAGTACACCGACAAGAAGACGCTATTCGCGCGGCCGCTGCACCCCTACACCGAGTCGCTCCTCGCCGCCGTGCCGGTGCCCGACCCGCGCGTCAAGCGGCAGAGGCGGCTCTTGCAGGGCGACGTGCCGAGCCCGATCAACCCGCCGCCCGGCTGCCACTTCCACACCCGCTGCCCCTACGCGGTCGAGCGCTGCCGCGTCGAGTCGCCAGCGCTGCGCGAGGTCAAGCCGGGGCAAATGGTCGCGTGTCACCTGAGATAAAGCATGATCCCGAGATCGCGCCGAAACAGCGCTCACGCGGCGCGCAGGCCGGCAATGAAGCGGTCGACCTCGGACTGCAGGTTCTCGGCCTCGTGCGCAAGGCGCGAGGAGGAGACGAGCACCTGATTTGCCGCGGTGCCCGTCGCCGACACGGTGTTCGATACATCCGCGATGTTGCTCGACACCTCGCCGGTCCCGTGCGCCGCCAGCTGCACGTTGCGCGCGATCTCCCGGGTGGCGGCCTGTTGTTCCTCGACCGCGGCGGCGATCGCGGTGGAAATCTCGTTCACGCCCTTGATGGTCTCGCAGATCCGGCGGATGGCGTCGACCGCGCTGGCGGTTTCGCTCTGGATGGCCGAGATTTGCGCATGGATATCCTCGGTTGCCTTCGCGGTCTGGGCGGCGAGCGTCTTCACCTCGCTGGCGACCACCGCGAAGCCCCTGCCGTATTCGCCCGCGCGCGCCGCCTCGATCGTGGCGTTGAGCGCGAGCAGGTTGGTCTGCGACGCGATATTGTTGATCAACGCGATCACGTCACCGACCTTCTTGGCCGTGTCGGCAAGACCCTGCACGGTCCGATCGGTCTTTTCCCCCTCCGCCGCCGCATGGCGGGCAATTTCCGCAGCCTTGGCCACGCGCTGGCTGATCTCGCCAATCGATGCTGACAGCTCCTCGGCCGCCGACGCAACCGTCTGCACGTTGCTGGAGGCTTCGGTCGCGGCCGCCGACACGATCGAGGTCTGCCGCTGGCTCTGGTCCGCCGCCGAGGACATGGAGCGTGCGGTCCCTTCCATCTCGGCCGCGGCCGCCGAGACAACGGAAACGATCTTCTTCACCGACGCCTCGAAGCTCGCCGCGAGCTTCGTCATCGTCTCTTTCTTCTCGGCGTCCGTCGCCGCCTTGGCGGCTTCCCGCTCGGCGAGCAGCCGCTCGGTCTCCGCCATACCCTCCTTGAAGACTTGCACGGTCGCAGCCATCTCGCCGATCTCGTGCCGCTCGCCGCGGAACGGAACGTCGGTACGCAGCTCGCCTCCCGCCAATCGCCGCATGCATCCGCCGAGTGCCGAGAGCGGGCGAATGATGCTGCGCGCGATCATATAGGCAAAACCGGCGCCAACCACCAGAATGCCGACCGCGAACGCGACATAGACCAGGAGGGTGCGATCGTACACGGCGTCGACGTCGTCGAGGTAGACCCCGGTGCCGATCGCCCAGCGCCACGGCTCGAAGCCGAGACTGTAGGCCATCTTCGGCAGGCTCTTGTCGGCACCGGTGCCGCCCGAGCGGGCCGTGCGATAGTAACTGTAGTCGCCGCCGCGCTGTGCGGCCGCGATCTGCGCGCGCACGGTCGGAAAGCCGGCCGAATCCACGACGTCGATGCGGTTCCGGCCCTCGAGCGAGCGATTCAGCTGCAGCAACGTGACGCCGTCATAGTCCTGGATGAAGAAGTAGTTGTTGTCGCCAAAGCGCAGCTTCCACAGCTCGTCGCGCGCTCCCTTCTGCGCCTGCTCCCGCGTCAGCTGCCCGGATTGTTCCTTGGCGTACCAGATTTCGACGATGTGGCGCGCCACGTTGACGAGCTGATTGATCTCGTCCTGGCGGCTTTCGATCAGGCTGCGCCGCAGTTCCGTCATACCGAAGCCGACGCTGACGATCAGGCTCAACAGCAGGATCGGCACGAACAGCAAGAGCCGGTACGAAATCTTAATGCGCTTGAACACGGATATTTCCCAATCGCGAGGCCGAGCGCGAGGTGGTGGCCCCCGTGTGGTGAATCTTTCCGCCCGGCGGCACAGGGTAAGTCGCACTCGCTTCGGCCGGGTTAACGATGATCTCGGCAATCGGCGGCGATTGAGGTACTGCGCGGCAGCGCTACTCCACGGAAATACCAATCGCCTCGACCATCTTGCCCCATTTGGCGATTTCGCTGCGGAAGTAGGCCTCGGTCTGCGGCAAGTCGCGCACACGTGTCTGCATGCTGAAGGTCTTGAGCTTCGCCTCGGTCGCCGGCTCGCGGACGATCTCGTTGATCACCGCATTGAGCTTCGCGGCGACCACATCGTCGACCTTGGCGGGCGCGAAGACGCCGACCCAGGTCTCGGCGACGAGCGGATAGCCGCTTTCCGTATAGGTCGGCACGTCGGGGAATTCCGCCTGGCGCGCCTCGCTCGCGAGCGCAAGCCCGCGCAGCGTGCCGGCGTGCCACTGCGCCGCGTACCCCGGCAGCGTCCCGACCAGCACCCGCACATGACCGCCGATCACCGCGTTGACGGCGGGCGCCCCGCCCTGGAACGGCACGTGCACGGGCGCGATCTTCGCCAGCGCCTTGAAGAAGTAGGCGGCGGCGACGTGCGAAGAGGTGCCGACCCCGGGGCTCGCATAGTCGAACGGCTTGGTGTCCCGCACGAGGTCGGCGAGGGTCTTCGCCGAATCGGCGGCGCCGACCGACAGGCTCTCGGCGCCGCCTGCGGGAATCGCGATCGATCGCAGATCGCTCGTCGCATAGGACTTGGTCTTGTAGTAGGTCTCGTTGACCGCGATGCTCGCCGTGGTGACGAGCAGCGTGTAGCCATCGGCCGCCGCGTGGGCGACGTTGCCCGCCCCGATATTACCGCCGGCGCCGCCGCGATTCTCGATCACGATGCTCTGGCCGAGCCGCGCCGCGAGACGATCGCCGACGATGCGCGCGAAGTTGTCCGCATAGCCGCCGGCCGGAAACGCGACCACCATGGTGATCGGCCGGCTCGGCCAGGTCTGCGCGGACGCCGGCGCGGATGCGACGACGAACGCCGCCGCGAGCCAGCGCCAATTTCTCCGCCCCCGCGGCGATGCGCGTCTTGCCACCATCACGCTCTGTCCTTTCACGTCGCGCTCAACACGGCGCAGCTTCCCATTCGCGACCGGCGCTTGGCAACAATTCGCTCCGCCGCCCGCGCGGATGCGTCAATTGCGCGCTGGTCGCGCGTGTCGGCGGATGACTGCGAATGACTTTCCGGGTGTAGCGCGGAGTGCCTCGCAACGCCCCGTCCGCGCTGATGCGTCGAGGCGCTCAATACTGCACCTGCGCCGGTGAAGAACCCGCCGCCACTTACCGCCGCGACCGCCATGGTTTGGATGTTTTAAGGCTTCTTCAACCAAAGACGCGCAGCTTTTGTAATCCACAATCGTCGCGTTCATCGTCCTTTTGGCCCCCATGGACGTTGTCGGCACGCGCGTGCGCGCGCCGACCTATCGGGGACCGCATGACATCCGCCGCGACCATTATCCAGCCGACCAATGTCGAGGTGCATTTCGACACCGCCGACATCATCGTGTCGAAGACCAACCTCAAGGGAAAGATCACCTACGCCAATACGGCGTTCTGCACTGTCTCGGGCTATTCGCTGCCGGAGCTGATCGGGGCCCCGCACAGCCTCATCCGCCACCCCGACATGCCGCGCGCCGTGTTCAAGCTCTTGTGGGACACGATACAAGACGGCCACGAGGTCTTTGCCTACGTGAAGAACCTCGCCAAGTCCGGGGCCTACTACTGGGTCTTCGCCCATGTGACGCCGTCCTATGGCCGGGACAGAAAGATGATCGGCTTCCACTCCAATCGCCGCGTGCCGGCGCGCCGCATCGTCGACGACATTATCGTTCCGCTCTACGCCGAGGTGCTGCGCGAGGAAGCGAGACATCGCAACGGCAAGGACGCACTCGCCGCCGGTTTCCGCCATCTCACCGAT
>DATBZM010000143.1:0-14640 GCA_036513175.1 Xanthobacteraceae bacterium | reverse complement strand
AACCTGCATCTCGGCAACTATCTCGGCGCCATCGCGAAATTCGTCACGCTGCAGGACCGCTACGACTGCATCTATTGCGTGGTCGACATGCACGCGATCACGGTGTGGCAGGAGCCCGCGGATCTCAAGCGCAACATCCGCGAGACCACGGCGGCCTACATCGCATGCGGGATCAATCCGAAGCACCACATCGTGTTCAACCAGAGCCAGGTCGCCGAGCATGCCGAGCTCGCCTGGGTATTCAACTGCGTGGCGCGGCTGGGCTGGCTCAACCGCATGACCCAGTTCAAGGAGAAGGCCGGCAAGGACCGCGAGAACGCCTCGATCGGCCTCTACGCTTATCCGGCCCTCATGGCGGCCGACATCCTGGTCTATCGCGCGACCCATGTTCCGGTCGGCGAGGACCAGAAGCAGCATCTCGAGCTCAGCCGCGACATCGCGCAGAAGTTCAACAACGACTTCGCCGCGTCGATCGCCGCGCTCGGTCTCGGTCCGGCGTTCTTCCCCCTGCCCGAGCCGGTGATCCAGGGGCCGGCCACGCGCGTGATGTCGTTGCGCGACGGGGCGAAGAAGATGTCGAAGTCGGACCCCTCCGACTATTCGCGCATAAACCTCACCGACGACGCCGACACGATCGCGCAGAAGATCCGCAGGGCGAAGACCGATCCCGATCCGCTGCCGCACGACGAGAAGGGCTTGGAAAGCCGTCCGGAGGCCGACAATCTCGTCGGCATCTTCGCGGCGCTCGCCGACCGGACCAAGGCCGACGTCTTGCGCGAGTTCGGCGGAGCGCAGTTCTCGAGCTTCAAGGCGGCGCTGGTCGATCTTGCGGTTGCGCGACTCGGCCCGATCGGCGCCGAGATGAAGCGCCTGATGCAGGATCCCGCGCATATCGACGCAATACTCGCCGACGGGTCGCGGCGCGCACGGGTGATCGCAAGCGAAACCATGCGCTACGTCAAGGACATCGTCGGCTTCGTGCGGCACTGAGGCTGCCCGTGGCCGACCGCGGGCCGGTTGACCGCGCGGCCGGAAAGACCCATCTAAGTGGCTGCCGGACGCGTTCGACCGGCCGGGCGGGCCTTGAACCCGCGCCGAGAAGGAGCGCGCGATGTTCATCCAGACCGAGACCACGCCCAATCCCGCCACGCTGAAGTTCCTGCCCGGTCGGACCGTGCTGGCGGAAGGCACCCTCGATATGCGTGACAAGGCGCAAGCCGAGCAGTCGCCGCTCGCCATGCGGCTGTTCGAGATCGACGGCATCGGCGGCGTCTTCTTCGGCACCGACTTCATCGCCGTGACCAAGGCAGAGGGCGACTGGCAGCAGCTCAAGCCCATGTTGCTCGGCGCCATCATGGAGCACTTCATGTCGGGTGCGCCGATCGTCAATGCGGGCACGGCGACCGAAGCGACCGGCGACGACGAATTCTTCGACGAGAAGGACGCCGACACCGTCGCGCAGATCAAGGACCTGATCGAGACGCGCGTGCGCCCGGCCGTGGCCAATGACGGCGGCGACATCACGTTCCGCGGCTTCAAGGACGGGATCGTCTATCTCGACATGAAGGGCGCGTGCTCGGGCTGCCCGTCCTCGACCGCGACGCTGCGGCACGGCATCCAGAACCTGCTGCGGCATTTCGTGCCGGACGTGGTGGAAGTCCGCCCCAACTGAGATCGGCGCTGCGACCGTCTGATTGGTGGCTGGTTACCTTAACGCCGAATAGTGTGCATGACGCGCGCGCCAGGCGCCGCGGCGGGCGATCGCGCATGCTAGAGAGCGTAAAAGAGCCAGACGTTTTTTCGATCACGATGCGTGTCCTCGCCATCGACACGGCCCTGGAGGCCTGCTCCGCCGCGGTGCTCGACACCGACCAGGGCGGCATTCTGGCAAGCGAATCGATCCCCATGGTGCGTGGGCACGCCGAGGCGCTGATGCCGCTCGTCGCGCGGGTCATGAGCGAGGCGCGCCTCGAATTCCTCGAGCTCGACCGCATCGCCGTGACGGTCGGACCGGGCAGCTTCACGGGTCTGCGCGTCGGCGTCGCGGCGGCGCGCGGCATCGCGGTTGCGGCCGGCAAGCCTGCGGTGGGACTGACCACGCTCGCGGCCTATGCGGCGCCCTACATCGCGGCGGACGACGTCACGGCCCTGCTCACGGCGATCGACGCGCGCAACGAGCAGGTCTACATGCAGCTGTTCGGCCCGGCCGGGCGCACGCTGATCCAGCCGCGCATCGCCAGCCTGCGCGACGCCATACGCGCTGCCGCGACCGGCCCGGCGCGCCTCGTCGGCTCGGGCGCCGCCATGATCGCGGCCGCATGGCCCGCGAACGAGCGCCAACCCGCCGTCGTCGATCCCGCACGCGCGCCGATCATCGACTGGGTGGCCCATCTCGGCGCCGCCGCCCCCCAGGCGATCGCGCTGCCGAAGCCGCTCTACCTGCGTGCGCCCGATGCGCAGCCGCAGAACGCCGCGCACCTGCCGCGCCGATGATCGGCCTCCTGCGCAAGCTGGCACGGCCCGAGCCGGCGCTGTCGGAGGCATCCGCGCGCGATGCCGCGGCTTTTGCGGCGCTGCACGCTGCCGCCTTCCGCCGCGGGTGGAGCGAGGATGAGTTCGAGCGGCTCCTGCTCGACCGCAGCGTGATCGCCCATCGCGCCGTGATCGGGACCTTGGCGGGGCGCACGCTCGCCGGCTTCATCCTGTCGCGACTAGCCGCCGGCGAAGCCGAAATCCTCTCGGTCGCGGTCGCGCCGACGCGGCGCGGCCGCGGGCTTTCCCGCAAGCTGCTCGACCTGCACCTGCGCCGGCTCGCCGGGCTCGGCGCCACGGCGGTCTTTCTCGAAGTGGACGAGGACAATGTGCCGGCGCGCCGCCTTTATGCCCGCGCCCGCTTCCGCGACGTCGGCCGCCGCCCCGCCTACTACGCGCGCGCCGCGGCGGCGCCCGCCAATGCGCTGGTGCTGCGTCGCGATCTCGCCTGACCGATCGCTTGTTTTATTTGGCGCATGTTCTGGTCGGCGAACCGGTGTCCACCCCGGATCAAGTCCGGGGCAGGCTCCCCGATCAAGTCGGGGCAGGCTTTCGCCGGAACATGCGCTAACATGGAGGCGATCTGCTTCGTGCCGCCGAACGCCGCTCAATTGACGACCAGCACCTGATGCTTCGCTCCTATTACGTTGTCGCCGTCATCGGCGCGATCACGCTCGCGCTGCTGCCGTTTCAGGCCGTCGCGGTCGCGTTCGATCTGCCGCTGCGCCGGCGGATTCCGTCCTTCTATCACCGCATGGTCTGCGCCATCCTCGGCGTGCGCATCTGCGTGCACGGCCGGCGCATGCCCGAGCATCCGCTGCTAATCGTCGCCAACCATTCGTCCTGGCTCGACATCCCGGTGATTACCGCTGTCGCGCCCGTGGTGTTCGTGGCGAAGCAGGAGATCGCGAGCTGGCCGCTGTTCGGCACGCTCGCCAGGCTGCAGCGCTCGGTCTTCGTCGACCGCGCGCGCCGGCAGCAGATCGGCGACGTCAATGCCGAGATCGCGCGGCGCCTCGCCGAGGGCGATCCGGTGCTGCTGTTCGGCGAAGGCACGGCGAGCGACGGCAATCGCGTGCTCGCGTTCCGCAGCGCGCTGATCGGGTCGGCGCGCGACGCGCTCGCCGAGGCCGAGCACACCGGGCGGGTGTGGATCCAGCCGCTGTCGATCGCCTACACGCGGTTGCAGGGCCTGCCGATCGACCGGCGCGACCGGCCGCGCGTCGCGTGGTACGGCAAGCGCCCGCTGCCGCCCCACCTCATCGGCGTCGCACGGCGCGGTGCGATCGACGTGACCGTCACCTGGGGCGAGCCGGTGGCGTTCGACGAGCAGTCCGACCGCAAGGAAGTCACGCGCGCGCTGGAGGCCGAGGTCCGCCGGCGCACCATCGGGGCGATCCGCGGGCGGGCGGAAAACGCCAAGCCGGGCTGACCTCCGCATTCCTTTTCCGGCGGAAACCCGCTATGACGAGGACGACGCCGGGGCGCGCCGGTATCCCGGCGGTTTACCCGACTGATCAAGAGCTTAACAGGCATCGCGATTCGTTGCGCGTTCAAAGAGACGGCAAGCCTCGACCGCATGAGCGGAACCCGCAAGCTGCATATCAAGTCCTACGGCTGCCAGATGAACGTCTACGACTCGCAGCGTATGACGGACACGATGGCGCGCGCGGGATTCGTCGCGACGCCGACGGCTGAGGACGCCGATCTGGTCGTGCTCAATACCTGCCACATCCGCGAGAAGGCGGCCGAGAAGGTCTATTCGGAGCTCGGCCGCATCCGCAAGCTCAAGGACGGCGCGGCGCGCGACGGGCGCCGGATGATCATTGCGGTCGCAGGCTGCGTCGCGCAGGCCGAGGGCGAGGAGATCATCCGCCGCGCGCCGATCGTCGATCTCGTGCTCGGCCCGCAGAACTACCACCGCCTCCCGGACCTGCTCGCACGCGCCGAGCACGGCATCAAGGTCGTCGACACCGAGTTTCCGCTCGAGGACAAGTTCGACCATCTCGCGCCGGCAAGCCGGGCGGCGACGCGCGCGCGCGGCGTGTCCGCCTTCGTCACCGTGCAGGAGGGCTGCGACAAGTTCTGCACTTTCTGCGTCGTCCCCTATACGCGCGGCGCCGAAGTCTCGCGGCCGGTGGGCAAGATCATCGAGGAGGTCGAACGCCTCGCCGACGCGGGCGTGCGCGAGGTCACGCTGATCGGGCAGAACGTCAACGCCTATCATGGCGAAGGTCCGGGCGGCGCCTGGTCGCTCGCCCAGTTGCTGCATCGCCTCGCCGAGATCCCGGGCCTCGCCCGCCTGCGCTATGCGACGAGCCATCCGCGCGACATGGCGGCCGACCTGATCGCCGCCCATCGCGATCTCGCGGCCCTGATGCCGCAGCTGCATCTGCCGGTGCAGTCGGGCTCGGACCGTATTCTGGCTGTCATGAATCGGCGGCATACGCGCAGCGACTACCTCGACGTGATCGCCCGCCTCAAGGACGCGCGCCCCGACATGGCGTTTACTTCCGATTTCATCGTCGGCTCGCCGGGCGAGACGGAGGATGATTTTGCCGCGACGCTCGCGATCGTCGGCGAGGTCGGCTATGCGGGCGCCTTCTCGTTCAAATATTCGCCGCGTCCGGGCACGCCCGCGGCCGAGCGCCCCGACCAGATCGACGACGCCGTGAAGATCGAGCGGCTCGCGCGCGTGCAGGCGGAGATCGATCGCCACCAGGCGGCGTTCAACCAAGCTTGCGTCGGCCGCACGCGCGACGTGCTGTTCGAGAAGCCCGGTCGGCTGCCGGGCCAGCTGGTGGGGCGCTCGCCCTATCTGCAGCCGGTGCACGTGATGGCGCCGACCTCGATGATCGGCGACCTGCGCGCCGTGGCGATCACGCGCGCCGGAGCGAACAGCTTGTTCGGCGAGCTGGCCAAACCCGCCGAGCGCGGTCCCGCCCATTCGCCGTCGGCCGTCACGGTCGCGGAAACCGTCCTGGAAACCAGTGTGGAGATCTAAGGGCTTGCGAACGCGCGGATCGGACAACGGCTCGCTCATCCCCTCCCCGGCCACCACGGGCGAGAACGCCGCGACCCAGGTCGTGCTCGCCTTCGACGACAATCGGCTCGCGTCCGTCTTGTTCGGCCAGTACGGCCAGAACCTTGCGCTGATCGAGCGCCGCCTCGGCGTCGTCGCCGACTCGCGCGGCAACCACGTCACCATCGAGGGCTCGCGCGACGCCTGCGAGCAGGCGCGCCGCGTCCTCGAAGGGCTCTACGAGCGGCTCAAGCGCGGCGATGACCTCGTGCAGGGCGACGTCGAGGGCGCGATCCGGCTCGCCATCGCGCAGGGCTCGCTGTTCGATTTCGACCCCGAGGGCGCGCGGCAGAGCTTCGAGGAGATCAACCTGCGCAAGCGCCCGGTGCGCGCGCGCACGCCCGCGCAGGACGGCTATATCCGGGCGCTGCGCCGGCATGCGCTCGTGTTCGGCACCGGCCCGGCCGGCACGGGAAAAACCTGGCTCGCCGTCGCGCACGCGATCGCGCTGTTCGAGCGCAAGGAGGTCGACCGCATCATCCTGTCGCGGCCGGCCGTGGAGGCGGGCGAGCGGCTGGGCTTCCTGCCCGGCGACATGCGCGAGAAGGTCGATCCCTACCTGCGGCCGATCTACGACGCATTCGGCGACCTGATGGATGCGCGCATCGTCGAGCGCGCCCTGCAGAGCGGCGAGATCGAGATCGCGCCGCTCGCCTTCATGCGCGGGCGCACGCTCGCCAATGCGGCGATCATCCTCGACGAGGCGCAGAACACGACGACCATGCAGATGAAGATGTTCCTGACCCGGCTCGGCGAGAACAGCCGCATGATCGTCACCGGCGACCCGAGCCAGGTCGACCTGCCGCCCGGCCAGGCCTCCGGACTTGCCGAGGCGGTGCGCCTGCTCGCCGGCGTCGAAGGCATCGGCCACTCGACGTTCACGGCCGCGGACGTGATCCGGCACGAGCTTGTCGCGCGCATCGTCGCCGCCTACGACAAGGCGGCGGCGCGCAAGCGCGAGCCCAAGGAATGAAAGGAACGAAACGGCGCCGCGCCGCGCGCGGGCCGATGATCGACGTCGTCATCGCATCCGTCCGCTGGCGCAAAGCGCCGCAGGCGAGCCGGCTCGTGCGGCGCGTCATCGCTTCCGCCGCGCCCGCGCACGCGCGCAAGGCCGAGCTTTCCGTGATCCTCACCGCCGACCGCGCGATCGGTGCGCTCAACCGGCAATGGCGCGGCCAGGACAAGCCGACCAACGTGCTGTCGTTCCCGACGCCCAAGCTGGTGGCCAAGCCGGGCTCCAAGCCGGCATCCAAGTCGGCCTCGAAGTCGCGGCGCGGCGGCGCGCATCACCTCGGCGATATCGTGATCGCCTATGAGACGACCGCAAAGGAGGCACGCGCCGAGGGCAAGCCGTTCGACCATCACCTCGCCCATTTGGCGCTGCATGGCTTTCTCCACCTTTTGGGCTACGATCACGAATCGCACAGGCAGGCCGAAATCATGGAGCGACGCGAGCGACTGATCCTGGCGCGGCTTGGTGTTCCCGACCCTTATGCGGACCGCGAGCGCATATCCCGCCGAAAGCCTGCCCCGGACTTGATCCGGGGTGGCCTCCGGTTCGCCGACAAGGATATGCGCAAAAAGATGGCCGTCTGACCCGCATTCCCATGCCCGACAGCGACGCGCCGAGAATCAGCGACACGACGGAGCCGGCGAGCGAGGTCCGCAACCTGCCGGTCCCGGTGCCGATGGGCGAGCCTGCCGACCCGAACGAGCGCTGGTTCGTGCGCGTTCTGCGCGCGGTATTCGGCTGGAAGACCGGATCGATCCGATCCAACCTCGAGGTCGTGCTCGAAGCAAGCGCGCCCGGCGAAAGCGGCTTCTCGCCGGAAGAAAGCACGATGCTCAGGAACATCCTCGGGCTGCGCGAGCGGCGGATCGCCGACGTGATGGTGCCGCGCGCCGACATCGTCGCGGTGCAGGAGGACATCGCGCTCGGCGAGCTGATCAAGGTGTTCGAGACCGCCGCGCATTCGCGCCTCGTCGTCTACAACGACACGCTCGACGATCCGACCGGCATGGTGCACATCCGCGATCTCGTCGCCTTCATGACGGCGCGCGCGACCGTCGATGCGGAGAAGAACACGCGGCGCAAGCGCCCGCTGCCCGCCGGGCTCGACCTGCGCGCGCTCGACCTCTCGATGGCGCTGTCGGCGGCAAGGATCCTGCGATCGATCCTGTTCGTTCCGCCCTCGATGCCGGCGATCGACCTGCTCGCCAAGATGCAGGCGACGCGCGTCCATCTTGCGCTGGTGATCGACGAATACGGCGGCACCGACGGGCTCGTGTCGATCGAGGACCTGGTCGAGCTGATCGTCGGCGATATCGACGACGAGCACGACGAGCGCGGCGAGCATCCCGTCGTGCGCCAGCCGGACGGCTCCTATCTCGCCGATGCGCGCGCGAGTCTCGAAGAGGTCGTGGCGCTCGTCGGACCCGATTTCGACGTCGGCGAGGCGACCGAGGAGGTCAACACGCTCGGCGGGTATCTTGCGACCCGCATCGGCCGCGTGCCGGTGCGCGGCGAGCTGATTCCGGGCCCCGGACCTTATGAGATCGAGGTGCTCGACGCCGATCCGCGCCGCGTCAAGCGGCTGCGCATCTATCGCAGCCGCCAGCCGGCGGCGCTCGACGGCATGCGCCCGGCGCGCGCCGTGGCCGCAACGCTCGCGCCCGCCGCGGCGCCATCCGCTCCGCCGGCGCAGCCGGCCGCCGCTTCCGCCGACCCCAAGCCCCCGCCCGAACCGTGAACTTCACCCGTATTGCCCAACCGATCGTGCTCGCCTGGGGTTTCCGGCGGGCGCTGATCGCATTCCTGGCCGGCGCCGGCTCGACGCTCGCGATCGCGCCGCTCAATTTCTGGCCGGCGATGTTCGTCACCTTCCCGGCCGCGGTCTGGCTGCTCGACGGCGCCGCCGCCGGCCGCTGGGGCGGCGTCGCGGCGGCCGCCTCCGCGGGATGGTGGTTCGGTTTCGGCTATTTCCTCGCCGGCCTCTACTGGATCGGATTGGCATTCCTGGTCGACGCCAAGACGTTCGGCTGGCTCATGCCCATCGCGGTGGTCGGGTTGCCGATGTATCTCGCGCTCTACACGGCGCTCGGCTTCGCGCTCGCGCGCCTGCTGTGGACGCGCAGCGCCATGCGCATTCTCACCTTCGCGGCAGCGCTGACGCTGGCGGAGTGGCTGCGCGGTCACCTGCTGACCGGTTTCCCCTGGAATGTATTCGGCTACGCGCTGACGACGCCGCTCATCTTCGCTCAGTGCACCGCATTGTTCGGCGTGTGGGGGCTCACCCTGATCGCGGTCGCGGCCTTCGCGTCACCGGCGGTGCTGGCGGACGAGCGTGCCGACACGCGCCATCCCTGGCTCGCCCCGGCGGCGGCGGCCCTCGTGCTCGTCGCGATCGCGACCTACGGCACGGTCCGCCTGGCGACGACGCCGATCGCCTATGTGGACGGGGTGCGGCTGCGCATCATGCAGCCCGACGTGCCGCAGGACGAGAAGTTCAGCTACGCCAACAAGGCGCAGGTGATGCAGCGCTACCTCGCGCTGTCCGACCGCGCGACCGGACCCAATTCCTCCGGCGTCGCCGCCGCGACGCTGCTGATCTGGCCCGAATCGGCGTTTCCGTTCTTCCTCACGCGCGAGCCCGACGCGCTGGCGCAGATCGCGGCGCTTTTGCATGGCGGGCCGGTGCTGATCACCGGCGCGGCGCGCGCGGCCGAGCTCGCCCCGACCACGCGTGACCTGCACGCCTACAATTCGGTCTATGTGATCGACCATGACGGCTCGATCCTGTCGATCTACGACAAGGTCCATCTCGTGCCGTTCGGCGAATACCTGCCGTTCCAGCACCTCCTCGAGCGTCTCGGCCTGCGCCAGCTCACGCGGCTGCAGGGCGGCTTCCTCGCCGGCGACCGGCGCCGCCTGCTGGCGCCGCCGCACGCGCCCAAGCTCGTCCCCCTCATCTGCTACGAGATCATCTTCCCGCACGCCGTGGTGCCGCAGGGCGAGCGCCCGGGCTGGATGCTCAACGTCACCAACGACGCCTGGTTCGGCGAGAGCGCCGGCCCCTATCAGCATTTCCAGCAGGCGCGCGTGCGCGCCATCGAGGAGGGACTGCCGCTCGTGCGTGCCGCCAACTCCGGCATATCGGCGGTCGTCGATCCGGTCGGGCGAATCATTCAGTCGCTGCCGCTCGGCAGCAACGGCGTTCTCGATTCATCGCTGCCCCAGCCGCTGGAACGCACGCCGTATTCGCGTCTGGGCGACGCCCCGCTCGGCCTGCTCCTCGCCGCCCTGCTGCTGATCGCGGCGGTCCGTCGCATGCAAGAATAGGCATGGTCGATTGCTATTTGGGCATAGCCGGTCAGCGTCAATGGATCAGTACTTCTTCTAGATGTAAAGAATTCGCTCAAAAAACACTACGGAAGATATATAGTGTAGAAGCCAATTCGCACTTATGATGGTCTTTGCAGCAAAATATTTCTCCATGTTAGATTTGATATACATTGCGTCATGCAACCAACGATGCACGACTATCGCATCATCCGTCGAGGGGGGACCGTTGAAAATACGGGCGGTTCAGCCCAAAGTGGCTGATGGGCAATACACTGTCGTTATGGCTGAGGAATAACAAATGGCCAAAAAGGCTCCCAACCCGATCGATAAGCATGTCGGGAGCCGAGTTCGGATGCGGCGAATGATGCTGTCGATGAGCCAGGAAAAGCTCGGCGACGCGCTCGGCCTCACGTTTCAGCAAGTGCAGAAATACGAAAAGGGGACGAATCGAATCGGCGCAAGCCGTCTGCAGCAGATCTCCAGCATCCTGCAGGTCCCGATCTCCTTTTTCTTCGAAGGCGCACCCGACGTGCCGGGCAGCCGCCCGGTGGCCGGCAAGGAAGCGCCCTCACCGTCCTACGTCTCGGACTTTCTTGCCACCTCCGATGGTCTCGCCTTGACCAAGGCTTTCATGCGCATCGACGACGCCAAGCTGCGCCGCCGCATCGTCGACCTGGTCGAACAGATCGCCGGCGGCGACGAGACGTGAGCGCAACGCCGCCCGCGCGGCGGTTCTGCCCACGAATGCCCACATCTTGACCGCGGTGCGCGACACTGCAAAAACCCCCCCGCAGATCAAGGTTGACGCGGACACATCCGCGTCGTGCGGGGAGTGATCATCGGTGTCGCGCGCAAGCTATCTGTTCACCAGCGAATCCGTTTCCGAAGGCCATCCTGACAAGGTCTGCGACCGCATCTCCGATGAGGTTGTCGATGCCTTCTTCGAGCAGGCGTCGCGCCACGGCTGGGACGCGCGCAATGTGCGCGTCGCCTGCGAGACGTTGTGCACGACGAACCGCGTCGTGATCGCCGGAGAAACGCGCGGACCCGCGAACATCACCAGGGACTACATCGCCCACATCGCGCGGCTCGCCATCAAGGACATCGGCTACGAGCAGGCCGGCTTCCACTGGGAGAAGGCCAATGTCGAGGTGTACCTGCACGCCCAGTCGAGCGACATCGCGCAGGGCGTCGATGCCGCCGGCAACAAGGACGAGGGGGCGGGCGACCAGGGCATCATGTTCGGCTATGCGTGCCGCGAGACGCCGGAGCTGATGCCGGCGCCGATCTACTACGCGCACAAGATCCTCAAGGTCATCAAGGACGCGCGTCACGCCGGCGAGACCGAGGCGCTCGGCCCCGACGCCAAGAGCCAGGTCACGGTGCGCTACGAGGACGGCAAGCCGGTCGAGGCGACCCAGATCGTGGTCTCGACCCAGCATCTCGACGAGCACCTGTCCTCGCACGACATCCAGGCTATCATCGAGCCCTACGTGCTCAAGGCCCTGCCCTCGGGCTGGATCACCAAGCAGACCGTCTGGCACGTCAACCCGACCGGCAAGTTCGTGATCGGCGGCCCGGACGGCGATTGCGGCCTCACCGGCCGCAAGATCATCGTCGACACCTATGGCGGCGCTGCGCCGCACGGCGGCGGCGCCTTCTCGGGCAAGGATCCGAGCAAGGTCGACCGCTCGGCCGCCTACGCGGCGCGCTATCTCGCCAAGAACGTGGTCGCGGCCGGGCTTGCCGACCGCTGCACCATCCAGATTTCCTATGCGATCGGCGTCGCCAAGCCGCTGTCGATCTATGTCGACCTGCAGGGCACCGGCAAGGTCGCGGAGGCGAAGGTCGAAAAGGTGCTCGGCGAGGTCATGGATCTGACGCCGCGCGGCATTCGTGAGCACCTCAAGCTCAACCGGCCGATCTACGCGCGCACTTCGGCCTACGGTCACTTCGGCCGGGCGCCCGACGCTGACGGCGGCTTCTCGTGGGAGAACACCGACCTCGCCGAGGCGCTGCGCAGCGCGGTCAGCTGAGCGAGTCGATAGAACGATCGCGCGACGGCGCCTTCTTCGGCCGGCGCAAGGGCCATCCATTGCGGCCGCACCAGGCCGCGCTGATCGAGAGTCTGCTGCCGCGGCTTGCGCTCGATCTCCGCGCGCCGCCGCCCCGACCGCTCGCGTCACTGTTCGCCCACGTGCCCGACGACGTCGCCCTGGAAATCGGCTTCGGCGGCGGCGAGCATCTCGCGGCGCAGGCCGCCGCGCACCGCGGTATGGGCTTCATCGGTTGCGAGCCGTTCGTCAACGGCATGGCGAAGGCGCTGGCGCTGATCGAGGCGCAAGGCCTCGCCAATATCCGCCTGCATTTCGGCGACGCGAGCGATCTCCTCGCGTGGCTTCCGAGCGCCTCGCTCGCCCGCATCGATCTGCTTTATCCCGACCCATGGCCCAAGCGCCGCCATTGGAAGCGCCGCTTCGTGCAAGACGCGCGCGTCGCGGAGCTCGGACGGGTGCTGCGGCCGGGAGCGGTCTTCCGCTTCGCCACCGACTGGCCCGACTATGCGGCCTGGACGCTGGAGCGGATGCTGCGCTCGCGCGACTTCGCCTGGACCGCCGAACGCGCCGACGACTGGCGCACACCGTGGTCCGGCTTCACGTCGACGCGCTATGAGACCAAGGCGAAACAGGCGGGCCGCGCGCCCTGCTACCTCGTGTTCAGGCGCGCCGGATAGGGGCTGAAAAACGCCCCGCGACCCTTGCGCCAGGACGATTATTCGCTATATTCCGGGTGTCCTTTATTGGACATCTCATAACGCTCGGATGTGATCCGAACGGCTTTTGAGAGTGGGCCCCGCCCGGGACCCGCTCTTTTTTGTTACCTGTGCGCCGCGGCGAGATCGCGGGCGCCGACCGGGCAGACGATCGGCAGTTGCGGCTGAGCATGATCCCGAAAAGCGGGTACCAGTTTTCGGACAAGGTCATGCTCAACCAATGAAGACGGCCGCAAGGCCGCACGGGCGAGACCGCAAAGGCACGCATGGACGACACGAGCCAGGTGCACGCACAGACCGAGCCCCGCCTCATCGGCGAGAGCGGAACGGCCGCGCGCGTCGCCGCGCTCGCCGAGCCGGTGCTGGAAAGCCTCGGCCTGCGGCTGGTGCGGGCGCGCATCTCGGGCGCCGACGGATGCACCGTGCAGATCATGGCGGAAAAGCCCGACGGCACCATGCTGGTCGAGGACTGCGAGGCCGTCTCGCGCGCGCTCTCGCCGGTGCTCGACGCGGCCGACCCGATCGACCGTGCGTACCGGCTGGAGGTTTCCTCGCCCGGCATCGACCGCCCGCTGGTGCGGCGCTCCGACTTCGAGCGCCATGCGGGCCATGTGGTGAAGATCGAGATGGCCGTCATGGTCGACGGGCACAAGCGGTTCCGCGGCGTGCTCCTCGGGGCGCAGGACGAGATGGCGCGCATCCGCAGCGAAGAGGCCGAGCCCGGCGAGCCGGACGAGATCCTGCTGCGGATCGACGACATGGCGGAGGCGAAGCTCGTGCTGACCGACGCGCTCGTCACCGCGGCGCTGCACCGCGCCAAGGCCGATGAGCGCGACACCCGCGACGCGGCGCGCGCGACGAAGCGCGAGGTGCGCATCGACCGCCGCCGTCCGTATCGCCATCCGCATGAAGATTCCCGCCGCCCGCCCGGACCGAACCGGCCGGCGGCCCAGAACGAGGGAGAATGACATGGCCGTCAGTGCCAACAGGCTCGAGCTTCTGCAGATCGCCGACGCGGTCGCGCGCGAGAAGTCGATCGACCGCGGCATCGTGATCGCCGCGATGGAGGACGCGATCGCCAAGGCGGCGCGCTCGCGCTACGGCAGCGAGACCGAGGTGCGCGCCGAGATCGACCCGAAGAAGGGCGAGCTGCGGCTCTCCCGCCACATGCTGGTCGTCGACACGGTCGAGAACCCGGCGAACCAGATCGGCCTCGAGGACGCGCGCCGGCACAATCCGGCGGCGCAGATCGGCGACGTCATCGCCGACACCCTGCCGCCGCTCGAATATGGACGCATCGCGGCGCAGTCGGCGAAGCAGGTGATCGTGCAGAAGGTGCGCGAGGCCGAGCGCGACCGCCAGTACCAGGAATACAAGGACCGCATCGGCGACATCGTCAACGGCATCGTCAAGCGGGTCGAGTACGGCAACGTGGTGGTCGATCTCGGCCGCGGCGAGGCGATCGTGCGGCGCGACGAGATGCTGCCGCGCGAGCAATTCCGCAACGGCGACCGCATCCGCGCCTATATCTACGACGTGCGGCGCGAGCCGCGTGGCCCGCAGATCTTCCTCTCGCGCACGCATCCGCAGTTCATGGCGAAGCTGTTCGCGCAGGAGGTGCCGGAAATCTACGACGGCATCGTCGAGGTGAAGGCGGTCGCCCGCGATCCCGGCTCGCGCGCCAAGATCGCGGTGATCTCGCGCGACTCATCGGTCGACCCGGTCGGCGCCTGCGTCGGCATGCGCGGATCGCGCGTGCAGGCGGTGGTGAACGAGCTGCAGGGCGAGAAGATCGACATCATTCCGTGGTCGCAAGACATCGCGACCTTCGTCGTCAACGCGCTTGCTCCGGCCGAGGTCGCCAAAGTCGTGCTCGATGAAGAGCGTGAGCGCATCGAAGTGGTGGTT
>DATBZM010000142.1:0-7895 GCA_036513175.1 Xanthobacteraceae bacterium | reverse complement strand
GTCGGTGCCGGTGGCGCTGCCGCCGCTGCGGCCGCTGCGGCCGCCGCTGCCGCCGCCGCTTCCGCCGCCGCCTTCATTTCTTCGGCGTAGCCGGACGGCGGCACGATGGTGACGAGCGTCGCATCGCCGTGCACGATCGGGCGCACGTTCGCGGGCAGCTTCACGTCGCTCAGATGGCGCGAATGGCTGATCTCGAGGCCGGCGATGTCGACGTCGATCGACTCCGGGATCGAGTCCGCCGGGCACACCACCTCGACGTGGTGGGTCACGATGTTGACGGCGCCGCCGCGCTTCACGCCGGGCGACTGGTCGGTGTTCATCACGTGCACCGGGATGCGCACGCGGATCGACGCACCCTCGCCGAGGCGAAGGAAGTCGACATGGATCGGATTGTCGCGCACCGGATCGACCTGGAAGTCGCGCGGAATCGTGCGGTGCTTCTGGCCGTCGATCTCGATGTTGCAAATGCTGGTGAGGAAGCGGCCCGCGTGGATGCGGTACTTGAGCTCATCGAAATCGAGCGAGATTGCGATCGGGGGCTGGTTGTCGCCGTAGATCACGCCCGGCACGCGGCCTTCGCGACGCACGGCCCGGGCGGCCCCCTTGCCGGCCCGCGGACGCGCCGTCGCCTTCAATTCATTGACGGTCGCCATTTTTGCAAGTCCTTCGCGTTTTCGCTGTTGGATTGCCCGTGGCGTGCCTCCAGGGGTGTCGGGGCCGCGGACGCGCGGCTTATAGCCGCCCTGCCGCGGCCTGACAAGCAATCGGGCGGCCGCGCGCGATGCTACGGGCAGTCATGCCGCAGAGGGTCAAGCGTCTGAACAGCCTACATTGTCGGCGGCGGTACCGGCCCGGGCGGCGACGGCGCCGGGCCGGCCGGCTGGGTCACGGGCGGCCATGCGGACGCCGCGAGCTTGGCCTCGAGCGCAGCGACACGCGCCTGCAGCGCCTCGTTCTCCTCGCGCGCGAGGCGGGCCATCTCCTTGACGGCCTCGAACTCCTCGCGCTGCACGAGGTCGAGGTCGCGCAAGATGCGGTCGGCTTGGCTGCGAAACAGCGTGTCGAACTCGCGCCGCACCCCGGAGGCGACGCCGGCGGCGTCGTTCATCAGTCGCGCGATCTCGTCGAAGAAGCGGTTCGAGGTCTGGGTCATGCTGTCTCTCCGCGCCGGCGACTGGGGTAGCGCATATCCCGGCGAAAGCCTGTCCCGGACTTGACCGATCCGGGGCCTGCCCCGGACTTGATCCGGGGTGGAAACCGGTTCGTCGATAAGGATATGCGCAGGCTGACGAAGCAAGAATGGCGCCGCGGCCGCCCGGCCGCAAGGCGGGCGAACCCTTGACGCCACCCTGCCCTTACCGCATCACCGCTGCGGTCCTTTTTCCCAGGGCACTGATTCCATGCCGCTTTCGGTCCTGCCCTACCCGAAGTTCGACCCGGTCCTGGTCAAGCTCGGGCCGTTCGCCATTCGCTGGTACGCGCTTGCCTATATTTGCGGCATCCTGCTCGGCTGGCTCTATGCGCGGCGCATCATCGCCAACGAGAGCCGCTGGGGCGGCCCGGCGCCGTTCACCGTCACCGACTACGACGACTTCGTGCTGTGGGTCACGCTCGGCATCATCCTCGGCGGGCGCATCGGCTACGTGCTGTTCTACAACTTGTTCGACTACCTCAAGCACCCGATCGAGATCTTGAAGGTCTGGAACGGCGGCATGTCGTTCCACGGCGGCTTTCTCGGCTGCGTCGTGGCCGTGATGGCCTTCGCGTATGTGCGCCGCATCTCGTGGCTGTCGCTCGGCGACATCACCTGCGCGGTCGGTCCGATCGGCCTCTTTCTCGGCCGCCTCGCCAATTTCGTGAACGGCGAACTGTGGGGCCGCGCGACCGACGTGCCGTGGGCGATGATCTTCCCGAGCCGTGAGGCCGGCGGCATACCGCGCCATCCGAGCCAGCTCTACGAGGCGACGCTGGAAGGAATCGTGCTATTCGTCATACTGATGGTGCTGATCCGGCGCGGCGCGTTGAAGCGGCCCGGGCTCATCATCGGCGTCTTTGCGATCTGCTACGCGCTGATGCGCTCGTTCTGCGAGCTGTTTCGCGAGCCCGACGTGCAGCTCGGCTTCCTGTGGCACGGCACCACCATGGGCATGTTGCTCTCGATCCCGCTGTTCCTCGCCGGCGTCGGTTTCGTCGCGTACGCATTGCGCCACCCTGCGCGGAGCCCGTGATGGCCGACGCCCCGCTCGAAGCCGACATCCGCCGGCTGATCGCGCTCGCCGGACCGATGCCGGTGTCCGAGTTCATGGGGCTTTGTCTCGGCCATCCGCAGCACGGCTACTACATCACGCACGACCCGATCGGCGCGTCCGGTGATTTCACCACGTCGCCGGAGATCAGCCAGATGTTCGGCGAGCTCGTCGGGCTGTGGGCCGCGGCGGTATGGCGGCGCTTGGGCGCCCCCGGCAACGTGCGGCTGATCGAGCTCGGCCCCGGCCGCGGCACCATGATGGCCGACATCCTGCGCGCCGCCAACGTGATGCGCGAGTTCCGCCAGGCCGTCGCGGTGCATCTCGTCGAGACCAGCCCGACGCTGATCGCGCGCCAGAAGCAAGTCCTCGGCAATCCCAATGTTTCCATCACGTGGCACGCGTCGCTCGCCGACATTCCGGACGGCCCCGCGATCATCGTCGCCAACGAGTTCTTCGACGCGCTGCCGGTCAACCAGGCGGTCAAGCAGGCGGACGGCTGGCACGAGCGCGTCATCGGCATCGATGGCAAGGGCAATCTTGCGTTCGGGCTCGCGCCCGACCCGATGAAATTCTTCGATCAGACCCTGCCGCCGCAGGTGCGCATGGCGGAGGTCGGCTCGATCTACGAGTGGCGCTCCG
Organism: Xanthobacteraceae bacterium; assembly: GCA_036513175.1. GTDB lineage: Bacteria > Pseudomonadota > Alphaproteobacteria > Rhizobiales > Xanthobacteraceae > JAVDCA01. The sequence continues at coordinate 5,007 of DATBZM010000142.1, read as the reverse complement.
ACGCCCAGGCGCTCGAAGTCGGCCGGCGCGTGGTGCGCGGCGGTGGCGGCGCGGCGCTGCTCGTCGATTACGGCCACCTCGATGGCATGGTCGGCGACACGTTCCAGGCGCTGCGCGGACAACGCAAGGCCGATCCGCTGATCGCGCCCGGCTTTGCCGACGTAACCGCACATGTCGATTTCCAGGCGCTCGGCAGCGCCGCCGAAAGCATCGGCGCGCGCGTGCATGGCCCGCTCGACCAGGCGACGTTCCTGCGCCGGCTCGGCATCGAGCAGCGCGCCGTCAACCTCAAGGCGGTGGCGCCGCCCGACAAGGCCAAGGCCGTCGACGTGGCGCTCGGCCGGCTCACCGCCGGCGGCCCGACCGGCATGGGCACGATGTTCAAGGTGATGGGCCTGTCGGCGCCCGAGATCGCCGCCCTGCCCGGGTTCGACCCGTGATGCTGCAGGCGAAATCGCTGGCCGCCCTCGCCGGCATCCGCCATGCGTTCTTCACCCGCGCCGGCGGCGTGTCGGAAGGCATCTATGCGACGCTCAATGGGGGCGTCGGCTCCAATGACGACCGCGCGCGCGTGGCGGAAAACCGCGCCCGCATGGCAGCGGCCCTTGGCGTCGCGCCCGGGGCGCTCGTCACGCCATACCAGATCCACTCCGCCGACGTGGTCGTCGCCGAGACGCCGTGGACACACGCAACGCGCCCGCGCGCCGACGCGGTGGTGACGCGTGTGCCGGGGATCGCGATCGGCGTCTCGACCGCCGACTGCGGCCCGGTGCTGCTCGCCGACCCCGAGGCCCGCGTCATCGGCGCGGCGCACGCAGGGTGGCGCGGCGCGCTTGCGGGCATCACCGATGCGGCGATTACCGCGATGGAGCATCTCGGCGCGCAACGCCGCCGCATCGTCGCGGCGATCGGACCGCTGATCCGGCAGCCGAGCTACGAGGTGGGCGCCGAGCTGGTCGACACGTTCGTTGCAGCCGATACCGCCAATGCGCGCTTCTTCCGGCCGGCGGCGCAGGCGGGCCATGCCATGTTCGACCTGCCCGGCTATGTCGCGGCGCGGCTCGCGAACGCCGGCATCGGCGCGATCGAGGATCTGGGCACCTGCACCTATGCGGATGCGCGGTGCTTCTTCAGCTTCCGTCGCACGACCCATCGCGGCGAGCCGGACTATGGCCGCCACGTCAATGCGATCGTGATCGGCTGACCCTGCCCTAAACCTGCCCGTATGGTTGATAATTGGTTTACGCGCTGGACCGGGGCGCCGGGACGGGTTACGGATTCAATATCGGCTCGGGCAACGGAATACCGTTCAGCAAACTCGAGTGGTTGCCGGCCGAGGGGAAGTGGATGGGGATGGACGGCAGCGCGCGGGCCGCGGGCGCGCGTCTCAATTCATTTGGCCGAATCCGCGCCGGCGTGCTTGCGTCGGCGTTGCTGGGCTTTTGTGTCGCGGGCTGTTCGACCGTGCCGCAGGCACCGGTCGCGGCCGTACCCACGCACGGGCCGACGGTTGCGTTCGATTCGATCGACGGACCGCCGCAAAGCATCTTCAACCGGCTGGTGCAGGACCTCGGCGACGAGGCGATCGCCCGCCAGATGGCCGTCGTTTCGCGCCAGGGGCCGGCGCAATACCGTGTCCGCGGCTATCTGGCGGCGCTGGTGGAAGGCAAGCGGCGGACGACCATGATCTCCTGGGTATGGGACGTCTACGACGCCAACCAGCAGCGTGCGGTGCGCATCAGCGGCGAGGAGCCGGCGAGCGGCTCCGGCCGCGGCACCTGGGCAGCCGCCGACGACGGGGTGCTACAGCGAATCGCGACCGCCAGCATGGACCAGCTCGCCGCGTTCCTCGCCGCGCCCGACGCCCAGCCCGCCCCGCCGGTCGTACCCGTCACGTCTGGCCCGAACGTCGCGGCAGACAATGCCGCGCGGTCTTCGCCGCTCGCCTATGCGGGCGAGCGTCGCTAGCGCATGTTCCGGCGAAAGCCTGCCCCGGACTTGATCCGGGGTGGACGCCGGTTCGCCGACAAGAACATGCGCCAAATAGAGAATCTAGAGCACGGTCCGATTCCGAAGGAACGGAACGTGGTCTAGTGACCCCGGACACGCGCTAAGCACAACCGGCGAAAAAGTTTCGGGACAACAAAAACCGTCGTATTGCCACGCGCATAGCCTCCTTGTTATCACGGCGCCGCCAGGCGGCAGCATATGGCTCCGCGCGGAAGGAGACGGGGAATGGCGGCCAAGAACGGAGCAATCAAGCTCGTTGCCGGCAATTCCAACCCGCGCCTCGCCGAAGCGATCGCCGCCTATCTCAAGAGCCCCCTCGCCAAGGCGGTGGTGCGGCGCTTCGCCGACATGGAGATCTTCGTCGAGATCCTCGAGAACGTGCGCGGCGCCGACGTGTTCGTGCTCCAATCCACGTCGTTCCCCGCGAACGACCACATGATGGAGCTCTTGATCATCATCGACGCGCTGCGCCGCTCCTCGGCGCGGCGCATCACCGCGGTGGTGCCCTATTTCGGCTATGCGCGGCAGGACCGCAAAACCGGATCGCGCACACCGATCACGGCCAAGCTCATCGCCAACCTGATCACCCATGCGGGCGCCGACCGGGTGCTCACCCTCGACCTGCATGCCGGGCAGATCCAGGGCTTCTTCGACATCCCGACCGACAATCTCTATGCCTCGCCCGAGATGGTGCGCGACATCCGCGAGCGGTTCGACCTCGGCAACGTGATGGTGGTGTCGCCCGATGTCGGCGGCGTGTTGCGCGCGCGCGGCCTTGCCAAGCGCATCAATGCGCCGCTCGCCATCATCGACAAGCGGCGCGAACGCCCGGGCGAATCGGAGGTGATGCACGTGATCGGCGACGTCGAAGGCCGCACCTGCATCCTGATCGACGACATCGTCGATTCGGGCGGCACCCTGGTGAACGCCGCCGACGCGCTGATGGACAAGGGCGCGACCAGCGTCGCGGCCTATATCACACACGGCGTGCTGTCCGGCGGTGCGGTCGCGCGCATCACCGCCTCGCGGCTCAAGGAGCTGGTGATCACCGACTCGATCCAGCCGACCGAGGCGGTGCTGGGGGCGGCGAACATCCGGGTGTTGTCGATCGCGACCTTGATCGGCGAAGCGATCGCGCGCACCGCCGCCGAGGAATCCGTCTCCAGCCTGTTCGACTGAACGGGGCGAATAGCGAGTGGCGAGTAGCGATTGGCGGGGCACCTGGCGCTATTCGCTATTCGCTACTCCCTATTCGCCACTCCCTATTCGCTACTCCCTATTCGCCATTGGCTGCTCGTCGCCCCCCGAGTCAACGTGTCGCACGAATGCCTGTGGACGGATGCGCGCCGCACGTTGCGGGATTCCACAGAATCTTCAATCACTCGCGCGTCTAGCCGTTTTGGCGACCGGACTCGGAGCGGTTATAGTCGAGTCGCGGGTGATTCGACCTTGGCCGGTCAACCCGCATAAAGCGCGCGCGACCTGCGTCACAGTAGCCCATGCGTGAGCGCCGTCCGCGCGGCCGTACCGTTGCGTCGCGTGAGCGTGGGATGCGTCGGCATCCACTATCAAGCGGCAGCAAGGTGGAACGGCATGTCTTTGAGCGACTACGCGGACAACCCGCAGGATAATCCCGTCGATGTGGTCGAGCACATGGCGACGACGCACGACTGGTCGTTCGCGCGCGCGAGCGAGGACGAGGTCACGCTGGTCGTCGCCGGCAAGTGGACCGACTATCAGGTCTCGTTCACCTGGATGAGCGACATCGAGGCGCTGCATCTTGCGTGCGCGTTCGAGCTGAAAGTTCCGCCGGCGCGGCGCAACGAGGTGGTCGAGCTGGTCGCCAAGATCAACGAGCAGCTCTGGGTCGGGCATTTCGACCTGTGGTTCAAGGACGGGCTGGTCATGTTCCGCCACGCGCTGCTGCTCACCGGCGGCATCGCGGCCTCGGGCGCGCAATGCGAGTCGGCGCTGGGAACCGCGCTGGAAGCGTGCGAGCGCTACTTCCAGGCGTTCCAGTTCGTGGTCTGGGCGGGAAAAAGCGCCGCCGACTCCCTCGACGCGACCATGTTCGAGACCTCGGGCGAGGCCTGAGACGTCTCCGGCTGGCGCAGAAATCTTTCCTGCCTGCCGCGAATGGCGAGTAGCGAATAGCGAATAGGGCGGACTACTATTCGCTATTCTCCATTCACCATTCGCGCAGGCTGAAAATGGACCAGACATCGCTCAGCGATTTCGCCGGCACGCTCGTGCTGGTCGGCGCCGGCAAGATGGGCGGCGCCATGCTCGAGGGCTGGCATCGGCTCGGCCTGAAGTTCGACAACATCGTCGCGCTCGAGCCGCAGCCGAGCCCGGAGATCATCACGCTGGGCCAGCGCGGCCTGCGCATCAACCCCGCGCTCGACACGATCGCGGCGACCGCGATCCTCATCGCGGTGAAGCCGCAGGCCGCCGCCGAGGTCGTGCCGCCGCTCGGCCGCCTGGTGCGCGACGACACCGTCGCGATCTCGATCATGGCCGGGCGCACGCTGGCCTTCCTGGAGAAGTCGCTGCCGGCGCACGCCGCCGTCGTGCGCGCCATGCCCAACACGCCAGCCGCGATCGGCCGCGGCATCACGGTCGCGGTTCCCAACGCACGGGTGAGCGACGCCCAGCGCCAGCTCGCCGACAAGCTGCTGCACGCCGCCGGCGCCGTCGAGTGGGTGGCGGACGAGGCGCTGATGGATGCCGTGACGGCGGTGTCGGGCTCGGGCCCGGCCTACGTTTTTCTGCTCGCCGAGAGCCTCGCGCGCGCCGGGGCCGCCGCCGGGCTGCCGGCGGATCTCGCCGCGCGGCTCGCGCGCGCGACCGTCGCGGGCGCGGGCGAGCTGTTGCATCGCTCGACGCTCGATGCCGTGACCTTGCGCCAGAACGTCACGTCGCCGGGCGGCACCACGGCGGCTGCCCTCGAGGTGCTGATGGGGGCGGACGGCTTCGACCCAATCTTGCGGCGGGCGG
>DATBZM010000141.1:0-14073 GCA_036513175.1 Xanthobacteraceae bacterium | reverse complement strand
TCTGCGACCAGCCGGTCAGGCACTGCTGGCAGGTGCCGCAGCCCGAATAATGATGCACCATCACGCGCGCGCCGACGCGGGCCTTGCGCTCGTCGACAGCGCCCCCGACCGCGGCGACGACGCCGCAGGGCTCGTGCCCGGCGATCACCGGGCCGGTGAGCTTGCCGAGGCCGAGCGCCGCGGCGGCGTCCGTCGCACGATAGGCCTTGAGATCGCTGCCGCACATGCCGGACGCCTTGATGGCGATGACCACGTCATGTGGCCCCGGCGCCGGATCGGGAAATTCGGCCAGTTCCAGCTTGCGTTGCCCAAGAAACGTCACGCCGCGCATGGTCGCTCTCCCCGGATGATGCGATTTTTTCGGCTCGCGAACGGAGCTGCTACCCGCACAATAGCGCCAAACACATTCCGATGCCTGCGGCCCGCGCAGGCCTGCTCCGTCACCCGGCGCAGCTTGACCGTCATGTCGCCCGGCGTTAGCGTTTTGGTCGGGAAACGCCAAAGTAAAAGCAAGTGAAAGCAAGAACTCGGAGGAAAAGCTCCATGACTTCTTTCGCGATCACGCCGCTGACCCATCATACCGGCGCGGAAGTCACCGGCCTCGATTTCACCCAGCCGATCGACGCCGACACCAAGGCGACGCTCAACCGCGCCTTCGCGGATCACCACGTGCTCGTCATGCGCGACCAGCATTTCGCGCCCGACCAGTTCAAGGTCGCGGCGCAGGTCTTCGGCGAGCTGCTGCAGCACGACAAGAAGGAGCATCACGTCCCGGGCCATCCGGACGTCTATTACATCTCCAACGACGAGATCGTGAACGGCCGGCGCATCATCCCGGGCGAGAGCTTCCACACCGACCACTCGAACCATCCGCGCCCGCCCAAGGCCACCATGCTGTTCGCGATCGAGCTGCCGTCGAGCGGCGGCGATACCCAATACGTCAACATGCACGATGCCTATGACGACCTGCCGGCGGAGACGCGGCGCCAGATCGACGCGCTCAAGGCCGTGCACGTGTACCTGAGCAAGTACAGCCCGCGCCCGCTCGGCGCGATCAGCCAAGACAGCCTGCGCGAGGTCCCGCCGCCCGGCATCCATCCGCTGGTGCGCACCCACCCCGACAACGGCCGCAAGGCGCTATTTCTCAACCCGGTGCGGATCGAATCGATCATCGGCATGGACGACCAGGATGCGCTCACGCTGATCGACGGGCTGATGCAGCATTCGACGCAGAAGAAATACGAATATCGCCACAAATGGCGGCCAGGCGACTGGGTGATCTGGGACAACCGCAGCGTGATGCACCAGGCCAATCCGGACTATGACATGCGCGAGCGCCGCTATCTTTACCGCCTGATGCTGCAGGGCGAGGTGCCGGCGTGACGGCGAGGACGGGCGATACGCGGCGGGCAGGCAAATAATGACAGGCTCCGTGTTGCGTCGATCGCTTCTGGCGATCGGCTTGCTCGCCGTTGCGCCTTTGGCGCATGCCCAGATGACAGCACCCACCAGCAAGCTACCGGCGATCCCTCCGGGCAAGGAGAGCGACCTCAAATTCTACGCCACGAATGGCAGTGTCGTAATGGGACGCGACGCCCTCGAGCGGATGGCGCAGGCGAGCGTGATCCTGTGGCTTGCCGGCAACCAGTTCTTCGCCATGGATGACGTGATCGGCACGTTCGAGAAGCAGCATCCGGGAACGAGCGTCGGTCTCATCACGCTGCCGCCCGGCCTGCCGCTCGAGGCGATCAAGGCGGGCGGTTGGATCTACGCGGGCCAGGAGTTTCGCGGGCTTCCCGACGTCTATTCCTCGGTGAGCCTCGGCCATCTCAAGGATCTCAAAGCCGCCGGGCTGATGGACCGCTACATGGTCTACATGCACAACGCGCTCACGATCATGGTAGCGCAGGCCAATCCGAAAAAGATTGCCGGCGTGCAGGATCTCGCGCGTCCCGACGTACGCACCTCGATGCCCAATCCGGTCAACGAGGGCATCATGCAGTTCTATATCCGCAAGGTGCTGGAGCGGCACGGCATCTGGCAGACGATCTCGGGCGGCCGGGAATGCGTGCATTGCCAGACCACGCCGAACAACTGGTTCACGGCCGTGCACCACCGCGAGACGCCCGACCGTATTCTCGCCAACCAGTCGGACGCCGGCATGGTGTGGAAGACCGAGGTGCTGGCGGCGCAACAGCGCGGCGCGAAGATCGACGCGGTCGCGCTGCCCGACGAGGACAGTTTGCGCAACGAGGTCGCGTACGCGATCGGCATGCTCAAGGGTACGCCGCATCGCGACGCGGCGGAGGCATTCCTGGGCTTCCTGCGCTCAGCCGACGGGCAGGACGTCTATGCCCGGTTCGGCTTCGTCAAGGCGACCGCGGCGGAACTGCAACCCAAGCCGATCCCGTGAATTCGTCGGCGACGAACGCGCCGCTTGCGACTACGACCGAGCCGCCCAGGTCTGAAAGAAGTCGATGGCACCGCGCACCTGCGCGAGCTCGGGCGCGTCGAACCGGCTCTCGCGCCACACCGGCGCAAAGCCCGCCGCGAGCAGCAGCGTGTTCTGCTGGCGCAACGGAATGTCGAGCGCCGCCGCGAGCCGCATGACCATGTCGCGGCTTGGCGCCGCGCGCGCGACCTCGAGAAATCCAAGATGGCGCGACGAGATGCCGGCGCGCGCCGCCAGCGCCATCTGCGACAGGCCGCGCCGCCGGCGCCACGCCCGCAGGGTCGAGGCGAATCGTCGGCGAGCCGGTGAGGCTCAACCTGGTCGCCGGCCTGATTGCGGTCTTCGCCGGCATCTGGATCGCGACATCGGGGCAGGATCAGGCGACGCCGGCCTCGACTGGCTCCGCGGCGCGCGCGACGCGGCAGAGCAGCCCGCGCGCATCGGGCGAGCCGGAGGCGGGATCGAACGGGCCCGCATAGGACATGGCGACGTTGATGTTGATGTCGAGCGCGCCGTGCTCCGGCGCCGGCGCATCCGGCCGCCACCAGCCCATGCCGGTGCTCACCACGTCGGGCGCGGTCGCGTCGCTGAGCTTCGCGCGCAGCCGGCACGGCGGCAGGTTCGCCGGCGTCTCCACCGTCAGCCAATCGCCGGCGCCGATGCCGAGCGCCTGCGCCGTGTCGGGATGAATGAGCAAGGTCGGATCGGGCGAGACTTTTGCCGCCCACGGCTCCCCACGGAAGCGCGAATGGTGATAGCTCTTTTCGCGGTCGCCGGTGAGCAGAATCAGCGGATAGCGCGAGCGTATGTCCGCGGCGGCGCGCTCGCGCACGGGCGACACATAGTCGGGCAGCGGATCGAGCCCGGCCGCGCGCATCGTCTCGGAAAAGAGCTCGATCCTGCGGCTCGGCGTCGCGAAGGGCTGCGCGTCGAAATCGCCGAGCCGGTAGGGCACCTCGACATAGCCCACGCGCTGCAGCTCGGCGAGCGAGATCCCGCTGTCGCCGAGAATGTTTTCGTTGAACTCGCGCTGGCTGCGCCACGGGATCAGGCGTTTGGTCAGTGCGCCGCGCGCCTCCAGGCGATCGAGCAGCCCGACCGCGATATCGAGATCGCACCGCGCCTCGCCGTAGGGCGGCGCCGCATTGCGCGTATAGAGCACGGCGGGACCCGCCGGCGCGAACGAGACCTCCTCCTCCTCGAGCGCGGTCGTCTTCGGCAGCACGATGTCGGCCATCTGCGCGGTCGGCGTCATCTCGTGCGCCGCGACCGCGAGAAAGTCGAGGCTGCGCAGCGCCTCGGTCGTGCGCCGCGTATCCGGATAGGTGACAAGGATGTTGACGCCGCTGACATAGAGCGCGCGCAGCGGATAGGGCTGGTGCGTGAGGATCGCGTCGATGACCGTCGGATTGTGGCAGGCAGTCTGCCAGCCGCGCGGGCCGGCCCACAGCGGGAAGCGGTCGGCGCCGAGCGTCTGGCGCTCGACGTCCTCGGGCAGACGGAATTCCGCCATGTGCAGCAGGTCGAGATAGCTGCGAAAGCCGCGCGGCGTCTTCACGCGACGATTGCCCCCGAGCCGATCGACATTGCCCGAGATCGCGACCAGCGAATGAAAGGCGCGAAAGGTCTGCACGCCGGCGCTGAACGCATCGATGCCGTGGCCGCTCACGAAGCATGCCGGCCCCTGCGCATAGAGCCGCGCCGCCGCGACAATCTGCTCGGCCGGCACGCCGGTCAGCTCGGCGGCGCGCGCCGGCGAGTATTGGGCGGCTCGCTCCTGCAACGCTTCGAAGCCGTGGCACCACCGGGCGACGAAGTCGCGGTCGTAGAGGCCCTCCTCGATCGTGATCGCGATCATCGCGAGCGCGAGCGCCGCGTCGGTCCCCGGCCGCGGCCGCAGCCAGATGTCGGTGAGGTCGCAGGCCGGGATGCGCTTGGGATCGATCACGATCAGCCGCGCGCCGCGCTTCTTCGCGGCCTTGATCGCGGCCCACTGCACCGGATCTGCCGCGCTCGGGTTGCGGCCGACCAGCAGGACGCAATTCGTGTGGGCGATGTCCTCGCCCGACGTCACGTTGAGCCCCATGGCCCGCGCGCTCACGGCACGGCAGCCGCCGCACAGATCCTGGTTGATCATCCAGTTGGGGCTGCCGAGCGAGCGCAGCAGCAGCGCGACGATCGCGCCGCGGCTGAAGAAGGCGCCGCTCACCGCGCCGGCGAGCGCAAGCGGGCCATGTTGCGCGCGCACCGCGGCGAGGCGATCGGCCATCTCGCCGAGCGCCGCGTCCCAGGAAATCCGTTGCCATTTCCCGCTGCCGCGCTCGCCGTCGCGGCGCATCGGATAGATCAGGCGGTTCGGCCCATAGGTCGCGCCGAGCGCGCCGCGGATGCCCTTGATGCAGAACGCGCCCTTCGAATACGGATGGTCGCGGTTCGGCGTGATGTCGGTGACGCGGCCGTCTTCGACGGTGACGAGGGAGCCGCAACAGACGGAGCACTCCCAGCACGTGCTGGGGTGGACGGCTGCGTCGGTTTGCGTGCGGCCGCCGGATGGTCGGCTGGCAGTCTGGGTGACGTCGGTCATGGCCGCCGCAGTATCGCCATGGGGGCGCTGCGTCGCAAGCGACATGACCTCAATCGAGCGACGTGCCGCTCGCCTTGATCGGCGCCGCCCACTTGGTGATCTCGCTGCGAATGAACGCGTTGAGATAGTCGGGCGAGCGCTCGGCCTTCGGCACCACAGTGTTGCCGAGCTGCGCCAGGCGCTCGCGCGCCTGCGCGTCCTCAAGCGCGGCGCCGAGCGCCTGGTTGAGCCGCGCGATCACGGCAGGCGGCGTTCTTGCCGGCGCGACCAGCGCGTACCAGCCGGGCGTGTCGAAACCCTTCAACCCCTGCTCGGCCGCGGTCGCGAGATCGGGCAGCACCGGGGCGCGCTCGCGCGTCAGCGTCGCAATCGGCTTGACGGTGTTGCCGCGGATCTGCGGCAGCGCGGTCGAGATGAAATCGCACATGTAGTCGAAGCGGCCGGCGACCAGATCCTGCTCGGCCTGCAGGGAGCCGCGATAGGGGATGTGCGTCGCGGTGACGCCGATCGCCGAATTGAGCAAGAGGCAGGTCACGTGCGGGCCGGAGCCGGCACCGGCCGAGCCGAACTTGAGCGTGGCCTGGTGCGCCTTCGCGTAGGCGATGAATTCCTGCAGATTATTGGCGGGCAGGTCCTTGCGCGCGATCAGGACCGGCGGCGCCGTCGCGATCATGCCGATGGCGGTGAAGTCCTTCACGGAGTCGTAGGGCAGCTGCTTGTAGAGCGACTCGTTCTGCGACATCAGCCCGGCCGGGCCCATCAGGAACTGATAGCCGTCGGGCGACGCGCGGGCGACGCGTGCCGCGCCGTTGATGCCGCCGGCGCCGCCGATGTTCTCGACGATCACCTGCTGACCGAGAATTTCGCTCATGCGCGGCACGACCATGCGCCCGACGATGTCGGCGGGTCCGCCCGGCGCATAGGGCACCACCATGGTCACCGGCCGGGTCGGCCAATCCTGCGCGGCCGCTGGCGTTGCGGCGATGACGGCCAGGGAGGCGATGGCCGCGAGTGCCCGGGTGGTCGACATCAATCCCTCCCTTGCTCGTCATTGGCGACGATGCAGCTTTTCGGACCAGCATAATGACATCGCCGGACGCGATTTCAATCGCGCCGGCCGGCGGCGTCGCGTAGCGGCCGCCTTGCACGATCAATTCTATTTTTCGCAGAGCTGCCGCGCGCCGCCGCCGTACGGCTGGTAGGTGCAATCGGACGCGTCGAACGACGAATACGTGCGCGCGCAGGCATCGACGTTGCACGAGGCCGGCGCACCGGCACCGGTGGTGCCTTGTCCGGGTGCCGTCATGCGCGCGGATTGCGCGCCCATCGGGCAAAGCCGGCGCGGCCCGCCCGAGTAGGGCTGATAGCTGCAGTCGCTGGCGCGGAACGAGTGATAGCTGCCGGCGCAGGCCGCGGCGTCGCACAGGCCTGACGCCTGCGGCGCCGGATTGGCGCCGGCCTGATCGTCGCTCAACGGCGTTGCCGCCTGATCGCCCTCCCCGGTCGTCTCCGCGGCCGGCGCCGCCGCGATCTGCGGACTTTCCACGCCGACGAGCGGCGCCGCCTGCGTCATGAACTGCTTCCAGATCGCCGCCGGCAGGCTGCCGCCGACCACGCGCCGCATCGGCGAGTCGTCGTCGTTGCCGAGCCAGACCCCGACCACCAGCGTGTCATTGAAGCCGATGAACCACGCGTCGCGATAGTCCTGGCTGGTGCCGGTCTTGCCGGCCGCAAAGCCGTTGAGCGCAGCGGCGTGGCCGGTGCCGTGCTCGATCACGCCGCGCAGAAGCTCGATCATCGGCGCCTGAGCAGCCCCAAGCGTTTGCGCGGAGACGCGCGGCGCCATGGGCCGCAACGGCGCATCCTTCGTTGCCTCGCCGACCGCCGCGATACCCCATGGCCGCACCGGCACGCGGTCGGCGCGCACCGCCGCATATGCGCTGGTGAGATTGAGCAGGCTCACGCCATAGGCACCAAGCGCGAGGCTTGGCGTCGGCGTCAGCGGCGTCTCGATCCCGAGATCGCGCGCCGTTGCGATCACGTGATCGAGCCCGACGTCCATGGCGAGCCGCACGGCCGCGGTGTTGACCGAATGCGCGAAGGCGTCGGCGAGCGTGATGCGTCCATAATGCACGTCGCCGTAGTTCTCCGGCTCCCATCCCTTGATGTCGAGCGCACCGGCATCGATCGTGTCATTGGGCGTATAGCCGGCGCGCAGCGCCGTGAGGTAGACGAACAGCTTGAATGACGAGCCGGGCTGCCGGTTGGGCGCGACCGCGCGGTTGAACTGGCTTGCTCCATAGTCGCGCCCGCCGACCATCGCGAGCACGGCGCCGTCCGGACGCATCGCCACCAGCGCGCCCTGCGAGACGCCGAGCCCGCGGCCTTGCGTCGCCAGCACCTTGTCGAGGATCTCCTGCGCCAGCCGTTGCACGTCGGGCATCAGCGTGGTGCGCAGGCGCAGGCTCGCCGCATGCGGCCCGATCACCGCCGGCGCCTGGCTGCGCACCCAGTCGGTGAACCAGGAGCGCGCCGGTGCGAGCCGCGGCGTGAGCTGCGGCACGGCCGGCTGCGCCTTGGCGGCGTTCGCCGCCGCGACGTCGATCGCGCCGTTCGCGACCATCATGTCGAGGACCGTCGCGGCGCGCGCCTGCGCGACATCGAGATGGCTCAGCGGATTGTACTGCGACGGCGCCTGGATCAGGCCGGCCAGCATGGCGGCCTGCGCCAGCGTGAGGTCGCCCGGGTCCTTGTCGAAATAGAGCCGGGCCGCCGCCGCCATGCCGTAGGCACCGGCGCCGAGATAGATGCTGTCGAGATAACGGCGGAGGATTTCCTGCTTGCCGAGGCGTGCCTCGAGCCAGATGGCGACGAACGCCTCGCGCAGCTTGCGCGCATAGGTGCGGGTGTCGCCGACATAGCGCTGCTTGACGAGTTGCTGCGTGATGGTGCTGCCGCCCTCGACGATGCCGCCCGACGCCATGTTGCGATGGGCGGCACGCAGGATGCCGACCGGGTCGACGCCGAAATGCCGGTAGAAGCGATGGTCCTCGATGCTCACAACCGCCTTGACGAGGAGCGGCGAGAAATCGGCGAGCGGCGTATCCGGGCTCTTGATCGGCCCGAGGCGGCCGAGCGGCGCGCCGTTCGCGGCCTCGAGGATGAGGCTCGGCTGCTGCGCCTGCTCTGGCGGCGGATTGAGCTCGAGGCCATTGAGCGCCCACACCATGCCGCCGGTAAATGCCAGCACGCCGACGAGCGCGACGACGCCTGCCGCGATGCCGAAGCGGAGCGCGAAGCGGCGCAGCACCGTTCGGCTCGCGCGCGCCCAGGCGGCGCCATCCGGCCGGGCGGCATGAAGCGATGCCCGCGCGACCCGCGGCGCCGCGGCGCGCGCATGATCGCGCAGCCGAAGCGTCAGTGCCGCGAGATCGCCGCCGACCGCGCGCAGGAATTCCCGCCCGGCCGCCGCGCTGCGGCTCCGGCGCGACGCATTCTCGCGCCCATCCGGCGCATCCGCTGCGCGCGCCATATCGTCCGGCATGTCTTGCATCGCATGGAACCGGTGAGCGGACGCCCGGAAGCGCAGGAATCCCTGTGCTGTTCAACGTGTTCCCCCGCATATGGTTGCGATAGGGGCGTCCGCGGCCCCGGCCGTGGCCGCGCCGCGAGCGCGCTCGTCCGCCGCAAGCTTTTGAAAATCAGCGGAAAATGGCCGCCCTCATTCCGCCGTGATGCCGGCCGTGCGAATAACCTTGCCCCACTTCTCGGTCTCGGCGGCGATGAGCTTGCGGTAATCGTCCGGCGAGCCGGTGAGCAGCATGCCGCCCATGTCGGCGAGCCGCGCCTTGATCGTTGCGTCGGCAAGCCCGGCGTTCACCTCGCGGTTGAGGCGCCCGACGATGTCGGCGGGTGTGTCCTTCGGCGCCGCCACGCCGAACCACGAGCTCGCCTCGTAACCCGGGATGAAGTCGCTGACGCAAGGAACGTCGGGCAGCGCATCCGAGCGCCTGGTCGTGGTCACGGCGAGCGGGCGCAGCTTGCCGGCGCGGATGTGGCCGATCGATGCCGTCATGGTGGCGAAGCCGACCTGCACCTGCCCGCCCATGAGATCGATCATCGCGGGCCCGTCGCCGTGGTAGGGCACGTGCTGCAGATGCACGCTCGCCATGACGTTGAACATCTCGCCCGCGAGATGGCTCGCGGTGCCGACGCCGGCCGATGCATAGCTGAGCTTGCCCGGATTGGCGTTGGCATAGGCGATCAGCTCCGAAACAGTCTTCACCGGCAGCGCCGGGTTGACCTCGAGCACATTGGGCACGCGGACGACGCCTGCGACCGGCGCAAGGTCGCGCAGGAACTCGTAGGAGAGATGTGGATAGAGCCAGCCATTGGTGGCGGCGACCGGCGCCACCATCAGCAGCGTGTAGCCGTCGGGCGCCGATTTCACCACCGCCTCGGTCGCGATATTGGCGCCGGCGCCGGGACGGTTCTCGACGATGAAGGTCTGGCCGAGCCGTGCCGTGAGCCACGGCACGAACAGGCGCGCCAGGATGTCGGTCGTGCTGCCGGGCGCAAAGCCGACGAGGATGCGCACGGCGCGCGACGGATAGGCGTCCGCCTGCGCCGAATGGGCGAACACCGGCACGGCGGCGGCGCCGGCCACAAGTTGAAAGAATGTGCGACGGTCGAGCTGGATGCGGTCAAACGGCATGTCGATGCCCTCGATAAGCCTTGCGCTTCGTCCCTCGGTGCGAGCGGCATCGCCCGCGCCACGCCCGCTGTCGTTGCGGAATGCTTCCGCCGGCAGCGTTGCGGCGACGCTACACGAACTGCGCGGTCGCGTGTAGAGACGGCAATGTCGCGGCACTGCGTCGGCCACAGACGGTTGTCCCGCGGCGGGGCAGTCGTGGCATATTCGCCCACAGCCAATACGGAAAGCGAACAATGACATTGATCGAGGAACGCCACCGTCGCATCGTCACCACGCATGTGGGCAGCCTCCCGCGCCCGCAGTCGCTGTCGGCCCAGCTGTTCGCCCGCCTGCAGGGACAGAGCGTCGACGCAACGGCCTTCGCAAGCGAGTTGGGCGCCGCCGTGCAGGGGATCGTCCGGCGCCAGAGCGAGCTCGCCATCGACGTGGTCAGCGATGGCGAGTTCTCCAAGATCAGCTTCCAGTATTACGTCACCGACCGGCTGGGCGGCATCGAGCCGATCAAGCCCGCCGCCGGTCCGCGCGTAACCCGCGAGAACAGCGCATTTCCGACCTTCTATCGTGACGGCTCCCATTCCGGCACGCAGCCGACGCGCTTTGCCTGCACGGGCCCGATCCGCTACACCGGCCACGCGCAGCTCGCGGCCGACCTCGCCAACCTCGAGGCCGCGGTCGCCGGCGCCGGACGCCTCGATGCGTTCATGCCCTCGGTCTCGCCCTCGAGCTGCGTCGGCCTGATGGAAAATCGCTACTACAAGAGCGAGGAGGAGCACCTCTACGCGGTCGCCGAGGCGTTACGCGAGGAATACCAGGCGATCGTCGCGGCCGGCTTCATGCTGCAGATCGACGACCCGCGCCTCGCCATGCACTACATGCTCTCGCCCGGCGAGAGCGTCGAGGCGACGCGGGCGTGGGCGCGCCGGCGCATCGAGGCATTGAACCACGCGCTGCGCGACCTGCCGCCCGAACGGGTGCGCCATCATACCTGCTACGGCATCAACATGGGCCCGCGCACCAGCGATATCGAGCTCAAGCATCTCGCCGACCTGATCGTGACGATCCGCGCCGGCTACTATTCGTTCGAGATGGCCAATCCGCGCCACGAGCATGAATGGCGGGTGTGGGAGAGCGTGAAGCTTCCCGCCGGCAAGGTGCTGATGCCGGGCTGCATCACCCATGCGTCGGTCATCGTCGAGCATCCCGAGCTGGTCGCCGAGCGCATCGTTCGCCTCGCCCGCATCGTCGGACGCGACAACGTCATGGCGAGCTCGGACTGCGGCTTCGCTTCCACGCTTTCGCCCAACGAGCGGCCCGAGATCGAGCCCGAGATCGTGTGGGCCAAATTTGCTAGCCTGGTCGAAGGCGCGCGGCTCGCGACCAAGACCCTGTGGGGCTAGCCGCACGCGGGCGGCGATGGCGCGCCGCTTCCGGGGAGGAGAAGAGCCGATGTTGCATCTTGCCAGGTGCCTGATCCAGGCGCTCGCTGCCGTGGCGGCGCTCGGCGCATCGTCCGTGGCCGCGCAGGAGGCCTATCCGACGCGCCCCATCCGCCTCCTCGTCGGGTTCGCGGCCGGCGGGCCGACCGATATCCCGGCGCGCCTCGTGGCCGACAAGCTGGGCACGCTCGTCGGCCAGCGCGTGGTGGTCGAGAACAAGCCCGCCGCCGCCGGCATGGTGGCGACGCGCGACATGTTGAGCCAGCCGCGCGACGGCTACACGCTGCTCCTGTGCACGCATTTCGAGTCGATCAACAGCGCGGCCTATCGCAACCCGGGTTTTGCGCTCGCCGATCTCGCGCCGATCTCGCTGATCTCGCGGTACTTCTACGGCCTCACCCTATCCAACACGGTGCCGGCCACCGACATCCCGTCGTTCGTGCGCTACGCCAAGGCCCATCCGGGCGAGATCAGCTATGCGACCATCGGCGCCGGCTCCGCGCAGGAAATCTTCGCGCATCAATTCGAGCGTCTTGCCGGCATCAGCATGACCAAGGTCCCCTATCGCAGCGGCCCGATGGCACTCCAGGATCTCATCCCGGGCCGCATCCAATTCTACGTCTCGCCGGTGATCGGCATCATCCCGCAGGCGCAGACCAAGCAGATCAAGCTGATCGGCGTCTCCAGCGCGGAGCGGCTCGCGGCAGTTCCCGAGGTTCCGACGATGCGCGAGCAGGGGATCGACTTCGTGCGCTTCGGCTGGCTCGGCATCTGCGCCGGCAAGGGCACGCCGCCCGACGTCATCGCCTTTCTCAATCGGCATATCGCGACGGTCGTCGCCTCGCCCGACTACCGGCAGGCGATCGAGAAGGTGGGATCGATTCCGCAATCCTCGACGCCGCAGGCGCTGCGCCAGGTGATCGACCAGACGCGCGCCGACGTCGCCAGCACGATCCAGGAGTTCGGGCTGCAGCAGGATCAGTGAACACGCATCCAACGGCACGCCGATGTGAAAGCGCAAAACCTTCGCAACATCAAATCCGGGAGAACGTCCATGAACGGCGCCGACGTCATTGCCGAAATTCTCAAGCGCGAGGGCACCGAGTTCCTCGCCTGTTATCCGCGCAACCCGCTGATCGAGGCCTGCGCGGCGATCGACATCCGACCGATCCTGTGCCGGCAGGAGCGCGTCGGGGTGGGCATGGCGGACGGGTTCTCGCGCATCCGGCGCGGGCGGCAGAATGGCGTGTTCGCAGCGCAGAACGGACCGGGCATCGAGAACGCCTTCCCGGGCGTCGCCCAGGCCTATTCGGAGAACGTGCCGCTGCTCGTGATCCCGGCCGCCGCCGGGCCCGAGCGTCAATATATCCGGCCGAACTTCCGAGCCGCGGAGGTCTTCGCGCCGGTGACCAAGTGGTCCGCCCTGGCGTCCTCGGTGGCGGAGCTGCCCGACCTCATGCGGCGGGCCTATCACGCAATGCGCAGCGGCAAGCCCGGGCCCGTGCTGGTCGAGGTGCCGAACCCGGTGTTCGAGGCGACCTTCGAGGGCAAGCTCGACTACACGTCAGTGCCGATGGCGCGCTCGGCGCCCGATCCGGATGCGATCAAGCAGGCGGCGCGCATGCTGCTCGCCGCAAAAAATCCGGTGTTGTGGGCCGGCCAGGGCGTGCACTATGCGGATGCGAGCGAGCGCCTCGTCGCGCTTGCCGAGCTGCTTCCCGCGCCGGTCGTCGCCACCAATCCGGGAAAAAGCGCGATCGCGGAAAGCCATCCGCTCGCGCTCGGCGCCGCGACCCGATCGAGCCCGAAGATGTACGCCGAATTCCTCAAGGGCGCCGACCTCGTGCTTGCGATCGGCTCGAGCCTCACCAAGACGAACTTCGGGCCGAGCGTGCCGCCCGGCAAGACGCTCATCCATTCGACCAACGATGCGGGCGACATCAACAAGGACTATCGCGCCGACCTCGCGCTGATCGGTGACGCCGCCCTCGTGCTCGATGCGCTGATCGCCGAGGTGGGTCGGCAGCGGGCGGGAGATGCGCGTGCGCTCGATGCGCTCAAGCAGAAGGTCGCGGCGGGAAAGCGCGAGTGGCTCGCCGAATGGGCAAAACACCTCGATTCCGACGAGGTGCCGATCAACCAGTACCGCGTGATCCGCGACCTGATGCGCACGGTCGACCGCGCCAACACCATCGCGACCCACGACTCGGGCAGCCCGCGCGAGCAGTTCCTGCCGTTCTGGGAGACGACGGCGTCGCATTCCTACATGGGCTGGGGAAAGTCGACCCAGCTCGGCTACGGGCTCGGCCTCGTCATGGGCGCGAAGCTCGCCGCGCCGGACAAGCTGTGCATCAACGTGATGGGCGACTCGTCCTTCGGCATGACCGGCCTCGACATCGAGACGGCGGCACGCAACCGGATTGCCATTCTCACCATCGTGTTCAACAACGGCATCATGGCGGCCGAACGCAGCGTGCTGGCGATCTCGACGAAAAAGTACGGCGCGCTCGACGTCGGCGGCAACTACGCCAAGGTGGCCGAGGGCCTCGGCGTCGCGTCGCGTCGCGTCGACAAGCCGGCCGATATCGTGCCGGCGATCAAGGGCGCGGTCGACGTGGTGAACGGCGGCGCGCCGTACCTGCTCGAGTTCGTCGTCAAGGAAGGGCAGGAGTTTTCGCGGTATTGACAGCGAGTCCTGTCGTCAGACCCACCCTCATCCTGAGGAGCACTCGCGAAGCGCGTGCGTCTCGAAGGACGAGGGTGGCCGATACTGCGCAGCACGCAAGCGGCCCATCCTTCGAGACGCGTGGCCTTGGGCCACGCTCATCAGGATGAGGTTGTCGTGGGGCTTGGGAAGAAAGCCGATCACCTTGGAGAAACCGATGCT
>DATBZM010000140.1:0-21046 GCA_036513175.1 Xanthobacteraceae bacterium | reverse complement strand
GACTTTCGGTGCCGACAGGTCGACTGCCTCGGCCTGCGCCGGCGCTGGCTCGGGCGCACAAGAGCGCGTAGAGCACGACCAGCGTGACTCCACCGGAGATCACCGGCTGCTGCACGATCAGGCGCTCGTTGATCCCGACGTCGAACACGTTGGCGCTGGCGGCGCGGCCCTCGGCGGCTGCAGTCACGGCACCCGTCTGTTTCTTAACTCTTGTTGAGGCTTGTCGCCTCCTGTCCGGCGGGCAAGCGATCCGGTGGCAATTCTCCTAGCGGCTTTTGTCGAAAGCGGGAAGCGAGTCTGCCTCGTGCCCCAGACGCGCTGCAGCACGAAGTGCTGCTGCGCAGAGCCGGGGCCCAGCAGCCCCCGAGATCGCCTCGGCACGAGTTGCCCACGCTCCACCGCGGCGACAAATTTTCGGCCGATGCCCGCCACATCCTGCATGGCAAATTATCCTGTGGGGCAGGCGCATCTTGCGCCCGCGATAGCGTGCGTGAGGGGGCGACGATGACCGATGAACGCGAGCAGGCCTTGCATTACGCCGCGAAGCTCAGGGGGCTCTCGCTGGTGCGCAGCGGCGACAGGTTCACGCTTGCCAAGTACCTGGTGCGCGACGCCAGCCTCGACGAGGTCGCGAGCTATCTCGCCGGCGACGACGACACCGTGCCGGCGGAGACGCACGGCGACCGTCGCGCCAACCTGCGCGCCATGCTCAAGGCCGAACGCGCGCTGCTGGCCGAGATGGAGCAGGTGAAACGGAAGGTCAGCGTCGACAACCGCGATGGCGCCACGACCGAGTCGGCGTTGGCGGAGATTCGCCGCCGCATCGCCGAGCTGCAGAACGAGATGGGGCACAAGCGATGAGAGCGCCGCGCGACGGCAGAACGGCCCCTCAGGCCGCATTGCGTCCGCGCGCCAGGCCGTCGAGATGCGCGATCACCTCGTCGAGGTGCATCACGTCGGCGTACTTGTGGTGCAGGTCGAACAAGTTGACCTTGTGGCTCAGGAGCGAGCGGTCGTAGGTGCACTCCTCGACCACGACGTTGTGGAACGCGTAGGAATAGGCGTCGACCGTGCTGGCGCGCACGCAGCCCGACGTGCTCTCGCCGCAGACGATCAGGCTCTCGACGCCGAGCCGGCGCAGGTGCGCGACCAGCGGCGTGCCGAAGAAGCACGAGGCGCGTTCCTTGTGGATGACGAGGTCGCCCGGCAGCGGCGCCACCTCGGCCTTGATGTGGTAAAGCTCCTCCGCCTCGCGGCCCTTGCGCCGATGGGTCGAATCGACGCCGCCGGTGTCGGCGTGGCGCGTCGTGTAGATGACCGGGATGCCGGCGCGCCGCGCCGCGGCGAGCAGCTGGCGCGTCGGCTCCAGCGCGTTCCACGCGTGGATGCCGCACGCGCCCGGATGGAGCCGGTTGACCTCGCGCACCGGCCGCGCACCGCCCTGGTAGGCCTTGTTGTAGAGGTCGATCGCCAGCACCGCCGGATTGCGACCGACCTTCACGTCGCGTCGGTAGGGCTCATAGATCTCGAGGGTCTCGTCGTCGACCAGATCCTTCCAGCAATGGTCCTCGAAATCGCGCGCCATGGCGGGTCTCCGTCGTTATTCCTTGCGCATATTATTCATACCGCACGTTGCGGCCGAAATCGTAATCCGGCGCCACGTCCGCCGCAAAGCGCTGGACGATCTGCGACCGGTCGCGGTCAGGCGCGAGCGCGGCGCGCAGGAACGTGCGTTGATCGGCCCAGGCGGCCTCGGCCTGGGCGCCGCGATAGCGGCCCGGCATGGTGTCGTTGAGCCAGCCGTGCGGCGCATCGCGATAGACGTGGATGTCGTAGGACTTGGCTGTCCGCTCCAGGGCGTCGCGCAGCTTGCGCACGTCGTCGAGCGAGATCAGGTGATCGGCCTCGCCGAACATGCCGAGCACCGGGCAGTCGACCTCCGCGATGATCTCATCCAGCGCGCGCGGATACTTCGGGTTCACCTGCCACTCGCGCGGCTGCGCCGCGCCGTACCAGACCAGCGCCGCGGCGAGCGGGCGCGCCGCCGCGAGCACCAGCGGAAGACGCGCGGTCTGGCAGATGCCCATGGCGGCGAGCCGGGTCAGGTCGGCCGGCGTCTCGCGCCCGAGCGCATCGATCACCACCTCGAGCGCGCGCACCGCGTCCGGATCGCTCACGTCGCAGCCGACGTCGCCGCGCTGCAGCGCCGCCTGATCGGGATGGCGGAAGTAGAGGTCGGGTGCGATCGCGATCAACCCGTCGGCCGCGAAGCGCGCGGCGAGCTCGCGAATGTGCCGGGTCAAGCCGTAGCGCTCGTGGATGACGATGACGGCCGGTGCAGCGGCGGCACCCTCCGGCAGCGCGAGGAACGCCGGCATGTCGCCACACATGACGTTTCGCGTGCGGACCCGATCCGCGACATCGCCCGTGGTCATTTCTTGATGGCCTCGGCGAGGAAGCCGGCATCGACGAACTTCGCGAGCGGCGGCGGCGCCGCGATCTCGCCCATGGTCACCAAGGCGTCGATGTTGGCCTTGATGCCCTCCTCGAACAGCGCCGCAGCGGGCGCGATCACCTGCCGGCGGATATAGAGGTCGTAGGTCTTGGCGGCGACGTCCGGGCTCGTCCTGGTGTGCTTGGCCATGATGGCGATGACCTCGGCGCGGTTGGCCGGGTCATAGAAGTAGCGCGTCGCGCGGATATGGACACGCAGGAACGCCAGCACCTCGGCGCGGTGCCGTGCGGCCCAGCGGGTGTCGACCTCGATGTTGTTCTGCGCCCAGTGCGGCAGGTAGTCCGGCACGCTGCCGAGGTCGACGTAGCCCTGCTCGAGCGCGACGAAGTCCTGCGGGTTGGTCAGCATCGCGGCCTTGACCGCGCCGGCGAGGAGCTGGGCGAAGCGGTTGGGCGTGCCGCCGCCATAGAGCAGGTCGTAGTCGTTGTCGCCGAGCCCGTTGCGGCGCGCCATCACGCGCAGGAAATACAGCGTCACGTCGGTCAGGCCGCCGACGCTGATGGTCTTGCCCTTGAGCTCGCCCCAGCCCTTCGTCCCTTGGGCGGCGACCAGGCGAAACGGCGCGTTCGACGCCGCGCCCGCGACGATGTGGATCGGCGCGCCACGCTCGATCGCGCGCAGCGTCTGGTCGGTCGCGGCCTGCCCGATGTTGAGCGAGCCGGCGGCGAGCTGTTGCAGCACGCCGTTGGCCGAGCCGGCGATGATCGTGTCGACGCTGAGCCCCTCGGCGTCGTAGTACTTCTTCTCTTCCGCGATGTAGTGCGCGATGCTGAACGCGGTTGCGCTCGTGATGCCGAGCGTGATGGTGCTCGCGCGGGCGCAGCCCGAGGCGGCGACGATCAGCGCGAGCGCAAACGCGGGCAGACGAAGCATGCGTGCCATCGCGGCATGATCGTCGAATATCCCGCGGTCGACAAGGCCGCTGCGGGATCAATAGACGGCATCCAGCGTCAATTCGATCCCGGGCGGATCGAGCCTGATGCTTTCGCTGGTCACGATGCGTGTCAGGATGGTCTCGTTCGCACTGCGGGCGTGGTGCACGATGCGCGGCTTGTCGGGGTCGACGATTAGGTAGTGCGCGACGCTGGGAAGGCGAAAATAGTCGGCGAGCTTCGCGGCGAGATCGATGTGTCGCGTCGACGGCGACAGGACCTCGACGACGATCACGGGGTGGGGCACCTCGACGGCGGAGGACGGGAGCTTGTCGCCGCAGTACACGACGGCGTCAGGCTCGTAGGCGGTCGCATCGTCGATGCGAACCGTCATGCCATCCGGCAGGGCGTGACAGGGCAGGCCACGCACCCGGATATCGGCCAGCAACGCGGCGTGGACGGCGGCCTTCCTCTCGGCGTGGCCTGCGCTCTCCGGCGACATCGCGAACACATTGCCGTCCAGCAGCTCGTACCGCCCGGGCTGTCCTTCGGCCCAAGCGAGATATTCATCAACGGTCATCCGCGACTTCGGCACAGCAGTCATGGCCGACAATATACACGTTCAGCGATGGTGGTGTCGGACAGGATCGAACTGTCGACTTCTCCTCGCCGACGGCGCAGGCCGTCTCTAAGTACCGGAACTGTCAAACATATTTTCGTCAGCCATGAGGATTGCACGGATGTTTCCGATGGCCCCGATGGTCGACGGCGGCACTCGGAACTCCTATATTGAATTGATGACGTCGGCGCGGATCGATCAGTTGGCTAGGAAGATGGCGATTGAGGAGGTCGATGAGCTCGTATTGGCGGCTGTGAACGCTCCATACAAGCGAGCGATCGGCGCCGCGACACTCGCGGATCGCCTGGCGAAGGCCGAGCCTGGCAAATGGCCTGTGCACGTTGCGACCTTCTTCACGGACGTCAGCCCCGATCTGGTGCTCGCCTTTGCGGCCGCGCACGGCCTCTCCAGATCCGAGCTTGCCTGCGCATATCTCGCGACCAAACGCAAAACCGGCGAGCGAAACGCGGAGCTGGAGGCCGAGCTTGGCTCCGTGGCAACTGCTGCTTCATAGGACGGTTGAAGGCCTTGCGCGCCTTCGTGCCGCAGGACAGCCGGTTCCACATTGGGTGTTGGGCGGCGGTACGGCGCTGATGATCCATGCAGGTCATCGGCTCAGCAAAGACATCGATGCATTCATCGATGATCCCCAATATCTGTCATTCCTTTCGCCGCGGCTGGCTGGCGAGGGAATTTGGGCGTGCAAGGCCTACGAGGAAAGCGCCAATCATCTCAGGCTCGCCTACCCCGATGGTGAGATCGACTTCATCGTTGCGGCGGGTATTACGGATCTGCCGAGTGAGCTGAAGCGTGTCGACGTGGGCGAAGTCGCAGCGGGCGGCGCGCACGACGTTCGGCTCGAACACCCGGTCGAGACCGCGATCAAGAAGCTCGTCTATCGCGGCTCGATGCTCAAGGTTCGCGATGTCTTCGATATCGCGGTCGTCCACCGACTCTTCCCCGACCTGCTACGCGCAAATCTTCGACATGTAGCCCATCTCAAACGCGCCGTTCTCGCGAGACTCGACGGAATTCCGGAAGATTACTTTCGGCTGGAAATCGAGGAGCTGGATCTTGCGAAGGAATGGCGCGAGCGTGCGCCGTCCTGCCGAGATCAGGTGCGCGATCTCATTGCGGTCATTGGTTGAATGGTGCTGCCGCACAGGATTGAACTGTGGACCTCTCCCTTACCAAGGGAGTGCGCCAATGGGCGCGCGAACGGCGCTCGGCTTAACCGGGATGGATGGCGATCCGACAGCAACATCATTCGCGCTCTTGCGGCGCCGTACCGACAGGTCTGCGCTCGCGACGATCGCGCCGAGCTTCTTGCTGTCGCCGAACATCCGCCAGCTCACCGTCCGCAGCTCCATGCCGAGGGCCTCGCCGTAGAGCTTGGTCAGTCGAATAAGCGAATCGGTCTCGCCCATGCATCTTGAGATCGGTAATTCGACCGCGTCGAAAAGCGGCTCAAGGATCTCGGCCTCTCGGCCACGGCGGCCTCGAAGCGGGCCGGCCTCACAAAGGATGCGGTCCGCAACTTGAAGCGCGCCGCCGAGGAGAAAGGCGGTGGCCGCAAGGCGTGACCACGTGCACGATCGAGGCGCTCGCGCGCGTGCTGCATACGACGCCGACATGGCTCCTCCAGGGAAAGGGCGAGGAAGAGCCCGCGCCGCTCGAGCGCGGCGTCGTGCTGCTCGCCGGCTATGTCGACGCGGGCGCGCGCACGACATTCTTCTCCGCGTCGCAAGGGCCATTCGACGAGGTCCAGGCGCCGGAAAACGCCACCCGCGATACGGTTGCCGTCGAGGTGCGCGGCGAGAGCCTGGGCGCATTCTTCGATCGCTGGCTGGTGTACTACGACGACGTCCGCCGACCGGTGACGAACGATCTACTGAACAAGCTGTGCGTCGTCGGGCTCGTTGACGGGCCTGTGCTGATCAAAAAGCTTCACCGGAGCAGGGCCAAGGGGCTGTCCCACCTGATTTCCCAATCCGAGGGCCCGATCTTTGACGTCGAGGTCGACTGGGCGGCCCGGGTAACGGAGATGCGGCCTAGGTGATTAACAGTCTGCTGTTTTCAACAGAACACTTTGATTTGTACCTGTATCTCGCTACTGTTAGGGATGCCCACACACAGAAAAGAACGAATTGAAAAGGTCTTTGTGCGTCTCCTGCGCGGCGGGGCCGTCATTCTTGGGCATCTCGCGCTGGGCTCGATCGTGAGCGCAAGCATCTGGGGTTCCCACTGGATCTTCACGATCCTCTGGGGCGATAATGATCCGAAGTTCTTCGATCGCATACCGATCCGATGGTTTTTTGATGCATCAGAGCTTGGAGTAATGCTACTTTTCATAGGGATGGGGCTGGTCGAGGCCTTCCGTCAGTTGAGGCAATGAACATGAGCATTGCGCACAGCGAGCATGGTAGCGGTCCGACCTCCTCCCAAATTTTGGTTGGGATCTCGATCTGGGCCCTTCGAAGGCTCGCCCTCTATTACGGCGTTGCAGCCGTTTGCGCGGTCGGGGCAATCGCCTGCGCAGCCGCGTACGTGCATTTCGCACAGCCAGCGACCTCAACTTCACAGTACGTTAAAGATTCAACTATTTTTCCCAAATCGGTCCCGGCGGGTTTGGGCCCGCCGCTCGGGGCAGCGCCGGCTGATTTTGATAGGGAGATCATCTCAACGATCCCTCGTGCGACCACGGTTCCTACTTCGCCGAGGGGGAGGGCGGATCTTGTCGCATTGCCCGGCACAGATTTGCAGATTGATCCGGTGGAGCTTCACAACGTGCCGGTCTATTTTGTGATAATTGGCGAGGACGTGGTCGTTCGTACCGACGATCTAACTCTTCGAACCATTGCCGGAGAGGTCGTCGGCGTTGCCCCGCTAACGGGTCGTAAGTCTGCCCTCGAAGTGAGAATTCATGGCCGGGAAATTCAGCTGCCGCTCAATGAGCTAAAATATAACATCGATCATGGCAAGCTGTTGTCCATTTGGGTGCCCCTGGAGGTCGGCTACGCCGCGGGAATCGGGACTACAATCCCGGTAAAATAACCGATTTTCTATTTGCCCAGCATTTTTACCGGGAAAGAATATGCGGGACTCAAGAACCCGCGAATGTCCTCAGCCGTCCACGTCGCCATCTCTCCGCGACCGATACACCGAATAGGTGCGTCGCCGACCGAGCACGATCGGCAGCGCCAGCACGATGTTGCCGGCGATCAGCTCCAGCGCCGCGAACATCTGCTGGAAGACCGTCGACGCCTGCGCGAAGTCGAAGACCGTCACCAAGTCGAACAGAATCAGCAGAATGGTCGCGACGCCCGCGAGCCCGGTCGGCTCGACGCGTTCGACGATGTCGGCAACCCATCGGTCCCGCAGGTCCTGCAGCGCGGCGCGGCGGGCGCGACGCGCGCGGACGTTCTGCACGATCGCCGTCGCGATCAGGGCGACCACAATCACCACCACGAGCGCCGCTGTGAGCAGTGTCTGCAATGCGGGCGCAGCCTGCATGGTCCGTCCTCCCCGTTTCCCCGCGCCATCCTAGCCACAACCACCGCGTGAGAGGAAGAAGCATGCTCGGTCACTGCACCACCCACCGCCGCGACCGCTCGACCGCCATCGCGCAAATCGTGCGCGCCGAGCTTACCGCCCCGACCGCGATCTGCCGCCAGATGGCCGCCGACATGCGCGGGATGCTCGCTTCGGCCGGCGGCATCACGAAAGACGATCTCAGGGTCATTGGCTGGATGCGCGCGCAGATCGATGCACACCTCGATGGTATTTTCATCCACGGGATCGATAGCGCGTGCCCGAATGCGAGCATTGAGGCCATCGCGTTTTGATGGTGCTGCCGCACAGGATTGAACTGTGGACCTCTCCCTTACCAAGGGAGTGCTCTACCACTGAGCTACGGCAGCGGAGAAACGGGCGCCGACGGGCGCGCGAACGGCGCGGAACGTGCCATACGCGGGGAGGCGGCGCAAGGATTGGGGGTCGTATTTGTGCGCCGCCCGGTCCATGATTGTGGCCCTGGGTCCCGGGTCTGCGGCGCACCGCTTCGCGCTGCGCCGCGCCCGGGACACGAGGCCGAAGACGCGGTAAGACCCGGCCATGACGGCAGGCAAGGCAGACCAGCGCGACCGGCGGGCCGAGCGGCTTGCGGCGGCGCTCAAGGAAAACCTCAAGCGGCGCAAGGCGCAGGCGCGCGGGCGGGCGGCCGACGAGGCGGCGCCTGGCGAGGAGCCGCCAGCGCGGCCGGCCGGCAACGAGGACCAGAACGAAGACCGCTGAAACCGTCGCCCGCTCCCGACTTTCGCCGCAATCCGGCCGTGACGTGCCGATGGGCGGGGGACGGTCGCGGGCGATAACCCTGTCACCAGCGATCGATTGCGCCCGGCGGGCCAAGCGGTCATCGTCATGCGCGGTGCGGCCTCGGCGAGGCCGCGGGGGGATGGACATGGATCGCATCAGGATCGTGGGCGGGCGGCCCCTCAACGGCACGATTCCGATCTCGGGCGCGAAGAACGCGACGCTGCCGCTGATGATCGCGAGCCTGCTCACCGAGCAGACGTTGATCCTCGACAACGTGCCGCGGCTCGCCGACGTCGGCCTGCTCCAGCGCATCCTCGGCAATCACGGCGTCGACGTCATGGTCGGCGGCAAGCGGCCGGGCGACACCGAGTACCAGGGCCAGACGCTGCACATCTCGGCCGCCCACATCGTCGACACCACGGCGCCCTACGAGCTCGTCTCGAAGATGCGCGCGAGCTTCTGGGTCATCGCCCCGCTGGTCGCCCGCATGGGCGAGGCGAAAGTCTCCATGCCGGGCGGCTGCGCGATCGGCACGCGCCCGGTCGATCTGCTCATCATGGTGCTGGAGCGGCTCGGCGCCGCTATCGACATCGATAGCGGCTACGTGATCGCGCGCGCCAAAAACGGCCTCAAGGGCGGCGAGATCGTCTTCCCCAAGGTCACGGTCGGCGGCACGCATACGGCGCTGATGGCCGCATCGCTCGCTGACGGCACCACCGTGATCGAGAACGCGGCGCGCGAGCCCGAGATCGCCGACGTCGCCGACTGCCTCAACAAGATGGGCGCGAAGATTTCCGGCGCCGGCACCTCGCGCATCGTGGTGCAGGGCGTGGCGAAGCTTTCCGGCGCCCGCCACAGCGTGCTGCCCGACCGCATCGAGACCGGCACCTACGCGATGGCGGTGGCGATGGCGGGTGGCGAGGTCACGCTCGCGGGCGCGCGGCCCGAGCTCCTGCAGGCGGCGCTCGACGTGCTCGGCCAGGCGGGCGTCGAGATCGCGGCGACCAACACCGGCATCCGCGTCGCCCGCAACGGCGCCGGGCTCTTTCCGGTCGAGGTCGCGACCGACCCGTTTCCCGGCTTTCCGACCGACCTGCAGGCGCAGCTCATGGCGCTGATGACGCGGGCCAAGGGCTCCTCGCGCATCACCGAGACCATCTTCGAGAACCGCTTCATGCACGTGCAGGAGCTGGTGCGCCTCGGCGCCCACATCCACCTCGACGGCGAGACCGCGACCATCGAGGGCGTCGACAGACTTAAAGGTGCCCCCGTGATGGCGACCGACCTGCGCGCCTCGGTCTCGCTCGTCATCGCGGCGCTCGCCGCCGAGGGCGAGACCATGGTCAACCGCGTCTACCATCTCGACCGCGGCTTCGAGCGCCTCGAGGACAAGCTCATCGCCTGCGGCGCCGACATCGCCCGCATCAGCGGGTGATGGCGGCGCTGCCTGCGTCGTCGCGTAGCCCGCAGGGAGCGAAGCGGAATGCGGGGTAAGCGTCGCGATTCTGGCCGGCGCTGGCCCCGGATTTCGCTTCGCTTCATCCGGGCTACGATCCTTACTACTATCCTCACCACGTCTGCTTGAAGCCCGCCATGATGCTGCGGTCGGTCTCGCCGGTCGGCCGCTGGCTGATCGTGCCCGTGATGCTGAGCGGCGTGTCGAACAGCTTCTGCTCGGCGCTGAGCGACGGCGTGGGCCGATCGTCGCTCGATGACATGCTGGCGCGGGCCGAGACGGCGGTTTGCGTCGGCAGGTCGAGCTTCACACCGCCGTCGCCGGTGTAGATGCGCGGATTGGGCGCGGTCGCCATCCCGTTGGGATTGGCAAGCGTCTGGGTCACCGCATAGCCGTTCTGCAGCGTGAGCGAGAAGCCGCCGCCGATCGGCAGCGAACGGCTGAGCGCGGTCGACAGCCTGCCCTGATCGGCGGCGGGGTCGACACGCGCATCGATCGTCGCCTTGTCGAGGCCGATCGGCGCGGCCGGCACCGCGAGATTGGCCCAGCCGGAGCCGTGATCCTCGGCGCCCTGTCCGGGCAGCGGCGTGTCGATCGGCACGGCGGGCGCCGCAAGATCGACGCCGACCTTTGCGTCCCACGGGATGGGCAACGCTTCGCCGGCCGAGAGCGTCATCGAGCCGTCCGCCTTGTCGACGCGGCTGCCGATCGTCGCGGGCGGCGCCGCGAGGTCGGATGGCGGCGCAGCGTTGCGATGATCTGAAAGAGTCGGCGCGTCGATCAGCAACGAGAAGTCCAGCTGCTCGGCCGGCGCGCTCGTCGCGGCGTCGGCCTCCGGGTCGAGCGCCGGCGCCATCGTCTGTGCCATGGCCTGCGCCATGGTCTGCGCCATGACGGTGCCCGTGACCAGGGCGGCGGCCAGCATCGTCCCGATCGGCGCCATGCGCGCGAAGCGCACGGCGTAGCGGACAATGTCGGTCATTCCACAACCTCCGTCCCGGTGATCCGCGGAATGACATCGCTCCCCGGCAATTTGGTGGCGCGGCGTGGTCACGGAATCCTTAATGCGATTGGCAAAGCGATCCGCCTCCGTAGCGGCATCGTTCCGCCGCGAAATCGTCACGTGCGTTCCCGGAACCACGCCCGCGAGGTCGCGTTGGCCCCGGTGTCAACCGACAATCGGAGAACGCCATGAGAGTTGTGTGTTCCGCGACGCTCGGCTTTGCGCTCGCGCTGGGCGCGACAAGCGCGCACGCCCAAAGCGTCGTCACCCGGCAGATCGACAACGAGCCGGTGGAAACGACGGTGACCCAGACGCCGAACGGAACCGTGATCACGCGGCGGCCGCTCGCAGCCGCGCCGGCGGCCTCGACCGTCGTGGACGAAACCGTCGGCGTCGCGCCGACGACGCGCACCCGACACGTGGTGCGCCACGCCCGCCGCACCACGACCGAGCACACCGTCACGCGCACCGTGCGCACGACCCGGCGCGTCGCCGTGGCGCCGCTCGTGCTCGCGCCCGCCCAGCGTCAGGTGATCTACCGCACGCTGGTGCAGGAGCAGGTTGTTCCGCAGGTCGCTCCGCAAGTCGTTCCTTCGGTGCCGGGCTATCCGCCGTTTCCGCCGCCCGCGGCGCGCACCGTCGTGGTCGCGCCGAGCGAGACCACCGGCTATGCGGTGTCGACGCCGGCCGAGGTGGTCGACGACGACGGCTATGCCGAGGAAGCACCTCCGGTCTATGCGGCGCCCTACACGGTCGGCTCGGTGCTGCCGGCGAGCGTCGCGGTGACGCCGCTGCCGGCGCGCGCCACCGTCGCGGTGCCGGCGGTGCGGCCGTACAGGTATGCGACCATGAACGGTCGCGTCCTGCTGGTCGATCCGGTCACCAATACGGTAGTGGCGGACGTCACGCCTTGACGGACGGACCGCCGCAGCGCGCGGGGCGCGGGCCGAAGGGACCGCGCCCCGCGTCGCTTTGGATTGGCGAGTTAGAAAGTAGTTAGAGCGTAGCCCGGATGACCCCCGCGAAAGCGAAGCGAAAGCGGGGGGAAATCCGGGATAGTCCTCTCCACTCGGCAATGCAGCCCCGGATGTTCCCCCGCTTTCGCGGGGGTCATCCGGGCTACGACTCAACTGCGGAACGCGGTGTTCGATGCCGTGGATGAGCCGCGCCATTCAGCCATGCTGTCCGAAATGACCTTCATCGAGGCCGCGGCGGCCTGGCTCACCGTCGCATAGCCGGCGATCTCGCGCTGCACGCGGTCGCCCTCGCTGCGCAGGAATTCGCGCATGCCGCGCAGCTCCTCGATCACATGATCGATCTCGCTCAACGACGCGCCGGCGACGCGCTGCACCAGCATGCTGACATTTTCCGCTGGCGGTTCGGGTGGCGTCTCCGGACGCTTGCGCCAGGGCGCGACGTCCTTGCGCACGAATTCGCGAATCTCACCTTCGAATTCGCCGCTCGCTTGATCGTTGGTCTGGCCGGATGACGTGACCGTACTCATGTGACATCTCCACCGTGTCCCCGCAACCGCGCGGCCCGCTCGGCGAACGGTCCGTGCCGGAGTCCGGAGCGGACGCTCGCCGGAAGATGCGCGGATGGGTGGATTGCGCTCCCCAGCCCGCCGATTGGGTCACGCGACTGTGTCGGCATCGCGGCCGAAACGGCGGCATCCACGTGAACCGACGATGCCCGTTGCGCGTTACCTTTCCGGCGCACGGGGGTTATTCAGGAGCGCTCCATGGTTTCGATGAAGAACTACGTGCGCGAGGCGCTCTTGACCGTCGCGCTGTTCGGCACCGTCAGCGCCGGATTCGCGCAGACGCCATCGGCGAATGCGGGCAATGTGCAATCGGCACAGTCGCCCAAGGTGCCGGGCCACGCCGGCGTCGAGGAGCCGGCGGCGAAGCAGGCGCCAGCGCCGGCGACAGGCTCGGCGGTATTTGTCAACGGGACGCTCAACGTGCCCAACGCGCCGAAAGATACCTCCACCACGCCGGCGAAATTCTCCGCCGCCAACGCCAGGCGCGACGAAATCCCGACCATGGCACGCGGTCCGGCGCTCACCGACGCGCAGCGCAAGCTCATTCTCGAGCAAGTCAAATCGGCCGGCACGCTGTCGGTGCCTTACGCGGGTCTGACCACGCAGCTGCCGGCGACGACCAGGACGCAGGCCTGGCCGGCCGACCTGGTGCGGCACGTGCCGAGCCTCGCCGACACGAATTACGTCGCGCTGTCCGGCAAGGTGCTGCTGGTGCGTCCGGATACCTCGATCGTCGTGGGCGAGATCGATCGCTGAGGTGATTTATGCACTGAGCCTGCGCTCCCTCTCCCCGAAGGGGAGAGGGAAGATAGCGAGCGCCCCTCGCGCACTTCGTTAACGCGCGGCAACGATTTTTTACCATCTTCTTTAGTGGAATCGCCTCGATTCGAGCGCATTCTCGGACCGGACGAGGATCACGATGTCCGTATCGTTCGAGACGCTCAAGCAACTGGCGCGCGAGCCGTCGCCGCAGCGGCGGCACGAGCTCATGCGCGCGATTTCGACCGCATTCTTCGCGGCGCCGCGCCGCACGCCGATCGAGCTCAGCCTGTTCGACGACATCATGGATACGGTGCTGGCCGAGGTTGAGCCGCTGGCGCGCCGCGAGCTTTCCGAACGCATCGCCGATCTCGACGACGTGCCCTACCGCACGCTGCGCCGCCTCGCGCGCGACGCGATCGAGGTGGCCGAGCCGGTGCTGATGCGCTCGCCCGTCCTTAATGACGAGGATCTGGCGCCGATCGCGCGCGAGCACAGCCAGGAGCATCTGCTCGCGATCGCCCGCCGGCTGACCGTGTCGGAAGTCGTGACCGACATCCTGGTCGAGCGCGGCAACGACGAGGTGGCCGGCACCGTCACGGGCAACGAGGGCGCGCGCTTCTCCGATGCCGGCTTCGAGTGGCTGGCGGCGCGCGCCACCGCCTGCGAGACCATCCTCAACCGTCTGGTGATGCGACGCGATCTGCCCGAACGGGTCGCGACCGACCTCCTGCCGATGCTGGCGAGCGCCATTGCGTCGAAGATCGACGCCGTCCAGGTCGAGGTCGAGACCCCGGCGGCGCACAAGCTGATCGGCGTCG
Source organism: Xanthobacteraceae bacterium (assembly GCA_036513175.1). GTDB lineage: Bacteria > Pseudomonadota > Alphaproteobacteria > Rhizobiales > Xanthobacteraceae > JAVDCA01. The sequence continues at coordinate 7,144 of DATBZM010000140.1, read as the reverse complement.
CGCGCCGCCTGCTCGCCGACCGGCTGCGCACCGCGGTGAGCGGCGCGCGCCCGATCGCGATCCTCAACGAGCAGATCGCGCGCGGCAATCTTTCGCCGAGCGAAGCCGTGGCCGAGATCGCCGACGCCGACGAGCCGCTCGCGCTCGCGGTTTTTATCGCCGGGCGGCTCGGCCTGCGCAGCGAGACCGTCGTGCGCAACATCTTCGGCGCCGGTGAGGAAACGCTGATGCTGATCTGCCGCGCCGCCGCGCTCAACATCGAAGCCTTCCAGGCGATCCTGCGCCTGCGCATCCGCCGCCGCTGCGACGCGGCCGCCGCGCCCGCGCAGCTCATGAAGGACTATATGCGCATCCCGCGCCAAATGGCCGAGAACGTCGTGGCGTCGGTGCGCGAGCAGGAGCAGGCGGCGGCGTAGCGGCGCTAGTCGGCTGTCTTCGTCATGCCCGCGCAAGCGGGCATCCACGTCTTTCTTTCTGCGAGTCAGCAAGCAAGACGTGGATGGCCGGGACAAAGCCCGGCCATGACGAAGCATTACTGCGAATAGCCGAACACGATCTCGCTCACGGTCGGCTTGACGGCGCGGACCGCCGGGTCGCTCGACATCAAAGCCTTGCCGGCCGCGGCGGCAAGCAGGTTGGCGGCGGCCTTGCGGTCGGCGTCGAGCTTGATGCCGACCTGGCAGCCGCCCGGAAGGTCGGCGAGCGCGCCGCCCATCCAGTCGAGCGCGCGGGCGCCGTTGGGCTGATCGAAGCCGGCAAGCCGGAAGGGCTTGCCGTTGAGCTTCTCCAGCGCCGCGAGCGCAAGGCCGAGATGCAGGCCCTTCGGGCCCTTCCATTGCGACTGCCCGGTGATCACCACCATCGAGGTCGCGCTGCGCGTCGCATCGTTCTGCCACAGCACCTCGAGCCGGCGCTTGGGATCCTTGGGAAACAGGATGGTGGCGTTGAGCGCGCTGCCGCCCGCGCCTTCGACCGGGCCGTAGTCAATGTTCTTCGCCTGGAAGAATTCGGCGAGCTTGACGTGGCTCGAATCCTTGGCGAACAGGCCGCCGCACGCGACCACGTTGGCGGCGGGCGCAGGCTTGCGCGCGGGCTTCGGCGCGGCCGGCGCCGCGGCGGGCGCCGGGTTGTCGTCGGCATTGTCGTCGGGCTTGACCGAGCGCGGGCCGGGCTTTGGTTTGGGCTTCACGGCCGGCACGGTCTGCACCTGGCGTGGCGCAATCTGCTCGTCGGGCGTGAGGTTCGGCTGCGCCTGCGCAAAGGCGGCGGCCGCACCAAGCAGAGCCGTGAGGCTCGCAATCAGGAGGGTGCGGACGGCGCCGATCGTTCGAGCGGTCATGCGGGTTCCCGGATTCGACAATGGCGCATCATGGGTGCGCCATTGGGGCGACATTTGGGGGCACCATGATGGCGGCCGAGATCGGCCGCATCGGCACCGGGACCAAAGCGGAAAAATGAGAATATTGGAGCGCATCCGCCGGCCGCACGCCGGCGGACACGGTCGCGCAGGCCGCGCAACCGGGACGCGCGTCAGGGCTTCTTGGGGAGATTGAAGCCCGGGTGGTCCTGGCCCTGGCCCGGCGCCATCTGCCCGCCAAAGGGCTGATGCTTCGTCTTCTTGTTCTTGTCCGCCTTCGGCTTCTTCTTCTCGCGGCTCTTCTTCTGTTCACGATTGGCCATGACGTCCTCCTCCCTAAGGCGCAATTGCGATGCCGGCGAGAATAGCACGGTTCGCGGCGGATGCACGCGCGGGCTGGGCAACCGCACATGATCCGTTCGCGGCTCTTGCGCCCCCTCTCCCCGTAGGGGAGAGGGTCGGGGTGAGGGGCGCTCGGAGCTGGTGAGGGGCGCTCGGAGCTAGTGTGAAACTCCGAGCGCCCCTCATCCGGCTCGCTTCGCTCGCCACCCTCTCCCCTACGGGGAGAGGGGAAGACGCAAATGCGATTGCCCTACTGGGGCGGGCGTCGATCTCGGATATTCACGACCTCAGCCGTCCTGCACCACGCGGTGGTCGCTCAGCTTCTTGACGGCGCCCGACGCGAGGCCGGTCTGCGCCGCCTCGGCCACCGTGGCGACATGTCCGCAGCGGTGACAGGTGACCGTGGTATCTGGCGCGATGGTGATGGGTCCGGAAAAACGATGATCCCCGCAGCCGGGGCAGGTCCCGATCGCGCCGAAGATGAAGTAGGTGGCCATGCGGATTCCTGGGTTCGGCGGAGGTTAGCACGGATCGCCGCGGGCAATGCGCGCGCGAGGCGGACCGGCGGCGGCCGCTCCGCGACCAAGCCTGACTTCGATCTCGGCGCCCGCGCTCAAGGGATAACGGGGGTAGCCGTGAAGACGCTTGAGGACATAACAGGAACATTGCATTTAGGGTCTAGGAGGGGTCCCGATATGTCTGACAATGGCGACGGAGCGAATCAGGCGCTCGTTCAGGCGTCGCCGGAGTTTGGAGAGGTCATGTCGAGGGCGAGCGGATCCGCTTCGATGGCGAAGCGCACCAAGGCGGGCAGCCCGTTGTCCGGCGACCTGCGTGCGACCGCGGCGGCCCAAGACCTGATCGGCTTTGCGCGCGGCCGCCGGTTCGCCACGATCCTCGCCGACCCGCCATGGCGGTTCACCAACAAGACCGGCAAGGTCGCGCCGGAGCATCGTCGGCTGTCGCGCTATGGGACGATGAAGCTCGACGAGATCATGGCGCTTCCGGTCGAGCAGCTCGCCGCGCCCACCTCGCATCTTTATCTGTGGTGCCCGAACGCGATGCTGCCGGAAGGGCTCGCGGTGCTGAAAGCATGGGGGTTTACGTACAAGTCCAACATTGTCTGGCACAAGATCCGCAAGGATGGCGGCTCGGATGGCCGCGGCGTCGGGTTCTATTTCCGCAATGTCACGGAGCTGATCCTGTTCGGCGTGCGCGGCAAGAACGCGCGCACGCTGGCGCCAGGCCGGCGGCAGGTCAATCTGCTGGCGACGCGCAAGCGCGAGCACTCGCGCAAGCCGGACGAGCAATACGATATCATCGAGGCGTGTTCGCCCGGACCGTTCCTCGAACTATTCGCGCGCGGCACGCGTAAACATTGGGCGACCTGGGGCAATCAGGCGGATGACGGCTATCGGCCGACGTGGAAGACCTACGCGCATCATTCGAGGGCCATGTCGGTCGCGGCCGAATAATCGCTTGCTTCTTCTGCGTAAACGGCGTCAGGAAAATCGCCCTGAAGAATCGCCTCGGCGTGCGAGACAAATTTGATTTGATAAGCCTTGGCCCGAAGCGCGTCGAACATGCTCATCGGTCCACGCGGAGACCAATATCAAATCGATAATTCAATAGCTATCCGATGTACGTCTGATTTGGCTGAGTGAACACGCCCTCACACCCCGCCCTGCGCCCGCGTCATCTCGTCGATGCACTTGTCGACGAGCTTCATGCGCTTGTCGAGATTGTCGGCATGGAACGGCTCGGTGCGCATCCAGCACTTCTCGTTGATCTCGGTCTTGGTGAGGTGCTGGGGCAGGGCGGCCGGGGCGGCCGGCGCAGCGGCCGTCGACGCGGCCGGCGCTGGCTGGGCGGGCGCGCTGGTCGTTGGGGTGGCCGAGGCGGTGGCGGGCGTCGCGAGGCTCGAAGTGGCGTTGCCGCCTGCGCAGGCGGCGAGCGCCGCGACCAGGGCGGCGACGCCGAGGCCGGCGGCAACGCGTGCGGCGGTAATCATGGCTACGCGGTCCCCTGCGCAGTTGATGGTGGCCGGCCGAATGGCGATCGACGCGGCCAAGATGCGTGGTTGATGGTTGATCATGTCTTAATAGCGGACGGCCCGCGGGCCTGTCGACCGGCACGCCTGCGGCGCGTTGGCCGAATTCGATGCAGTGTGCGTGCTCCCATTGAGGACGCGTACCCGGAGGCTCCGGCTGCGGGGCGCGGCCCAGGTCGATGACGTCGGCGATCGGCGCCATCGTGGCACGTGAAGCGGACCGGGCGCGGATTGCATGAATGTTCACTTTTTGTTCTTGCCTATGGTCGCTCGTGCTGCTAAAATGTCGTTCAGGACGGGGCGAGTTCTTTGCGGCGCCCGTACCTTGCGGAGCAAGCGAAGGGGGTCCCCAACCCCACGTTTTTGCCGGCGCTGCCGCGAAGATGTGGATGCCCGCCTGCGCCTCGCATGTGCGGGCATGACGGCAAAAGAGGCCGGCGTTCGCAGAACGGCCCGAACGAAGCCACTCGGCGAAATACCAGATATCGGTGACGCCCTACCGACAATGAACGGCCCCCTTGGCCCTGGCAGTTCACGACCTCCGCGGTTATCGCGCTTCGATCCGCGTTTCCATTGTTTTTTTTCATTGTTCTTTGCATTGTTTCCCATTGTTCTTGCCCCGGCGGTTTTTTGGTCGGTCTTTCAAGGCCTTGCATTGTAATTGGCGGCAATTTTCCATTGCAGATCGATTGTATTTCTGCGCGGGAGCGCATGCGCGGGCATGACGGTGAAGGAAGTGACGGAGGCCGACTCGGCCGAACGACAGAACTGCAAAATTCCAAAACGAACCTAACTGGGATAACAGCAATAATTTCAGAAGGGTGGCGGCTTTGACGACGCGAGCACTCGGCGCGCTTACCGCCCCTTGCGCTTGAAGCCGCCGCGCATGCCGGGGCGGCCGAGCGTGGAGCGCGGGCCGCGATCGGCAGCGGACTCGGGACCGGGGCCCATTTCGTCGAGGGTGGGTTTGCGCGGACCAGTATCGCGAGCGCCGCCTACCCCATCCGCCTTCGCCCTTCGGGCTACGGCGGACACGCCCCGCGCGCTTGGTGAGGGTAGGCGTTTTGCGGTCGGGTCGTCGGTCACGGCGAGCTCGGTGGCGCGCAGGCGCTTGACCTCGTCGCGCAGGCGAGCGGCTTCCTCGAAGTTGAGGTCGGCGGCGGCCTCGCGCATGCGCGTCTGGAGATCGGCGATCACGGCCTCGAAGTTGTGGCCGATGGTGGCGGCGTCCTCGAACTCGCCGGCCTTGCCGGCGCCGGTCGCGACCAGCACGTGGTCGCGCTCGTAGACGCTGTCGAGAATATCCGCGATGCCGCGGCGGATGCTCTCCGGCGTGATGCCGTTCACGGTGTTGTACTCGTCCTGCTTCTCGCGCCGGCGGCTGGTCTCCGCCATGGCGCGCTCCATCGAGCCGGTCACCGTGTCGGCGTAGAGGATGACCTTGCCGTCGACGTTGCGCGCGGCGCGGCCGATGGTCTGGATCAGGCTCGTCTCGCTGCGCAGAAAGCCTTCCTTGTCGGCGTCGAGGATCGCGACCAGCGCGCATTCGGGAATGTCGAGGCCCTCGCGCAGCAGGTTGATGCCGACCAGCACGTCGAAGGCGCCGAGGCGCAGGTCACGGATGATCTCGATGCGCTCGATCGTGTCGATGTCGGAATGCATGTAGCGCACGCGGATGCCCTGCTCGTGCAGGTATTCGGTGAGATCCTCGGCCATGCGCTTGGTAAGCACGGTGACGAGCGCGCGATAGCCTTTCTGCGCGACGGCGCGCACCTCGCCGATCACGTCGTCGACCTGGGTGCGCGCCGGCCGCACGTCGACCGGCGGATCGATCAGCCCGGTCGGGCGGATGACCTGCTCGACGAACACGCCGCCCGACTCTTCGAGCTCCCAGCCGCTCGGCGTCGCCGACACCGCGACCGACTGCGGCCGCATCAGATCCCATTCCTCGAAGCGCAGCGGCCGGTTGTCCATGCACGAGGGCAGGCGGAAGCCGTACTCGGCCAGCGTCGCCTTGCGGCGGAAGTCGCCGCGATACATGCCGCCGAGCTGCGGCACCGTGACGTGGCTCTCGTCGATGAAGACGAGCGCATGGTCGGGCACGTATTCGAACAAGGTGGGCGGCGGCTCGCCCGGCCTGCGGCCCGTGAGGTAGCGCGAATAGTTCTCGATGCCGGCGCAGCTGCCGGTCGCCTCCATCATCTCCAGGTCGTAGATGGTGCGCTGCTCGAGCCGCTGGGCCTCGAGCAGGCGGCCGGCGCGGTTGAGCTCCTCGAGGCGCTGGCGCAACTCCGCCTTGATGCTGGCGATCGCCTGCAGCAGCGTCGGGCGCGGCGTCACGTAGTGCGAGGTGGCGTAGACCTTGATGAAGGACAGCTCGTCGGTCTTCTGGCCCGTCAACGGGTCGAGCTCCTCGATCTTCTCGACCTCGTCGCCGAACAGCTGCACGCGCCAGGCGCGGTCCTCGTAGTGGGCCGGGAAGATGTCGATCGTGTCGCCGCGCACCCGGAAGGTGCCGCGGGCGAAATCGCCGTGCGTGCGCTTGTACTGCAGGGCGGTGAGGTCGGCGATCAGGCGGCGCTGGTCGATGCGCTCGCCCTTCTTGAGCAGGAAGGTCATCGCCGTGTAGGTCTCGACCGAGCCGATGCCGTAGATGCACGACACCGACGCGACGATGATCACGTCGTCGCGTTCGAGCAGCGCGCGCGTCGCCGAATGGCGCATGCGGTCGATCTGGTCGTTGATCGAGGACTCCTTCTCGATATAGGTGTCGGTGCGCGGCACATAGGCTTCGGGCTGGTAGTAGTCGTAGTAGGAGACGAAGTACTCGACCGCGTTGTCGGGAAAGAAGCTCCTGAACTCGCCGTAGAGCTGGGCGGCGAGCGTCTTGTTGGGCGCGAGGATGATCGCGGGGCGCTGCGTCGCCTCGATCACCTTGGCCATCGTGAAGGTCTTGCCCGAGCCGGTGACGCCGAGCAGCACCTGCGTGCGGTCGTGGCGCGCCACGCCTTCGACCAGCTCGGCGATCGCGGTCGGCTGGTCGCCCTTCGGCTCGTATTCGGATTTGACCACGAAGCGAACGCCGCCCTCGGTCTTGTCCGGCCGCGCCGGCCGATGCGGCGTCCATACCCGCGGGACGCCCTGCTCGTCGAGGAACTCAGCCCGGCCCTCGCGCAGCAGCTTGTCGAGGGACTGGCTGGTCGCGGCGATCCCGAGGCTGGAAAGCTCCGGCCGCGCCGGCCGCGGCCGCCGCACGGTCGCGTCGCGGTCGCCTTCGATTGCGTATTTCCCCGCCCCGGACTCGGTGCCCACCTCCCCCTGCAGGGGGGAGGTCGGGCCGAGCCGAAGGCTCGGACCGGGTGGGGGTGAGGCAGCCACCCCACCCCGGCCGCCCT
>DATBZM010000139.1:0-6604 GCA_036513175.1 Xanthobacteraceae bacterium | reverse complement strand
CGCGCGTCTGGTACCGCAACCTGTGGCGCTACACAAAATGCTTTATCGGCGGCTCGGTCGCCGCCGAGCAGGGCGGCATCGTCGATTGCGTCGAGGGCGCGCGAGTGCGGCTGATCCAGGACGGCCGCACGATCGCCGAATGCGCGAGCGACAACTACGGCGACTTCAAGTTCGACAAGCTCGACGAGAACTCGGGCGCCTATACGCTCGAGATCGAGGCGCCCGGTCGGGCGAAGAAGACCGTCGCGGCGCGGCTCGGCGAAAGCGTCAATCTCGGCGAGATCCGATTGTAAAAAGAACACGTCATGCCCGGGCATAGCCGTTCGAAGAACGGGGCCGCTTCGCTCGCCTATGTCCCGGGCATCCTCGTCTTCCCTTCCTTGTCGCAAAGACGTGGATGGCCGGGACAAGCCTGGCCATGACGGCTATGATCTTCATCCGATAACATTCAGAAGAAGCAAGACAAGGGAGGAAACCGATGCGTGCGCGAATCCTCGGCGCCGCCGCCTTGGCATTTGTGGCCATTTCGTTTGATGCCGCGCAGGCGCAGATCTCCGACAACGTGGTGCGGATCGGCGTGCTCACCGACATGTCGGGCCCGGCCTCGGACGCGACCGGGCAAGGTTCGGTCACCGCGGCGCGGATGGCGATCGACGATTTCGGCGGCAAGGTGCTGGGCGTGCCGATCGAGCTCATCGTTGCCGACAGCCAGCTCAAGCCCGACATCGGCGCCGGCATCGCGCGCAAATGGTACGACAGCGAGAAGGTCGACCTGATCGTCGACGTTCCGGTCTCCGCCGTCGGGCTTGCAGTGCAGCGCGTGGCGCACGAGAAGCAGAAGCTGTTCATCACCCATTCGACCGGCACGGCCGACTTCCATGGCAAGTTCTGCTCGCCCTACACGATGCAATGGGTGTTCGACACGCGTGCGCTCGCAGTCGGCACCGCACGGGAGGTCGTCAAGCACGGCGGCGACACCTGGTTCTTCCTCACCGCCGACTACGCGTTCGGCCACGCGCTCGAGCGCGACGCCAGCCAGGTAATCGTCGCGAGCGGCGGCAAGGTCGTGGGCGCGGCGCGCCATCCGTTCGCGACGTCCGATCTTTCCTCGTTCATCGTGCAGGCGCAGGCGTCGAAGGCGAAGATCATCGGCATCGCCAGCGGGCCGCCCGACAACGTCAATGCGATCAAGCTCGGCGGCGAGTTCGGCGTCTTCCAGCACGGCCAGCAGATGGCCGGCCTGCTCGTGCTGATCACCGACGTGCACGCGCTCGGCCTCAAGACCGCGCAAGGCCTCTATCTGACCACGTCGTTCTACTGGGACATGGATGAGCAGACCCGCGCCTGGTCGAAGCGCTATTACGACAAGCTGCACAAGATGCCGACCATGTGGCAGGCCGGCGTCTATTCCTCGGTCATGCACTATCTCGCGGCGATCAAGGCGAGCGGCACCGACGCGCCGCTCAAGGTCGCGGCCGAGATGCGCGCGCATCCGATCGAGGATTTCTTTGCCCGCCACGGCAAGCTGCGCGAGGACGGGCTGATGGTGCACGATCTCCTGCTGGTGCAGGTGAAGACGCCGGAGGAATCGAAGGCGCCGTGGGATTACTACAAGATCGTCGCCCACATTCCGGGCGACGAGGCGTTCGGCCCGCCCGATCCGGCCTGCGCCCTGGTGAAGAAATAACGTGATGGCCGCTGCGTTCGCGCCGGTCGTCGAGGCGCTGCTGCGCGTGATGGTCGGCGCCGCGCTGGTGCCGCACGGCCTGCGCATCACCTTCGGCCTTTTCCGCGGCACCGGCCTCAAGGACTTCAATCTCGCGATGCTCGCCCAACAGCTCGACGCCGACGGCTATCGCCCCGGCCGGCTATGGGCTCCGGCGATTGCGGCGACCGAGCTGATCGCCGGCCCGTTGCTCGCGCTCGGCCTGTTCACCCGCCTCGCGGCGATTCCGGTCGTGATCTTCCTTCTCGTATCTTGCCGCGAGCGCTGGGTGAAGGGCGGCTGGTTCTGGAATACGCAAGGGCTCGAATACACGCTGATGTGGACCATCGCGGCCGCGTTTTTTCTGGCCAAAGGTGGGGGCCTCTATTCGCTGGATTTTCTGCTGTTCGGCAACATGCGCTGACCTCTTGTCCCGGGCGCAGCGCAGCGCGAAGCGGTGCGCTGCAGAACCGGGACCCAGGGGCCACAAATCCATGGGCCCCGGATCAGCACCGCAACACTCCGCGCTTCGCGCTACGTGCTGCAGTGCATCCGGGGCACGAGCCTGAGATTATCTCCCCGCCCTTAACCGCGCCAAAAGCTCCGGCGAGGGATAGGAGTCCGCCGGCAGGCCGAACTTGACCTGCATCTGCTTGATGGCGGCGCGGGTCGAGATGCCGATCTTGCCGTCGGCGCCGCCCACGTCGAAGCCGGCGTGCATCAGCAGCTGCTGGATCTCGCGGATCTCTTCCGCGCTCACCGTCGGGATCGGCCCGGTCGAGCGCGCCACCGCCGGCGCGCCGGCAATCCGCGTCGCGTAGTAGGCGGCGGTGGTCGAATAGGCCAGCGAGTTGTTCCACTTGAGATAGACCTGGAAATTGTCATAGGCGAGGAACGCCGGGCCGAAGCGGCCCATCGGCAGCAGCAGCGAGGCCTTCAAATCGTCATCCGGCAGCGCGCGCCCGCCCGGATAGGTCACGCCCCACTTCGCCCATTCGGTGCGCGTGTGCTGGATGGCGAGATCCGCCTCCTCCCACGGCAGCTTGGCCGGCACGCGCACCTCCTGCAGCCACGGCTCGCCGCGCTTCCAGCCCAGACTGAGCAGATATTTGGCGGTCGAGCCGATCACGTCCGGCACGCTCTTGATCAGGTTGCGCTTGCCGTCGCCGTCGTAGTCGATCGCGTTCTTGAGATACTCGGACGGCATCATCTGGGTCTGCCCGAGCTCGCCCGCCCACGAGCCGATCATCTCTGCCGCCGTGAGGTCGCCGCGCTCGATCAGGCGGAGCTCGTCGAACAGGTGGCCGCGGAACATGTCCGAGCGCCGGCAGTCATAGGCGAGCGTCGTGATCGACCGGATCGACTGATAATTGCCCTGGTTGGCGCCGAAATCGCTTTCCAGTCCCCAGAACGCGGTGATCACCGGCGGCGGCACGCCGAACTCCTGCTCCTCGCGCGCAAAGACGGCGGCGTTCTTCTTGATGTGCGCGATGCCGTTCTGGATGCGCCCGCCCGCCAGCATCTTGTCGGAGAACTGCAGGAAATCCTGGGCGAAGAACTTCTGCCCGCGATCGATGCCGACGATGTGGGCGTCATACACCATGAAGGGCGACGCCTCGGCGATCGCGGCGCGCGAGATGCCCTGCGCCGCGGCGTCCTGCTTGAACTTGGCGAGCCAGGCCTCGAAGCTGCCGGTGTTGCGGCAGGTGGCGGGCGCCGCCATCGCGCTCGGCGCGCCGGCGAGGAGGGCAAGCGCGAGACAGAGGCCCGCCTGGTTCAGCAATCTGCGCCGCATGATCGACCCGTGCATTGATTCGGTTGTATCGCCTGCACCATACCGGCGTATGGGCGGAAAATCTCCGGCGAAAAGGTGGCTCGGCGGCTCAGACCGTGGCGCCGTCGATCTCCGGCGCCACCTGCTTCTCCACCGCCGCCGCGATCGCGAGCAATCTCCGATCGCCCCCGGTCGCGCCGACCAGCATCAGCCCGACCGGCGCCTCGCCCGCCTTGTGGCACGGGATCGAGACGGCGCAGCGGTCGAAGAAATTGGCCATGCCGGTGTTGCGCAGCAGCATGTAGTTCGCGGCGCGCGCCGCCTCGGGGATCGCGAGGTCGCGCAGCGTCGGCGCGATGATCGGCACGGTCGGCATCACCAGCGCGTCGTAGGACGCCGTCACGGTGTCGAACCGGCGGATCATCTCCTCGCGCGCCCACATCAGCTCGATGTAGTCGGCGGCGTCCTGCTCCTTGCCGCGTTCGAGCCGCGCCAGCACGAACGGATCGTACTCCTGGCCCTTCACCCGGATGAGCGGCCGGTGCACCGCATAGCCCTCGGCGGCCGCGAACCCCCCCTTGGCGTTGACCTGCGCGATCTCGGCGAGCTCGCGCAGCGCAATCTCGACGATGCGGGCGCCGGCACGGCTCAGCGTCGTGAGCGCCGCCGCAAACGCGCGCGACACGTCCGGGGCGAGATCGTCGAGCACCAGCGTCTGCGGCACCGCGAGCCTTAAGCCCTCGAGCGGAAATCCGGGCAGGTCGGCAGGCGGCTCGCCGGCGAGCACTGCATCGATCAGCGCGCAGCAGGCGACCGACGGTGCCATGCTGCCGATCGAGTCGAGCGTCTGCGACAGCGGCATGGTGCCGGCGGTCGGAATCCGAGTCTTGGTCGGCTTGTAGCCGACGGTGCCGCACAGCGCCGCGGGAATGCGGCACGAGCCGCCCGTGTCGGTGCCGAGGCCGACGCAGGCCATGCCGTCGGTGACCGAGACCACCGCCCCCGACGACGAGCCGCCCGGGATGCGGCCGGACTTGCGGTCATAAGGGTTGCGCGGCGTGTCGTAATGCGGGTTGATGCCGAGCCCCGAGAAGGCGAACTCGGTCATGTTGGTGCGGCCGATCGGGATGAAGCCGGCCGAGCGCAGGCGCGCGACCGCGAGCGCGTCGCGGCTCGCCGGCGGCGCGTGGCGCAGCGCGATCGAGCCGGCCGTCGTCACGTCGCCGGCGACGTCGAACAAATCCTTGATCGAGACGGGAATTCCGGCAAACACCGAGGGCGTCGCCCCTTGCCGCCGCAGCGCGTCATAGGCATCCGCGGTGGCCCGCGCCGCCTCGCCATAGACCTTGAGAAAGGTGCGCGGGCCTTCGCCCGCCGGATCCTTGATGCGATCGAGGCAGCGCTCGATCAGCGTCCGGCTCGGCTCCGTGGCTTCGAGCCGTGCGGCGATCTGGTGTAGCGTGCGCATGGGTCCGCGACCTTCCCGATAGGTCTGGCGCGTGTTCCGGTCACCGGTTGGCCGACAAGGCCATGCGCCAATACGTCTCATCACGGCCGCCCCCCGGCCGATTCGGACAAGACCTGAATACGGTGCCATGTTGAAATTTCAAGCCGTTTCGGATTTTGTCTCGGGGGGCCCGGCTGATAACGTCGCGCCGATCGTTCGATTGTCCCTCAACCGCCGGAAGCTCACGTGCCGCGCCGAATCCTCAATCTGACCCTCATGAGCAACGGCGGCGTGACGCGCCGCGACGTCGGCATCGACGACGCGGTGGTTGCCGGCTGGACCGGCCGCGACGCGGCGGCGGTGGAGAAGCACATCCGCGAGCTTGAAGCGATCGGGGTGAAGCGCCCGGCCTCGACGCCGATCTTCTACCGCGTGTCGGCGGCGCGGCTCACCACCGATGCCGAGATCGAGGTGGTGGGCGAGACGTCCGGCGGCGAGGTCGAGTTCGTGCTGCTCCAGCATGGCGGGCGGCTGTGGGTCGGCACCGGCTCCGACCACACCGACCGCGCGGTTGAGACCTACGGCGTCACCGTCTCCAAGCAGATGTGCGACAAGCCGCTGGCGGCGACGTTCTGGGCGTTCGACGAGGTCGCGCCGCACTGGGACAAGCTCGTCCTGCGCGCCCACGTGCCGGAGAGCGGCGCGCGCGTCCTCTATCAGGAGGGTTCGGTCGCCGCGATGCTCGACCCGCGCGATCTGATCTCCCGCTACGCCAAGGACGGCCTTGCTGATAGCACGCTGATGTTCTGCGGCACGCTCGCCGCCAAGGGCGGGGTGCGTCCGACCACCGAATTCTCGTTCGAGCTTGAGGATCCCGTGAAGGGCCGCAAGATCGCGCACGCCTATACGTCACGTACGCTGCCGATTTTAGGGTAATGAATCGTGTCCCGGGCGCAGTGCAGCACGCAGTGCTGCGCTGCAGACCCGGGACCCAGGGCTGAGATGATGGATGGGTTCCGGATCAGCGGTGCACCAGCGCGCCAAGCGGCACGCCGCTGCACCGCATCCGGGACACGAGTCAGTTAAGGAGACTGCACCATGCCGATGAACAAGCCGCATCTCGAGTTCCACAAGGTCGACATGGATTCCGGCTGGGCGACGCCGCCCGGCTATCCGGCCGGCATCAAGCAGAAGATTCTCGCGAGCGATCTCGACGAGACGCGCAAGATGGGTGGCCGCACGCGCCTGTTGAAGTTCGACCCCGGCGTATACACCACGTCGCCGTTCGTGCACGACCATTGGGAAGAGGTCTATCTCGTGTCCGGCGACCTCACCGTCGGCAACGACGCGCAGGGCAAGGGCGGCGAATCCTTCCCGGCGCCCACCTACGCCTGCCGCCCGCCCGGCGTCCACCACGGGCCTTTCAAGTCGGAGAGCGGCTGCATGCTGTATGAGATTCACTACTACGACGAGAGCAAGAAGGCGTAGGAGGCAATGCCATCCGGCACTGGCGCCCGCGCTCCCTCTCCCCCTTTAGGGGGAGAGACGCTATGGGGCGGCGACGAGGGTATGGCACCATCGTTGCTGTCAAACCAACGGATGGAGCGCCCCATGGAACGGAACGACCTTAGCCGATCCCTCGTCGCCTTTGATCAGAATAGCACGCTGGTTGCGGTGG
>DATBZM010000138.1:0-27340 GCA_036513175.1 Xanthobacteraceae bacterium | reverse complement strand
GCGCTTCGGCGTCAATCGTCACACCGTCCGCCGCGCCATCGCGGCGCGGCGCCGCTCGCGCAGCGCCGCCTCGTGCGGAGAGATTTCTGGTGCAGCCGTTGCCATGACCCGGTTGATCAGCCTAGTTGTCTATGATACTAGACAACCCTGTCCTAGCCCGCAAGGGTGAAGATCGCGTGACGCTGGTGTGACCGATCGGGGAAATGACGCTTGTGAACGACAAGTTGTCTATGAAAGCGCGAACATGACGCGCCGCGTCCTGCAGCACGCCGCGGGTTCGGCGGTCGACGCGCCGCCGTCCGGCGTCCTGTTGTGGCGCCGCATCGCCGACGAGCTCGAGCAGTCGATCGCGCGCGGCACCTTCGAACCGGGCAGCAAGCTGCCGGGCGAGATCGACATCGCGGAGCGCTTCGGCGTCAATCGTCACACCGTCCGCCGCGCCATCGCGGCGCTGGCGCAGCGCGGCATCGTGCGCGCGGAGCGCGGCAGCGGCACCTATATAGAGCAGCGGCGCATTCCCTATCCGATCCGCTCGCGCACGCGCTTTTCCGAGATCGTCGGCGGCGCCGGCCACGCGGTCGGCGGCCGGCTGATCGCGCACGCGGTCGAGGAGGCGGACGCGCGGCTGGCGAAACATCTCAAGCTCAAGCCGGGCACGCCGCTCTTGCGCCTCGAGCGACTGCGCCACGCCGACCGCGTTCCGATCTGCATCGGCTCGACCTGGCTCGAGGCGGCGCGCTTTCCCGGCGCGCCACGCGTCTACGCGGCGAGCAATTCGATCACCCGCATGCTGGCGCATTTCGGGGTGCGCAACTACGCGCGCAGATCGAGCCGGGTGAGCGCGGCGATCGCCGAGGCGGCAGACGCCGCCGCGCTGCGCATCGCGCCCGGCCGGCCCGTGCTGGTGGTGGACAGCATCGACGTCGACGCCGACGGCGCGCCGGTGCTGATGACGCATTCGCGCTTCGCGGCCGACCGGCTCGAACTGGTGATCGAGCCATGAGCGTGCCGCGTCACGCGCCTGTCATCGGAGCCCAGAACGTTGGGGGGCCCATCGTCCGGAGCGCCCAGCCATGATCGAGAACACCGCCGCCCGCAAGATGCTGTCCGTCGAGCCGCTCGTCCATCCGAGCGCCGAGGTCAAGGCCAGCACGCTCGGCCGTTATACCGATGTCGGCGCGCGCACCAAGCTGCACGAGGTCGAGCTCGGCGACTATTCCTATGTCGTGAACGACATCGCCTATGCGGGGATCGGGAAATTCTGCTCGATCGCCGCGATGACGCGGATCAATCCCGGCAATCATCCGATGCACCGGGCGAGCCAGGCGCATTTCACCTACCGGGCGAGCGCCTATTTCGCGGGCGAGGACGACGAGCAGGAGCTCTTTGCCTGGCGCCGCGCGCACCGCGTGACGATCGGCCACGACGCGTGGATCGGCCACGGCGCGATCGTGCTGCCCGGGCGCCGCATCGGCGACGGCGCCGTGATCGCCGCGGGCGCGGTCGTCACCAAGGACGTCGCGCCCTATGCGATCGTTGCCGGCAATCCGGCGCGATTGATCCGACCGCGCTTTGCGCAAGAGATCGCGGCGCGCCTGCAGGCGCTGGCATGGTGGAACTGGCCGCACGACCAGTTGCGCGCCGCTCTGCGCGACTTCCGCGTCCTGTCGGCCGAGGCGTTCCTCGATCGCCATGAGGGCGCGGGCGGGCGCGCGCCGCAGTCCGCCGTTGCATGAGGAGAGACATGGAATTGAAGATCGTCGGCGCGCAGGTCCTGCTCGATGATGGCCTGGTCGAGACGCCGGTGCATGTCGGCACCCATGATAGTGACCATGACGGCGTGATCGCGGACGTCGGTGCCGATCGGGCCAATGGACGCAGCATCGAGGCGCGCGGGCTCATGCTGCTGCCCGGCATCGTCGATATCCACGGCGACGCCTTCGAGCGGCAGATCATGCCGCGCCCGGGCGTCGACGTCGCGCTCGACATCGGCCTGATCGACAGTGATCGCCAGGCGGTGGCGAACGGCATCACCACGGTGTTTCACGGCGTCACCTGGTCATGGGAGCCGGGGCTGCGCGGCGCCGACAATGCGCGCGCGATCCTCGCCGCGATCGAAGCGCTCCAGCCGCGCCTTTCCGCCGACACCAGGTTCCATCTGCGCCACGAGACCTACAATCTCGCAGCCGAGCCGGAAGTATGCGACTGGCTCAGCTGCCGCCGCATCGGCGCGCTCGCCTTCAACGATCATCTGCCGAGCGAAGCGAGCCTTGCCAAGCGGCCGGACAAGCTCGCGCAAATGGTCGCGCGCTCGGGCGTCACGCATGATGAGTTCGTTGCGCTGGTCGAGCGGCTGCGCGCCGACCGACCGGAAGTGCCGCACTCGATCGGGCGGCTCGCCCGGCAAGCCAAGGCGCACGGCGTCGCGCTGCTCTCGCATGACGATGCGAGCCCAGAGCAGCGGCAGTGGTTCCGCGCGCTCGGCTGCCGCGTCAGCGAGTTTCCCATGACGATCGAGACGGCGCGTGACGCCGCCGCGGCGGGCGACCAGATCGTGCTCGGCGCCCCCAATGTGATGCGCGGCAAAAGCCATCTCGGCTGGATCAATGCGAGCGACATGATCGCGCAGGGGCTCTGCTCAGTGCTCGCATCGGACTACTACTATCCGGCGCCACTGGTCGCCGCCTTCCGCCTCGCTGCCGACGCGGTGGTGCCGCTCGCAGCGGCATGGCGGCTCGTGTCCGATGCGCCTGCCCGCGCCGTGGGCCTGGACGACCGCGGCCGCATCGGACGCGGCCAGCGCGCTGACCTCATCCTGGTCGATGCGGGCGTCGCGCGGCGCCCGCGCATCGTCGCCGTCCTGGTCGGCGGCCGCGTCGTCCACATCGTCGAGCCGGATCGCCTCAAACCTTGAGCTCGCCGTTGCGGCAGCCGGGTCATCCACAGCGAAAAGTCGAGAGCTTTCGGCCCCTTGTCTAGCCAAACCGCCAACAGGCCCGGTTCGGTTCACGGGAGTGTCACGCGCCGCTGTTAGCGCATCGGACGACATCACAACGACAGGGGTCGTCCATGAAACGACAATTCTTCGCCGATGCGGCCGGCGCCGCACTCGCGGCGTTGCTCGCCATGTCCTCGCTGGCGTTTGCGGAAAACGCCAAGGACTGCCCGAACGGCGGCACCGTTCGGTTCGGTGTGGAACCTTACGATACCGCCCCCAAGCTGGTGCCGATCTACGAGCACATCGGCAAGCTGGTCGGCGAAAAGATCGGCTGCGACGTCAAGGTCTATGTTGCCACCAACTACAACGCCGAGATCGAGGCGATGCGCAACGGCAAGCTCGAGATCGGCGAGTTCGGGCCGCTCGGCTATGTGCTCGCGCACCAGATCGCCAAGGCCGAGGCGGTCGCGACCTTCGCCGGCGCGGACAACAAGCCCGACACCTACTGGGCAAGCCTCGTCACCTGGCCGGGCTCCGGCATCAAGACGGTGGCGGACATCAAGGGCCGTTCCTTCGCGTTCTCCGACCCGGCCTCGACCTCGGGCCATCTCTTCCCGGCCTACGGGCTGCGCAAGGCCGGGCTCGATCCCGCCAAGGACGTGCGCGCGCTCTATGCGGGGAGCCATACCGCGTCGTTCGAGGCGCTCTATAACCACAAGGTCGATGCCGGCGAGCTCAACAGCGCGCAGATGGAATCGGCCAAGCAGCGCGGCCACTACAAGGACGGCGATCTCGTCTTCCTGTGGAAGTCGGACCCGATCCCGATCGATCCAATCGCGGTGCGCGGCGACCTGCCCGAAGGCTTCAAGAAGCGCCTGGTGGAGGCCCTGCAAAACCTCGATCTGTCGCAGCTCGACGAGAAGGATCGCAAGATCATCGGCGTGCACGGCCTGCGCATGGTGCCGCAGACGGATGACGCCTTCAATGGCATCCGCGACCTGGTCAAGACGCTCAACATCGACCTCGCCGCGATGTAGGGCGTCGATCACCTGGGAAATCGCGCCGGTGCTGCAAGTCCACGATCTCACGCTGCGTTACCCCAACGGCACGCTGGCGCTCACCCGGTTCAACATCGCGGTCGGCGCCGGCGAGCTCGTGATCGTGCTCGGCGGCAACGGCAGCGGCAAGACGACGCTGTTGCGCTGCATCTGCCGCACGCTCGCGCCGAGCGCGGGCGAGGTCCGGGTCAACGGCATCGACCTCGCGCCGCTCGGCGGCGAGCGGCTGCGCCGGGCGCGGCTCGAGCTCGCCATGATCTCGCAGCACGCGAGCCTGGTGCGGCGGCGCAGCGTGCTCGCCAATGTGGCGACCGGCGCGCTCGGCCGGCTCGGCGGGTTGTGGACGGCGCTCGGCGGCCTGCCGGCGCGCGAGCTTGCCGCCGCGCACGGCCATCTCGTCGAGGTCGGCCTCGGCCATCTCGCGCACCAGCGCGCCAGCACGCTGTCGGGCGGCCAGGCCCAGCGCGTCGCCATCGCCCGCGCGCTTGCGCAGAACCCGCGCGTGCTCTTGGCCGACGAGCCGATCGCGAGCCTCGATCCGGAAGCCGCCGAGGAGATCATGCGGCTGCTGCGCCGGCTCGCCGTGGAAGCGAACCTCGCGGTGCTGTGCGTGCTGCACCAGGTCGACCTCGCCTACAAATATGCCGATCGCCTGGTCGGCATCCGCGACGGCGCCATGGCGTTCGACCTGCCGCGCGCCGAGCTGTCGCGCGAGACAGTGCGCCAGCTCTATCTCAGCAAAGCCGCATGAGCGAGGCGACCGTACCCCTCGCGTGGGACGCGCGCGGTCACGGCGGCGACGCGATCGTGCTGGCCAAGCGCATCGGCATCGCACTCGTTCTGCTGCTGATCATCGCTCAGTCGCTGATCGTGGTGGAGGCACGGCCGCAGGACCTCATCACCGGCGTGCACGGCATGGCGGATATCGTCCGCCGCGCCATGCCGCCCGACTTCGCGAAATTCTCCGACGAGCTGTGGCCGGCGCTGGAGACGATCGACATTGCGATCTTCGGCACCGTCGGCGGCATCCTTCTGGCGGTTCCGCTCGCCGTGCTGGCGGCCGCCAATGTCAGCCCGTCGCGGCCGATCTATTTCGTCGCCCGCGCCATCATCGGCTTCGCGCGGGCGGTGC
Organism: Xanthobacteraceae bacterium; assembly: GCA_036513175.1. GTDB lineage: Bacteria > Pseudomonadota > Alphaproteobacteria > Rhizobiales > Xanthobacteraceae > JAVDCA01. Next base: position 22,212 of record DATBZM010000138.1, on the reverse strand, counting down.
CGGATCTGGTGTGGGCGCTGTTCTTCGTCACTGCGGTCGGGCTCGGGCCGTTCCCGGGCGGGCTCGCGCTTGCGGTGCATTCGGTCGGCATGCTGGGGCGGCTGTTTGCCGAGACGATCGAGCAGATGGACATGGCGCCGATCGACGCGCTGGCGCTCACCGGCGCGCGCCGCATCCAGATCTTCACCCACGGCGTCATCCCCTCGGTGCTGCCCTCGCTGCTCGGCATCTCGCTCTACCGGCTCGACGAGAACATCCGCTCCTCGCTGGTGCTCGGCTTCGTCGGCGCCGGCGGCATCGGCTTCCAGCTCCTCACCGCGATGAATCTCTTCCAGTACCGCGAGGTCTCGCTGCTCTTGATCATCACCTTCGTGATCGTGCAGGCGGCCGAGCGGCTCTCCGCCATCCTGCGCGAGAAGATTTCCTGAAGCGACCCGTTACGTCGCGGCGATCGCCGCGTCACCGGCGTCAATGCGCGAAGCGGTAGTTGAAGCCGACCCGCCCGATGTCCTCGGTCAGGCCGTGCGCGTGCGTGATGGTGGCGGCATTGATCGCGCTTGCGCCCACGTCGGTCAACGTGCCGAGGTCGACGTGCAGGTATTCGGCCTTGACCGACCACGCGCCCGCAACCGCCCACTCCACGCCTGCGCCCGCCGCCCAACCGGCGCGGGTGGCGCCGACCGACGAGTTGATCGGCCCGACACCGTGCAGGCCGAGGAAATTGTCGGTGAAACTCTCGTGCGCGACCGCAAGGCCGCCGGTCGCATAGAACAGCCAGCTTCGATACGGCGCACCGAGCCGCCCGCGGATCGTGCCCAGCCAATTGCTTTGCACCGACTGCGTATAGGGATTTTGGAAAGTGCCGGAGAGAAGATTGCGCGTCCCGTTGACCTCGGTGTAGTCGAGGTCAGCCTCGAGGCCTACGACAAGCGACTGAATCTGCCGATTGTATCCAATCTGACCGCCGCCCGTGAAACCGGCCGTGGTCACGTGTCCCGGGCTGCTGGCGTTCACGTCGGCCGCGCCCGCGGGAAGGAAGCCGCCGACGCTGGGAGCCGCCGTCCATGCGATGGCTTCGTCGCCCCGGACGACGCCGAGGTTCGGGCCTGCGTACCATCCACTCCAGTCGGCGCCGGCTGCAACCGCAGGCGGAGCTTTCATCGGCAAAGGCAAGTCCGCCGCCCCGGCCGATCCCGACCAAGCGGCGAACAGGGCGGCAAGCACCGCGACCCTCGACACCCGCGTCATCTCTTTTTTCGTCGCTAGCAAAAGACTGACGGAGGTATTCGTATCAGCGGCTGGGCGAATTGGCTGTGGCCTGTTCGCCACACGCCCAGGGAAAAACCGTCCGGGATACATGCCGTCTTGTGCATGCGACGCCGGGGAGCACGCTCGTCAAAACCCGGCTTGGCGGCGGCTATATCTCAGCGAGGCCGCGTGACGGCTCCGGCGGCGCCGGCGCTGCTCACGCCGCGGCGCCGATCTGCGCGTGGTGGAGCACGCGGAAGCGCGCATCCGCATGCTCCTGCTTGAACAGGCCGAGCCGGTCGATGGCGATCGGGCGATCGCGGCACATGTGGGCGAAATGCCGGCGCAGGAGCGCGAGGATCGCGTCCTGCTGGTCGGGCGCGAGTCGGCCCGTCAGCGTCATGTGGAAACGGAAATCCTCAGATACGTACGGGTAGCCCCAGCGCTCGAGATGGTGCACTTGACGTTCGCTCAGGCGGGCGGCGCGGCGTTCGCGCTCGGCCGCCGGCATCGGCGCCCGGAATGCGTCGAAATCGATCGTGCATCGCTCGGCGAGCGCTACGAGCGGCGCCGACGGCTCGCGCGGCACGATTGCCGTGAACGTGCCGAGCAGGCGTATGTCGGGGTCGATGCGGGCGAGCGTGCGTTCGCGCTGCGCGAAGGCGAAGAAGACGCGCGCGAGCTCCGCCTCGCTGCAGCCCGGCGCGAGGCGGAATGGCGCCTTGAGGGTGGCATGAAAGCCGTAGCGGCGCGGCTCTTCGGTCAGCTTGCGCCAGTCCTCCGGGACGATGCCGGCGTCGGCGGGCATCGGGACGTCGTCGCCCGAATAGCAGTCGTATCCGAGCATCGCGCTGCCGAAGCGATAGAGCGAGGAATCCGCCGCCGGCACGAAATAGATCGCGTAGCGCGCCTGCGTCATCGCGGGACCGCAGGATGCCTCACGCCGCACCGCCCTCGGCAGGTTGCGACAGAGGTTGGCCGGCATGCGGGCGCTCGTGCGGCTGCGGCGGGCCGCGCTGCGCATCGGGCGGGCCCGATGCGGGGGCCAGCAGCGCCTCGCCGATGAGGAAGAACAGCCAGGTCGCGACACCGCCGAACATCACCCAGGCCAGGAAGGTTCGCTCGTCGGCGACGACCGCGTGCGGCTCCTCGACCCAGTAGAGCAGGGGCGCATGCGGCGCGGCCGTCAGATCGAAGCGGGCGAGCGCGCGCTCGACCGCCGCCTGCGCGGGCGAGAACGCGGTCGCGACGTAGCGCACGCCGGCGCGATAGCTCTGCTCCCAGTTGCGCGGCGTGCGGAAATCGAGCGGGCCGTAGCCGGAAATCCTCGCCACCGCCCAGGCCTCGATCGGGTGCGCCGGCGTCCAGTTGTTCGGCACGATCGGCGCGACCCGCCAGCCGATGGACGGCACGACGGCGCTACGCGGATCGGACGCGGTCGTGAACTCGGTCGCGACCCGCGCATCGGTGAAGCGAAACCGCCCCGCATAGGGATGGCGCGCGATGTCGGTGAGCGCGATCGTGCCGGCGCTCGGCCCCACGATCTGCACGTCGGAGGTGAGCGCGATGATGAGGCCGACCACCGGCATCAGCACGGCGCCGGCGAGCGAGGCGAGGCCGCTGTAGCGCCCCGCCCACAGCCCGACATTGAGCCCGACCGTGACGGCGGCGAAGATCGCGAGCATGGTCCAGCCGAGCGCGGCGAGCGGGACCACAATCGCGGTCACGACCAGCACGGCCGCAAGCCCGCGCGCGGCCGAGCGCCACAGCGCTGAGCGGATCAGCCGGCGCAGCCGGCACGGCGGGGCTTCGTCGCGTGCGTTCACGGCCATTTCACCACCGGCGGCATCGAGGAGAGGATCGACTCGACATTGCCGCCGGTCTTGAGGCCGAACACGGTGCCGCGGTCGTAGAGCAGGTTGAACTCGACATAGCGGCCGCGCCGCACGAGCTGCTCCTCGCGCTCGTCCTCGCCCCACGGCAGCGCCATATCTCGCCGCGCCAGCGCCGGATAGACGTCGCGGAACGCGCGCCCGACCTCCTGCGTGAAGGCAAAATCGGCGTCCCAGTCGCCCGACGCGAGGTAGTCGTAGAAGATGCCGCCGATGCCGCGCATCTCGTTGCGGTGCTTGAGGAAGAAATACTCGTCGCACCATGTCTTGTACTTGTCGTAGGGCGCGACCGCGGGATGCGCGTCGCAGGCTGCCCGCATCGCGGCGTGGAAGTCGCGCGTGTCCGGATCATCCTGGGTGCGGCGCTTGCCCAGCACCGGGGTGAGATCGGCGCCGCCGCCGAACCATGCCTTGCTGGTGACGACGAAGCGCGTGTTCATGTGCACGGCGGGCACGTTCGGATTGAGCGGATGGGCGATCAGCGAGATACCAGAGGCCCAGAAGCGCGGGTCGGTCTCGGCGCCCGGAATCTGCGCGCGGAACTCGGGCGCGAACTCGCCAAAGACGGTCGAGACGTGCACGCCGACCTTTTCGAACAGCCGGCCCTTCATCAGCGCCATGGTGCCGCCGCCGCCCGCCGCCCCGGTGTGATCCGGGCGGGTCCACGGCGTGCGCACGAACCGGCCCGCGGTCGCGCCATGGAGCGCGGGCGGCGCGGCGTCCTCCAGCGCTTCGAGCGCCGCGCAGATGTCGTCGCGCAGGCTTTCGAACCATGCCCGCGCGCGCGCCTTGCGTCCTTCGAGTTGTCCGGCGTCCATGTTTCCGCAGCGAATGGCGAGTAGCGATTGGCGAGTAGCGAATAGTAGCGTCGTCTGCGACCATTCGCCATTCACCACTCGCTATTCGCCTTTCCCCAGCTGCCGCACCGCCTCGCCGACCGCCATCGCGCAGGTCATCGCCACGTTGAGCGAGCGCATGCCGGGTTGCAGCGAGACTTTCAGCCGCACTTCGGCGGCCATATGGACCGCCGCGGGCACGCCGGCGGATTCGCGTCCGAACAGGAGGATGTCGCGCGGCTCGTAGGCGTGGTCGAGGTAGCAGGTCGCGGCCTGCGTGGTGAAGAGCACAAGCCGCAACCCCTGCGCTCGTCGCCAGGTTTCGAAGGCTTCCCAGGACACGTGGCGAACCAGCGTCACTTGGTCGAGATAGTCCATCCCGGCGCGGCGGAAGGCGCGGTCGCTGGTCGGGAAGCCGGCCGGCTCGATGAGATGCGCCTCGAGGCCCAGGCAGGCGGCGAGACGGAGAATCGTTCCGGTGTTCTGCGGGATGTCGGGCTCGAACAGGGCGATACGCATGCTTGGGCAACCGGGGCCGGCAGCGGCCTGATGCGGTGAAATTGCAGGTGATCAAGGCCGTTGGACAGGGTTTCTTTCGCCGCACTTGCGCTATTATTCCAGTGGTGCCAATAGAACGCCGCGAAATCGTGCCGCTTGGCTGCCGTCCCCAGGGCCGGCCGCGGTCGGGTTTCCCGCCGGTATGGGGGGTGGCTCCACGTGGGGCGCCAAGGGGGTCCGCCGCGCAGGCGGGCCGACGGAACAGAAAGGAACCACGATCGTGACGACGATGTCATCGGCCGAGCCGACGCGGCGCGATTTTCTCTACATCGCCACCGGCGCGGTGGGCGCCATCGGCGCTGCCGCGACTCTGATCCCCCTGATCGGCCAGATGAATCCGGATGCCTCGACGATCGCGGCCGGCGCGCCGATCGAGGTCGACCTCTCCCCGATCGCGGAAGGGCAGGTCATCAAGGTGTTCTGGCGCAGCAAGCCGATCTTCATCAGCCACCGCACCAAGAAGGAGATCGACGAGGTCCGCGCCGTCCCGACCGACAGCCTCAAGGACCCGCAGACCGACCAGTCGCGCGTCAAGGCGGGCCACGACCAGTGGCTGGTGCTGATCGGTATTTGTACCCATCTCGGCTGCATTCCGCTCGCCAACCAGGGCGATTACGACGGCTGGTTCTGCCCTTGCCACGGCTCGCAATACGATGCGTCCGGCCGCATCCGCAAAGGCCCCGCGCCTTTGAACCTGTTCATCCCGCCCTACAACTTCGTCTCCGACACCAAGATCCAGATCGGCTGATCGGTCGGCCATTTTTTCGAGAAGACACCCCATGAGCGGAAATTCGACCTATCAGCCGCAGAACGCGTTTCTCAAATGGTTCGAGCGGCGCCTGCCGGTCCTCGGCCTCGTCCACTCCTCCTTCGTCGCCTACCCGACGCCGCGCAACCTGAACTACTGGTGGACGTTCGGCGGCATCCTCTCCTTCATGCTCGCCGTGCAGATCGTCACCGGCATCGTGCTGGTGATGCACTACACGCCGAACGTCGACCTCGCCTTCAATTCGGTCGAGTACATCATGCGCGACGTGGATTTCGGCTGGCTGTTGCGCTATCTGCACGCGAGCGGCGCCTCGATGTTCTTCCTCGCCGTGTACATCCACATGTTCCGCGGCCTCTACTACGGCTCGTACAAGGCGCCGCGCGAGGTTTTGTGGATCCTCGGCGTGATCATCTACCTGTTGATGATGGCGACCGGCTTCATGGGCTACGTGCTGCCGTGGGGGCAGATGAGCTACTGGGCCGCGACCGTCATCACCAACCTGTTCTCGGCGATCCCGGTGGTCGGCGATCCGATCGTCACCTGGCTGTGGGGCGGCTTCGCGGTCGGCAATCCGACCCTGCAACGTTTCTTCTCGCTGCACTACCTCCTGCCGTTCGTGATCGCCGGCGTGGTCGTGCTGCACGTCTGGGCGCTGCACGTCGCGGGCCAGAACAATCCGGCCGGCGTCGAGCCGCAGTCCGACAAGGACACGGTGCCGTTCACGCCCTATGCGACCCTGAAGGACGCCTTCGGCCTCTCGGTGTTCTGCATCGTCTTTGCGTGGCTGGTGTTCTACATTCCGAACTACCTGATGCATCCTGACAACTACATCCCGGCCAATCCGGGCGTGACGCCGCCGGAGATCGTGCCCGAATGGTACTACCTGCCGTTCTACGCGATCCTGCGCTCGATCCCGAACAAGCTGATCGGCGTGACGGCCCTGTTCTCGTCGATCCTGGTGCTCGCCTTCGTGCCCTGGCTCGACACCTCGCGGGTGAAATCGGCGACCTACCGGCCGATCTACAAGTGGTGCTTCTGGGTCTTCATCCTGGTCTGCATCGGCCTCGGCTATCTCGGCTCGCAGCAACCGACAGACAACTATGTGCTCGTGGCGCGGCTCCTCACCTTCCTCTACTTCGCGTTCTTCCTGATCGTGATGCCGCTGGTCGGCCTGATCGAGACGCCGCGGCCGCAGCCGAATTCGATCGCCGATGCGGTGCTCAAGAAGGCGAAGCCGGCGGCTGCCGTTCTGCTGGTTGGCCTCGCGGTCGGGCTCGCCGGCCTCGTCGGCTCGGCCACGCAAGCGTCGGCGCAGGAGGCCGAGAACCCCTCGATGCTCAAGTGGTCGTTCGCGGGCCCGTTCGGCGTCTATGACCGCGCGCAGCTCCAGCGCGGCTTCAAGGTCTATCACGAGGTCTGCCAGAACTGTCACGGCCTCAAGCTGTTGTCGTTCCGCAATCTCGGCGAGCCCGGCGGGCCGGCCTTCACGGAGGCGCAGGTCGCCGCGATCGCGGCCGAATACAAGGTCAAGGATCTCAACGACCAGGGTGAAATGGCCGATCGTCCGGCGCGGCCGGCCGACCACTTCCCGCCGCCGTTCGAGAGCGACGCGCAGGCGCGCCAGGTGACCGGCGGCGCGCTGCCGCCCGACATGTCGGTGCTCGCCAAGGCGCGCGGCTACAAGCGTGGCTTTCCGCGCTTCATCTTCGATGCCTTCGTGCCCTATCAGGAGGCCGGCCCCGATTACATCGCGGCGATCGTCAATGGCTTCGTCGACAAGCCGGCGGACTTCACGCTGCCGCCCAACACCTATTACAACAAGTACTTCCCGAGCCACGCCATCGGCATGCGCCCGCCGCTCACCGACAAGCAGGTCGAGTACACCGACGGCTCGCCGATGACGGTTGATCAATACGCGGCGGACGTCGCGGCCTTCCTGATGTGGGCGGCCGAGCCGCATCTCGAGGCGCGACACCGCATCGGCTTCCAGGTGATGATCTTCCTCGTGGTGTTCGCGGGACTGCTCTATTTCACCAAGAAAAAGGTGTGGGCGTCGGTGCATTGAGACGCGCGACGTTCCTGCCGCTGCGACGTTGACAAAGGGCCCCGATCCGGGGCCCTTCCTTTATCCTCGTCGTGCCCGGGCTTGGCCCGGGCATCCACGTCTTGCTTTGCGCGGCAAAGACGTGGATGGCCGGAACAAGTCCGGCCATGACGATCAACGGATGGGTGATCGGCCATGGCCAAATCCGTGCTCGGCATCATCGGCGGCTCCGGCATCTACGATCTGGCTGGCTTGCAGAAAGGGAAGAGCCGCCGCATCAAGAGCCCGTGGGGCGAGCCCTCGGCGGCGCTGCGCGTCGGCGAGATCGCCGGCCTGCCGGTGGTTTTTCTGCCGCGCCACGACACCGGGCATCGCCTGTCGCCCTCCGACATCAACTATCGCGCCAATATCGACGTGCTCAAGCGCGCCGGCGTCACCGACCTCGTCTCGCTCTCCGCCTGCGGCTCGTTCAAGGAGGAGCTGCCGCCCGGTAGCTTCGTGCTGGTCGACCAGTTCGTCGACCGCACGCACCGTCGCGAGAGCTCGTTCTTCGGCAAGGGCTGCGTCGCCCACGTCTCGATGGCGCATCCGGTGTCGCCGCGGCTGCGCATCCATCTCGCCGAGGCCGCGATGGCGGAGGGCATCCAGGTGGTGCGCGACGGCACCTATGTGTGCATGGAGGGTCCGCAGTTTTCCTCGCTCGCCGAAAGCCTCACCTACAAGCAGCTCGGCTACTCGGTGATCGGCATGACCAACATGCCCGAGGCGAAGCTCGCGCGCGAGGCGGAGATCTGCTACGCGACGGTCGCGATGGTGACCGATTTCGACTGCTGGCACCCCGACCACGACGCCGTGACCGTGCAGGACATCATCAAGGTGCTCACCGCCAATGCCGAGAAGGCGAAGCGCCTGGTGGCGCGGCTTGCGCGCGATTTTCCCCGCGAGCACGAGCCGTGCCCGATCGGCTCCGACCGCGCGCTCGACACGGCGATCATCACGGCGCCGGACGCGCGCGACCCGAAGCTGATCAAGAAGCTCGATGCGGTGGCGGGGCGTGTCTTGGGCAGGAAGAAAAAGTAGGGTGGGCGGCGCGCCGCCCGGCGCCCAACGGATATAACCACGAGAGGAGGCTCGCATGGCTCATTATCACGCCGTGATCTGGATCGACCACCGCGAGGCCCGCGTCTTCCATTTCAATCCGGCGGAGGCCGACAAGCTGGTCGTGCATCCGCACGATCCGACGCATCACATCCACCACAAGGCGAACGCGATCGGCAGCGGTCACGCGGCCGAGGACGAGGATTTCTACCATCGCGTGGTCGAAGCCGTGGCGGATGCGGGCGCGATCCTCATCACGGGCCCGGCCAACGCCAAGACCGAGCTCGTCAAGCACATCCACCAGCACGACGCGGCGCTGATGAGCCGCATCAAGGGGATCGAGACGGTCGACCATCCGACCGACGGCGAGCTCGTCGCCCACGCCCGCACGTACTTCAAGGCGGAGGACCTGATGACGCCACAGAAGCCCTGAGCCGCGCATGCGCGCCGTCATCGCAGCAACCCTCGCGCTTCTCGTGGCAGCCGCCGTGACGGGCCGACCATCGGTCGTCCGCGCGGAGACGCTCGACGAGCTCTATGCCAAGGCGAAGCCCGAAGGCGCGCTGCACATCGTCGGCGGCGGTCCGGCGCGCCTCTATGAGCCCTGGATCAAGGAGTTCGAAGCGAGATTTCCCGGCCTCAGGGTGACGCTGACCGGCGGCTACGCGGGCGGCCTCGCGCCGGCGATCGACAAGCAGATCGCCGCGAAGAAGCTCGACGTCGATTTCGTCACATTCCAGGCCGTGCAGGAATTCTTCCGCTGGAAGCGCGAAGGCGTGCTGCTGCCGTTCCGGTTCGACGGATACGAAGCGCTCGATCGACGTTTCCGCGACGCCGACGGCGCCTTCACGCCGATCGCGGTGTTCGCGATTGCGCCCTCCTACAATACGCAGCAGGTAGCGGCCGCCGACGTGCCACGCTCGGCGGTCGATTTCCTCAAGCCGGCCTTCCGCGGCAAGCTCATCACCGCCTATCCGCACGACGACGACGCGACGCTGTTTGCGTTCCATACCATCGTCAAGACGTATGGCTGGCCGTTCATGGACCGCTACATGGCGCAGCAGCCGAAGTTCATCCAGGGTCATCTCGGTGTGGTCCGCAGCGTCGCGTCGGGCGAGAGCGCCGCCACCTTCGACATGATGCTGCACCACACGATGGAGGAGAAGGCGGAGGGCAAGCCGATCGAGGTGGCGTTCCCGACGAGCGATCCGCTGCCGATCTGGGGCCAGCTCGGCGCGATCTTCAAGGACGCGCCGCATCCGAATGCCGCGAGGCTCTGGCTGCAATGGTACATGGGGCGCGAGGCGCAGGGCCGGATCGGCACCTGGTCGGCGCGCACCGACGTGCCGCCGCCGTTCGGGTTGAAGCCCGTCTTCGACTATCGCGTCGCCAACGATCTCGCCGACATCGTGACCGATCCGGTCCGGCTCGCCGACCTGCGCAAGCGCTTCGAAAGCTATACCGGAGATGTGACGACCAGGGGCGGCATCCGCTGACAAGTAGCCCGCATTGAGCAAAGCGAAATGCGGGTCGGCGCTTCCGCGCGCGTATCAATCCCGGATTGCGCTTCGCTCATCCGGGCTACGGAGCATCTCGATGAAGTTGATCCCGATCGCCGCGCTCGCGCTGCTCCTCGTCACATCGCCGTCGCGGGCCGAGACGACGCTGCATGTCGGCGTCGTGTCGCGCACGATCTTCTATCTGCCGGCCTGGACCGCGATCGACCGCGGCTTCTTCAAGCAAGAGGGTCTCGACGTCGAGATCGAGGTCTACGACGGGTCCGACAGGATTTCCGAGGATCTGCGCGCCGGCACGAAGCAGATCGGCATCAATTCCATCGAGAACCTGATTGCCGAAGCCTACCGGGGCGGCCCGCTGCGCGTGATCGCCGGGACTGCCCAGCGGCCGCCGCACTACATCATCGCGCAGGCGGAGATCAAGTCGCTCGCCGATCTCAAGGGCAAGACCATCGGCGTCGTGTCGATGAAGGAGGGCACGACCTTCTTCGTCGCCGACATTGCCCAGGCCGGCGGCTTCGCGCTCGCTGACGTGAAGGTCGAGGCGGTCGGCGGCTCGCCGACCCGGGCGCGGCTCCTGCGCGAGCGCAAGATCGACGCCGGGCTGCAGCCCTATCCGCTGAGCTACGAGGCCGATGCGGCCGGCTTCTCCGACCTCGGTCCGATCGCCAAGCTCGTGCCCGACTATCAGTTCACCTCCGTCGTGGTGGACGAAAGCTGGGCGCGGGCGCATCGCGCCGCGCTGGTCGGCTTCCTGCGCGCGCTGCGGCGCGGCACCGATTACATGTTCGCGCACCCCGACGAGTCGTCCGCGCTCGGCGCAAAGGAGCTTCGCACCACGCCCGCCTATGCGCGGCGCGCGCTCGCGGACACCGCGCGCATGGACGTGCTCGCGCGCGACCTCACGCTCACCGACGCGAGCCTCCGGCGCGTGTTCGCGAACGTGAAGGCGGCAGGACTCGTGCCGGCGGACGCGGCTTTCGATCGCTCCAAGTTCGTCGACGAAAGCTTCCTGCGTGAAGCCGTCAAGTAGCGCTCGCATCAAGCCGAGGCGGGCTGCGGCTGCCCGGTCGCCGTCGTGACCGCCGAAGGCACGCGATACGTCATGCGCGCGATCATGGCGCACCCGTGAGGGGATCGGCGCTCATTCATGGTTGCGATCGCGCGTTCCGTTCGCCAAAGTGCGCCGTGCCGCAGCGTCCCGCCCCTCCCGTTCCCCTCTTTCACGAGCCGATCCATGGTGACCACCGTTCTCGAAAACGACCTCAAGGCCGCGATCCGCACCATTCCGGACTATCCCAAGCCCGGGATCATGTTCCGCGATATCACGACCTTGCTCGGCGACGCGCGCGCCTTCCGCCGCGCGGTCGACGAGCTGGTGCAGCCCTGGGCCGGCTCGAAGATCGACAAGGTCGCCGGCATGGAGGCACGCGGCTTCATTCTCGGCGGCGCCGTCGCCCACCAAGTCTCGGCCGGCTTCGTGCCGATCCGCAAGAAGGGCAAGCTGCCGCATAAGCGCGTCTCGATCGCCTATTCGCTCGAGTACGGCCTCGACGAGATGGAGATCCACGAGGACGCGGTCGCCAAGGGCGAGCGGGTGATCCTGGTCGACGACCTGATCGCGACCGGCGGCACCGCGGAGGGCGCCGTCAAGCTGCTGCGCCAGATGGGCGCCGAGGTGCTCGCGGCCTGCTTCATCATCGATTTGCCGGAGCTCGGCGGTGCCGACAAGATCCGCCGCCTCGATGTGCCGGTGCGCACGCTGGTGACGTTCGAGGGACATTGAGCGCATGTCCCAGCAAATGCCTGTCCCGGACTTGATCCGGTGTGGGCACGGGTTCGCCGATTAAGGACATACACCAGCATCCGCGGGCGCCGGTTGGCCGGCGCCCGATCGTCTCTGTGGCGGCAAGCGCGTGCGCCGTCGGCGCGCTTAAGCCATCGGCGTGTTGTTCGTCGTCGACCCGCGCTTGAGCTCCAGCGTCGGCGGCCCGGTGCGCTTCGCCTTGTTCTGCGGCTGATCGCTGTTGGCCGAGCGCAGGTCGGTCGACGTGAGCGCGCCGGAGATGATCGCGCCTTTCTCGATCTGCAGCTCGCCGTAGGAGATCTCAGCCTCGACGTGCCCGGTCGAGCGCACGATCAGGAGCTGCTTGACCTCCAGCCGGTCGCTCACCGAGCCCTGGATGTCGGCGTCGGTCACGATCACGCTGCCCTTGAGCGAGCCGGTCGCGCCGACCCGGGCGCAGCGGGCGCGCACCTCGCCCTCGACCGCGCCATCGATGACGACGAGCTCGGGCGCCGAGAGCTCGCCTTTGAACGTTACGCCTTCGCCGATATAGACGACGTTTGGTTCGCACGTCCTCGGGGTGGTTTCGGTTCCTTCCGCCACTGCCATCTTAGCCCTCCACTGATCGACTTGAATTGGGACCCAACGGGTGTGTGCCACGCACGACACGTAGGCGAGCCATCGGCGCGCCGGGATGTCCCAAGCATGATTGTCCAATGTGAAGGTGTGGTTTGGTGGAGAGTCGAGTTATCCCCAGAGTTATCCACAGCTATTGCAACGCCCTATCCGGATACGCCCGCGGAAGGTGTCTGGATGGGGAATCATGATGGAGGTGTGGGGTGGTGCCGTGCCGACCAGCGCTACGCTGGCGGCCGCGCCTCGTCGAGCGGCTGCTCGGGTGGCGACGTCTTGAGGCTGCCGCGCAGGTTGGAGAGCAGCAGCCGCAGCTCCATCTCGCGGAATTGCAGATAGACCCGCCTGAGCCAGGAATTGAGCTCGCCGCCCAGAGGCTCGCGCATGTCCGCCGGCGGTCGGCGGCGGAATTCGCTGAACGAGAACGGCGGCACATCGACGATCGCGCGCAGCGTGGGCGAGAGCGCCGGGATCCGCAGCGGCAGCGCCGTCGCGCTGGTGGCGGGAAAATCGTCGCGCAGGTTGTGCCCGCGCACGATGCCGTCATTGTAGACCGGCGTGAGCGTGAAGCCAGGGAAGCGCTCGCGCAGCCGCGCATAAGCCTTGGCGGACTGCGCGTCGGCACCGGTCGCGAACAGGATGACGGGATCGACCGACTGCAGCGGCGCCTCGGTGGCAAAGCCGATCTGCTCAATGACCTTGAAGAATGGCTCGAAGGCATGGGCGCTGACGTCGACCACCTTCGGCTTCTCGTTGGCGACGATCAGATCGTCGAACAACGCGACCTGCCCGCGCGTGTCGGCGATGTCGGCGCGCACGGTGAAGCTTGGCAGGAACTGCGCCAGCGTTCCGTCGAATGTATCGAGATCGAACGCGCCGACCGGCCGTCCATCGGTGCGATAGAATTCGGTCAACGCACGCGCGAGCAGCGTCTTGCCGGTGCGCGGCCGAGGTGAAGCGACGATATAGACATGGGTCGGTCGGCTCATGCGACTCTCAAGGACTGGGCGGCGGCCGCCGACCCGGCCGCCGAGCCGGCGGGCGCGCCCGGCCCGCGTCAGCTCACGTTCAGCGGCTCGCCTGCATGCGCACCTGATCCTTCGGGCTGACGATGTCGACGAGCCTGATGCGGTCGTATTCGGCCCACACGTGGCCGAGCCAGTGGCGCACATAGCCGCGCAGCACGAACGAATAGGCGGCGGCCTCGCCGTTCGCCCCCTTGTTGGCGATGAAGGAGAGATACGGAACGGAGGCAAGCTCGACCTGCTCGCAGGCCATCTCGTTGAGCTTGGGGATGGTCACCTCGATCGCGTCCTTGATGCGCTTGAAGTAGGAATTGTAGGTCGCCTGGTCCCATTCGAAGAAATGCGTGTTGTTGATGAAGTTCTTCACCAGGAAGTATTTGGCGTCGGTCATGTGCTCGGCGGTATCGGCGATCTCGTCGAGGGAAGCGACCGAAGGGCCGAGAATGTGGAACACCGAGAAGGTGATCTGCCCCTTGCGCGCCGCGTCGAGGAAGCCGATGTCGCGCAGCGCGTTGAGCGTCGGCGAGAGCAGTCCGGCGCGCACGTCGATCATGGTCACGGCCGACTCGCTCATGGTGTCGAAGATCTGCATCTGGTCGGGGATCTTCGTCACGTCGACCACATCGGTGACGTCCGGGTGAAAACGTTTGAGCGTGCCTTTCGGCGCCTCGGTGTCGAAGGCACGGATCGCAATCTTCCGTGCGCTGAAGTAGTCGAGCAGCGTGCGCGTGACCGTCGTCTTACCAACGCCGCCCTTGTCGGCCCCCACGATGATGACTGCTGGCTTGGACATCGAAGTTCCTTCCCCGATTCGTGACGTCAGCTAGGACGCACGGCCCCATACGGCAGAAACATGACCGAATAACAGCATTATTCCATTCGCGCGTCGGCTTACAGCGTTTAGCGAATGTACCGTGCGGCAGGCGTGCCGAGCCTGTGGATATGTTCCGGTGGGCCGCGGAATCTGCTGGCGTTGGCCATGGCGGACGCCGCTACCGCCGGCCCGCACGGAAGCGCTCTTTGGCTGCATGACCGTTCCCGAAGACCCACCCCTTACTTGATACGGGGCAGGTCTTTTTGGGATCATCCTTGGTTATGCGGCCCCCACGGTCCATCTGCGCCGGGATTTTCAGGGCCGGGCGCGTTGCCGCCGAGCCGGACTGGTGGCAGCTCGGGCAGGAAAGGTTGGCTGCCTGGCGGCGGGACGCCGGGCGTCGGCACCGACGCTTGTTCCGCGCCGCCGCCCGCGGCGGCGCCCCATGGCCCTTCGGGCACGGGCTCGCCGGCTTGGGCCGCCGCGTCGAGCGCGATCGGCCCCGGGTCGTGACCGCCCGCGACCTTGATCAGCGCTTCGATGCGCTTCTCGACCGATGGGTGGGTGTCGAACACGTCGGCAAATTCCTCGCGCGGATTGTCGACGCACATTTCCATGACGGCCGAGGTCGCGCCCGGCAACTCGCCACGCCCCTCGATCTTGCGCAGCGCCGAGATCATCGCGTCCGGGTTCTTCGTCAGCTCGACCGAGCCCGCATCGGCGAGGTATTCTCGCTCGCGCGACAGCGCGAAGCGGATCACGACTGAAAGCAGCCAGGCGATCGCCACCAGCGCGACCGCGATCAGGATCGCGATCATGTTGCCGCCCTTGCCGCGATCACCGTCGCTGCGCGAACGGCCGCCGCCGAAGCCGAGGCCGGTGTTGAACCACAGGCGAAACAAGAGCTCGGCGAAGAAGCCGATCACGCCCGCGATGATCACGGCGACCACCATCATGCGCACGTCGCCGTTGCGGATATGGGTCAACTCGTGGCCGAGCACCGCCTCGATCTCGGGGTCGTCGAGATGGGCGAGCAGGGCGGACGTGACGGTGACGGAATACTGCTTCTCGTTCATGCCGGTCGAGAACGCATTGAGCGCGTCGCTGTCCATCACCTGCAGCTTCGGCATCGTGATGCCGCGCGAGATGCACAGGTTTTCCAGAAGATTATAGAGCCGCGGCTGCTCCTGTCGGGTGACCTCGCGGGCGCCCGTGACGGCGTCGATCATCGACTGGTGGAAGTAGTAGGCAATGACGATCCACACGATCGTCCCGACGGTCGCCCACGGCGCCGCGACGAGCAGATCCTGCCAGGCGCGGCGCAACAGGTAGTCGAGCGAGGCCTGATATGACAGCGCCTCGGCGACGAGCGCCCCGGCGAAGACGAGCAGATAGATGAGGAAAAAAAGCCCGGCGAGCAGCGCGATCGAGCGCCGCTTGTTGGATTGGATATGGGTATAAAGTCCGTAGGAGGCCATGAAGCCTACACCTCGCTGCGTATCCCGGGCGCGGTGCGCTGCGCCCGGGACGCGTTGGTCGGCGTCAGAACTTCACCTGCGGCGCGACCTCGACCGTCTTGCGGTCGTCGCCGAGGTCGAAGAACGTGCGTTGCGTGAAGCCGAACATGCCGGCGAACAGCGCGGCCGGGAATACCTGGATGCTGGTGTTGTACTCGCTCACCGCATTGTTGAAGAAGCGGCGCGACGCCGCGATCTTGTTCTCGATGTCGGTCAGCTCCGCCTGCAGCTGCTGGAAGTTCGCGTTGGCCTTGAGGTCGGGATAGCTCTCCGACAGCGCGAACAGCTGGCGCAACGCGCCCGAGAGCATGTTTTCGGCGGCGCCCTGCGCGGCGGGCCCTTGGCCCGCTGCCGCCACCGCCGAATTGCGCGCCTTGATGACGGCCTCGAGCGTGCCGCGCTCGTGCGCCGCGTATCCCTTCACGGTCTCGACCAGGTTGGGGATGAGATCGTGGCGCTGCTTGAGCTGCACGTCGACATCCGCGAAGGCCTGGTTGACCCGCTGGCGCATCGCGACCAGCGAGTTGTAGTTCATGATCACCCAGATCACGAGAACGACGATCACGGCAATGACGATCCAGCCTGTCGTTGACATTGCGGCACTCCTTCGGGGACGGCAGCCGCGACGCGGAATCGCGTCGCATGATGGGGCTCGCGGTCAATCTAATGCGGCATGCTAGCGGACGGAACCAGGGCAAGCACGGAGATCGCCGCGGTGCGCCCGCCTCGCCACCAACCTATTAGATTGCCTGGGAAATTCAACCATGGGCGGCGTCACGGCGGCGTCTGCGGCCAGGCAACCCAATCGCCCCATCGCCAGCGCTTTGCTGCCGCGTAGCGCGCTCGCTCGCGCCGGCTCGCCGTTGCGGTGACGATTCCCGCCGGCGTGCAGAGCTTGGCGCTGACGCTCCCTTTGCTGACGCGCGGATGCGCCAGCACGCGCGCGCCCACCGCCGGCCGCGGCTCCCGTGCGAGCGCCACATAGGAGAACTTCTCGTCCTCGAACGACAGCGTCGCCCCTTTGACCTGGCGGTGATCGCGCGAACGGGGCAGGCGCTGCGAAAAATGGCACCAGTCGGGGTCGACGATCGGGCAGGGATGGTCGTGCGGGCAGGGCACGATCGCATGCGCGCCCTGCGCGATCAGATGCGCGCGCAGCGCGCGGATGCGCGCGAATCCGGCCGGCGTGCCGGGCTCGACGACGACGAGGGTATCGCGCGTCGCCGCCCACAGGGACTCGACGGCGCGCAGGAAGGCGCCAGGCGGAAGCTCGCCGACCGCGTAGCTCGCGATCACGAGGTCGGCGGCGGTCCCCTTGGCCGAATCGGCCAGATCGCCCTCGTCATATGTCGCCTCGCGCAACGGAGCGGCCGTGCTCCGTGCCATAAGGGCGCGCCCGAGCGCGCGCAAATGCGCATGGTTGTCGACCAGCCGGATGGTGCCCAGCGCCGCGAACTGCCCGGCTGCGGCGAAGGCCGCGGTGCCGGGGCCGGCGCCCGCATCGATCAGCGAGCGCGGGCCGAAATCGAGGCGGGTCAGGTGTAGAGTCGCGAGGGCACAGCTCGTCGCCGCATATGTCGCGGGCAGACGCGTGTATGCATACGCGAGGGCATCGTCTGCGCTGCGGATCGCCTCGCGCGATGGCGCGCCTGAGCGATAGCGTTGCGAGATCGCCTCGGCGCGTTGCATGAGCTCGCGCCGCGACTTGCCTTGCGCGAGATCGTTCAGCGCAGCTTGCAGGTCCGGTGGGACGCTTGTTGGCATGCCATCGTCCTGGCCGGGCGTAGCCGTTCGAAGAACGGCGTCCCGGGCATCCACGTCTTATCGATGACTCAGCATGAAAGACGCGGATGGCCGGGACAAGTGTATAGCCCGGCCATGAGGTGGAATTCTTACGCCACTTGCTGGTCGCGGATCTTCACGGCGCTTTCGAGGTCGACCGAGACGAGTTGCGACACGCCGCGTTCCGCCATGGTGACGCCGAACAGGCGGTTCATGCGCGCCATGGTGATCGGGTTGTGCGTGATGATGACGAAGCGCGTGTCGGTCGATCGCGTCATCTCGTCGAGCAGGTCGCAGAAGCGATCGACGTTGTGATCGTCGAGCGGCGCGTCGACCTCGTCGAGCACGCAGATCGGCGCCGGGTTGGTGAGGAACACGGCGAAGATCAGCGCCAGCGCGGTCAGCGCCTGCTCGCCACCGGAGAGCAGCGACAGGGTCGCGGGCTTCTTGCCGGGCGGCTTAGCCAGGATGTCGAGGCCGGCTTCGAGCGGGTCCTCGTGCTCGACGAGCTGCAGCTCGGCAGTGCCGCCGCCGAACAGCTCGGTGAACAGGCGCTTGAAGTGGGTCGACACCACCTCGAACGAGGCGAGCAGCCGTTCGCGCGCCTCCTTATTGAGGCTGAGGATGCCCTGGCGCAGGCGCTTGATCGCCTCGCCGAGATCCTCGCGCTCGCTCGCGAGCGAGCCGTGCTGGGCCTCGACCTCGCGCAGCTCCTCCTCGGCGCGCAGGTTGACGGCGCCGATGTTCTCCCGGCTGCGGCGCAGCCGCTCCAGCTCGGCCTCGATCTCGGTCACGTCAGGCAGCGTGGCGCCGGCCTCGATGCCGGCGAGCGCCGCGACCTCGGCGGGCTCGACCTCGAGCATGTCGCGAATCTCGTGCGCGACGTCGGCGAGACGGCGTTTCGCGCCCTCGTGGCGTTCCTCGGCACGGGCGGCGTCCTCGCGCGCGGTGCCCATGGCCTCGAGTGCGGCGCGCGCGGCCTTGTCGGCCTCGGCGAGCGCATTCTCGCCGCGCGCCAGCTCGTCGGCAGCGGCACGGCGGTTCGCCTCGGCGCCCTGGATCTCGGTGATCAAGCTACGGCGCTGGTCGGCAAAGGCCTGCGGCGCATCCTGCAGGCCCGCGCGCTCGGCGCGGGTCTCGGTCTGGCGCGCCTGCAGCGTCTCGATCTGCGCGGCCGCGCTCTGGCGCCGCTCGTTCCAGGCGGAGCTCTCGGAGCGGATGGCTGAGAGGCGCCGCTCGGCGAGCTCGACCTCGCGCGCGAGCGCCTGCGCCTCGGCGCGCACTTCGGCAAGCCGCGCGCGTTCGTCGGTGAGCCGCGCGCGCACCTGGCCGAGCTCCGCCTCGATCGCATCGCTCGGCGCGAGCGCCGCCAGCGCCGCCTGCGCCTCGTCATGGGCGGCCTGCGCCTCTGCCTGCCCGGCAGCGAGCCGCGTCGTCGCTTCCGCCAGCGCCGAATGGCGCGCCGTGATGCGGGCGAGCTCGCGCTCGGCCGCGACATGGCGGTCGCGCGCCGCGTCCGCCTCGCGCTGCAGGTCGCGCCGGCGCGCGTGCGCGGTCGATTCCGCCTCGGAGGTCGTCGCGACCTCGGCCTGCGCCTGCGTCACCACCGCCTTGCGCGTCTCGACGTCGGCGCGCGCGACTTTCAGCTCGGCCTCGACGTCGGCGAGCCGGTTGCGCTCGGCGAGCCGGCGCGCCGCGCTCGTCGGCGCATTGGCCGCGACCGCGAAGCCGTCCCAGCGCCACAGATCGCCCTCGCGCGACACGAGCCGCTGACCCGGCTTGAGCTGCGCCACCAGGCGCGCACCGTCGGCGCGCGCCGCAACGATGCCGATCTGGGCGAGCCGGCGCGCGAGCTCGTTCGGCGCCGTGACATGGGCGGTGAGCGGCTCGACGCCCTCCGGCAGCGCCGGATCGCCGTCCCCGGCAGCGCCGCCCCAGTGCATGGGCGCGTTCGGCTCGATCGGCGCGTCGAGATCGTCGCCGAGCGCCGCGCCGAGCGCGGTCTCGAAGCCCTTTGCCACCACGACCTGGTCGATCACCGGCGGCCACAGGTTTTTTGCGTCGACGTGCAGCACCTTGGCGAGCGTCTTCGCCTCGGTCTCGAGCCGGTGGGCGCGCCGCTCCGCCTCGACCAGCGGCTGGCGTGCCACGTCGAGCGCCTGGCGCGCGCCCGAATGGGCGGCCTCGGCACGCAGCGTGACCGCCTCGGCTTCGCCGATTGCGGCCTGCGCGGTCGCCGCCGCGGCGGCGAGCCCCGCCAGGTCGACGGTCGCGGCCGCTTCCGCCGCCACCCGCTCGAATTCGGCGGTGACGCCGGCAAGCTCGCTGTCGATGCGGGCGCGGCGATCGGCGTGACCGCGCGCCGCATTCTCGAGCTCATGGCGGCGCGCCGTGAGGTCGGCGAGCGCCGTGGTGATGTGGTCGAAGGTCTGCTCGGTCGCCGCGACCTGGGTGTCGGCGGCGGCGACGCGCGTCTCGACGCCGGCGCGGCGTTCCGCGGCGGCCGCGGCCTCGCGCTCGAGCCCGTCCTGCTCGGCACGCAGGCGGGCGATCACGCCTTCCGCGTCGGCGGCGAGCTTCTTCTCGCGGGCGATGTCCTCGTCGAGCTGCACGATGCGCCGGTCGAGCTCGGCCATGCGCTCCTTGGCGCGCGCCTCCTCGCGGTCGAGCGTCTCGCGCGCGATGACGAGGCGCTGCAGTGCCGCCGCCGCCTTCGCCTCCGCGTCGCGCAGCGCCGGCAGCGCCGCGGCCGCGAGCGCCTGCAGCGTGGCGGCGTGCGCCTGCGCGCCGGTGCGCTCGGCGACGACGCGGATGCTCACGTCCTTGGCGTGCTCGGCGTCCGCCACCTCGGTCGTCGCATTGACGAAGCGCAGATGGTGCAGCATCGCCTCGGCCTTGCGGATCTGCTGCGACAGCGCGCGATAGCGCACCGCCTGGCGCGACTGGCGCTTGAGCGCATCCATCTGGCCGGCGAGCTGGCCGATCACGTCGTCGAGGCGGGCGAGGTTCTGCTCGGCGGCGCGCAGGCGCAGCTCCGCCTCGTGGCGGCGCGCATGCAGGCCGGAGATGCCGGCTGCCTCCTCGAGCACGCGCCGGCGCTGCTCGGGCTTTGCCTGGATGATCTCGCCGATGCGGCCCTGGTGCACGAGCGCGGGCGAGCGCGCCCCGGTCGAGGCGTCGGCGAACAGGATCTGCACGTCGCGCGCGCGCACCTCGCGGCCGTTGACCCGGTAGGTCGAGCCCTTCTCGCGCTCGATCCGGCGCGAGACCTCGAGCGATTCTTCGCCGTTGAACTGGGCGGGCGCGCTGCGATCGGTGTTGTCGATCGCCATTGCGACTTCGGCGGTGTTGCGCGGCGGCCGGCCCGTGTTGCCGGAGAAGATCACGTCGTCCATGTCGGCGGCGCGCATGGATTTGTGCGAGGTCTCGCCCATCACCCAGCGCAGCGCCTCGACCAGGTTCGACTTGCCGCAGCCGTTCGGCCCGACCACGCCGGTGAGCCCCGGCTCGATCAGGAAATCGGTCGACTCGACGAACGACTTGAAGCCGAGAAGACGCAGCTTTGTCAGTTTCATGAACGCATAAGCCTCTGGGCGCGCATACGAATCACCCGCATGAGGGTGGGCGCGCAACGGTCGGTTTGTCCAGAGCCCGGGTCCACGAGCCGGGCCGGGTGGGGTAGGCGGGGTAGCGCATCAACCGCACCATGATCAGCGGCGCAGATTCCGGCAACCCGCGCGCGGGTGTTTTCCAGCGCTTCCTTGCCCGTCTTGGCTAAAAAATAGCCGTGGAAAAATCACCCACGGCCGTTCGGTGAATAGCCTTAAGTCCTTGTCAGGCCTTCACAAGCGGGTCGATGATCTTCTGCATGTCCTCAAACGACATGGCACCCTTGTACACTTGGCCATTGATGAAGAACGTGGGCGTCGAGTCGACCTTGAACTTGTCGGCAGCGCGGTTGCGCACCCATTCGACACCGTCGAGCACCTTTTGATTCGCCAAGCAGGCCTTGAAGCTTTCCTCGGTGAAGCCTGCCTGCTTGACGGTCGCGAGCAACGGCTCGAGCGGCTTTTCCACCGCCCAGGTCTGCTGGGTGCGGAAAAGCAGGTCGACCAGGGGGAAGAATTTGTCCTTGCCGGCACAGCGCGCCAGCATGAAGGCACCGGCCGCGACCGGGTCGAACGGGAATTCGCGGAAGATAAAGCGAACCTTGCCGGTATCTATATACTTCGACTTGATATCCGGGAAGGTGTTGAGCGCGAAGTGCGCGCAATGCGGGCAGGTCATCGAGGCGTATTCGATGATGGTGACCGGGGCCTTGTCGTCCCCCATCACCTCTTCGCCCAGCGGACCGGGCTGCATCAGGTCGGCCTCGGCCGCCGACTGGGCGAGCGCGCCAGGGCTTTGCGCGAGCAGCTCGAGGCCGCCGCCCGCGAGCGCGGCGGCAAGCGCGAAAGTCGAGGTGGCGAGCAGCAATTTGCGGCGGGTGATACGCAACGGAAATCCCCTTGGTGTTGGTCGATCGGCTGGTCCGATCGGTACCTCTTTCGGGTCAATGTGGCAATCTCGGGCCGGCCCGGCCAGGGGCGCGTCACGTTCGCTTGAGGCGGCGCAACGCCGCGGCGGGACGCGAATAGCGAATGGCGAATAGCGAATAGAAGGGCTCCCCTATTCGCTACTCGCCCTGTCTCAT
>DATBZM010000137.1:0-6596 GCA_036513175.1 Xanthobacteraceae bacterium | reverse complement strand
GGTTCGAGGTCCACAGGTCCTGCACGAGGCTCGGCACCGGCTTGCGCGGCGTATCGCTGAACAGGCTGTGAAACACCGGTTGCGGCTCGGCTCCCGGCCCGAGCACCGTGGCAACCGCCGGCAAGGCGACCGTCACCGCCGGAGGCGCGGCCGGGCCCCCCCGCGTCGCCGCTAGCGGAGCCGCGACGCTTGCGGGCGGCGCCGCGGCCGCGGTCGCGGAAATACCCGGCGCCGCGCGCGCCACGTCGTAGCGCGCGACGAGCACATGATAGACCTCGGCGGCGCTGCGCGCATGCCCCTGGCGATCGTAGAAGATCGAGGGATTAGCCTTGGCGGCATTGGGAAACGCGCTCGCCGCGGTCGCGCCCGGATTCTGCTGCGCCAGATTGATGAGCTGCGCGCCGCCGCCGGCGCCGAGGAAATGCGCGATGTAGAGCTCGCCCTCGGTCGGGGTGCGGCCGATGCGCTGGGTCAGCAGCGCGGCGTTCTGCTGCGTGAAGGCGCCGGCCATCGCGGCGTTGGCGGCGGGGTCGTCGCGCAAGGCGAGGACCTCGCGCCGCATCGCCGGATCGGTCACCGCGTAGTTGCCGGACGGCGTCTGCGTGATCGCCTCGGCATAGCGGCCGTAGCCGAGCGCAGGGCCCGCCTGCTTGACCGTCGCAAGCCAGGTCTGCTCGATGAACTGGAAGAGGCCCTTGGCCGAGGACGTCGACACCGTGGCGGTCGCATTGAAGGCGGACTCGACCTTGGCGGTCGCCAGGAGGTACTGGAAGTTGGCGCCGGTCGCCTGCGCCGCGTTGCGGATCGCACCGACGATGGCCGCGCCCGTGCTCCCGATGCTGTCGACGATCATCTAATGCCTGTCCGGCGGGCACGCCGCCGCGCACGGTGGGTTCGCATCGTCGGCATTTATGGTAAACGAAACGTTAAGATTTGCGGCAGCCTCTCCCGAACGGAGGAAGACAATGTCGAGTGCAACTGCGGTCCGCCACAAGCGCGGCGGGCTCTATTTCGAGGATTTCGTCGTGGGCGAGCTCACCGAGCACCGCTACAGCCGCACGGTGACGCAGATGGACAACATGTTGTTCTCCAACATGACGCTCAATCCGCAGCCGCTGCACATCGACCGGCACTTCTGCGAGCAGGAGACCGAGTGGGGCCAGCCGCTGATGAATTCGCTGTTCACCCTCGGGCTGATGATCGGCATCCAGGTCTCCGACATGACGGTCGGCACCACCATCGCCAATCTCGGCATGACGGACGTCAAATTCCCCCACCCGCTGTTCGAGGGCGACACGGTCCATTGCACCACCGAGGTTCTCGGCAAGCGCGAGTCGAAATCGCGGCCGGGCGCCGGCATCGTCGAGTTCCACCATCGCGCCTACAACCAGGACAACAAGCTCGTCGCCGAGTGCAAGCGCAATGCGTTCATGCGCATGCGGCCGAAATAGCGATGCGCTCGTACCTGTTCGTGCCCGCCGACGGCGGCAGGAAGCTCGACAAGGCGATGGCGAGCGGCGCCGACGCGCTCATCGTCGACCTCGAGGACTCGATCGCGCCCGAGCGCAAGGACGAGGCGCGCAAGCTCGCGGCTGAGTTCCTCAAGGAGACGATCGGCCAGGCGGCGCGCCCACGCCTGATCGTGCGCGTCAACGCGATCGCGACCGGCCTGATCGACGACGATCTCGATGCCGTGGTGCCGGCGCGGCCCGACGCCATCCTGCTGCCCAAGGCGGAGGGCGGCGCTGCCGTCACGCATGCGGACGCGAAGATCGCGGCGCGCGAGGCGATCGCCGGGCTCGACGACGGCTGCGTCAAGATCATTGCGCTCGCCACCGAGACCGCGCAGGCGCTGTTTCTCGCCGGGACCTATCGCGGATCGAGCGCGCGGCTCACCGGCCTGACCTGGGGCGCCGAGGACCTCTCGGCCGAGCTCGGCGCCGAGGCGAACCGCGACGCCGACGGCCATTTCCTCGATCCCTACCGGCTCGCCCGCGTGCTCTGCCTCGCCGGCGCCGCCAATGCGCAAATTCCGGCGATCGACACCGTCTATGTCGACTTCCGCAACGATGCGGGGCTGCGGCGCGAATGCGAAGACGCGCGGCGCGACGGGTTTTCCGCAAAAATGGCGATCCATCCCGCACAGGTCGCGATCATCAACGAGGTGTTCACGCCCAAGCCCGAGGCGATCGCCCGCGCCAAGGCGATCGTCGCGGCCTTCGCGGCGGCGCCCGGCGCCGGCACGATCGGCATCGGCGGCGTGATGTATGACCGCCCGCATCTCGCGCGCGCGAAGCGATTGCTGGCGCGGGTCGCGGGCGGCGATTAGCGCATGTTCCGGCGAAAGCCTGCCCCGGACCTGATCCGGGGTGGACGCCGGTTCGCCGACCAGCACATGCGCCAGATAAAGAAGGCTAGAGCGTGTTCCGATTCCGCAGGAACGGAACACGCTCTAGCTGGCGGAGCGTGACGCCGCCACGCCGCGGTCGAGCATGGCCGCAATCGCCTCCCGCACCCGCGCGAAGTCGAACGGCTTGACGAGCGTCGGCGCATCCTTGAAGCGCTCGGCGACGCTGCCGACGCCGTGACCGGTCGCGAACGCGAACGGGACACCGCGCGCGCGCAACGCGTCGGCGACCGCGAAGCTGTCGTCGCCGTCGAGGCTCACGTCGAGGATGGCGCCGTCGAGCTCCCCGCCGCCGACCAGCGCCAGGGCTTCCGCGACGGTGCGGACCGGTCCGGCCGTCTCGCAGCCCAATTCGACGAGCCAATCCGCCACCAGTATGGCGATCAGCGCCTCGTCTTCGACCACCAGGATCCGGGGCATGTGCGCGATGCGTCCAGCTGGCGCATATCCCGGCGAAAGTCTGCCCCGGACTTGATCCGGGGTGAACACCGGGCTCGCCGACAAGGATAGGCGCAAACCCAGATCGTGTCCGCTTCCGCAGGAATGGAACTCGATCTAGGAAACCGATGGCGTGCCGTCTACCATGGAATATCCGACGGCGTAAGAGCGCGACGCCGACCTGCCGCAGGGATCGACCGGTGCCTTTCATCGAGCTTGCACGACTTCGACACGGCGACGACATCCGTTTCACCCGCCGCGGCATCGCCATCTTCATGGCGAGCTGCCTCTTGTTGTGCATCGTCGGCGCCGCCGTGGTCGTGCTGGCCTACCGCGAGCAGGACGCCGAGGAGTGGGTGGCGCACACGATCGAGGTGCGCCAGCAGGCGCGCGAATTGATGAACACCGCGCTCAATGCCGAAACCGGCATGCGCGGCTACCTGTTGACGGACGATGCGGCGTTCCTCGCGCCCTACAATACGGCGCTCAGGCGGTTGCCCGACACGCTCGGCGCGCTGCGCCGCCTCACCGCGGACAATCCGGCGCAGCAGAAGGCGATCGACGGCCTCAACGACAACATGACGGCGCTGCTCGACATCTACCAGCAGATGCTGGCGCTCGAATCCGCGGGCCAGCGCGCGCAGGCCGCCGACCTCGTCAAGGTCAGGGACGGCAAGAACCTGATGGACGATCTGCGCGCCCGGGTCGATGCATTTTCCCGCGCCGAAGCGCAATTGCTCGAGACGCGCGAGGCCGCCGCGCATCGCATCCGCACCGCGCTGGTGATCGGCGCAAACGGCGCGCTCGCGATCGTCATTGCGCTCGCGGCATTCCTCGCCCGGCTGACCCTGCACTACGTGCAGCGGCTCGCCGAGCGCACGGCCGAGCTCGAGCACGAGACCAGGCTGCGGCGCGAGTCGGAGGCGACCCTGGTGCAGGCGCTCAAGATGGAGGCGGTGGGCCAGCTCACCGGCGGCATCGCGCACGACTTCAACAACATGCTCACCATCATCATCGGCAACCTCGATACGATGAAGCGCCGGCTGAGCGGGGCCGCCGACGGCGGCCGCGAGCTTGCGGCGCGCCTCGCGCGGCCGATCGACATGGCGCTGCAGGGCGCGCGCAGCGCGAGCGAGCTCACCCATCGCCTGCTTGCCTTCGCGCGGCGCCAGGCGCTCGCGCCCGCCCAGGCCGACCTCAACCGGCTGGTCGCCGGCATGTCCGAGCTGTTGCGCCGCACGGTCGGCGAGTCGATCGCGATCGAGACCGTGCTGGCCGGCGGCCTGTGGCCGACGCTGGTCGACGCCAACCAGCTCGAGAACGTGGTCATCAACCTCGTCGTCAATGCGCGCGACGCCATGCCGACGGGCGGGCGCGTGACGATCGAGACCGCGAATGCCTATCTCGACGAGGCCTATGCGGCGCGTTTCGGCGACGTCAAGGCCGGCCAGTACGTGCTGTTGTCAGTGAGCGACACCGGCACCGGCATCCCGCCCGACGTTCTGCCGCGCCTGTTCGAGCCCTTCTTCACCACCAAGGCGGGCGGCGAAGGTTCCGGGCTGGGCCTCGCCATGGTGCACGGCTTCGTCAAGCAGTCGGGCGGGCACATCCGCATCTACAGCGAGGTCGGCCAGGGCGCCACGGTGAAGATCTATCTGCCGCGGCTCGTCAATGTCGAACCCGTGCTCGCGGTGCCGGCCGAGCTTCCGCCATCGGATGCGGCCGCGCCGCGCGCCGGCGCGGCCGAAACCGTGCTCGTCGTCGAGGACAATGAAGCGGTGCGCCACTACGCGCGCGCCGCGCTCGAGGATCTCGGCTACCTGGTGGTGGAGGCGCGCAACGCCGAGGACGCGCTGCGGCTGATCGAGGCCGGGACGCACGTCGATCTTTTGTTCACCGACGTGGTGCTGGGCAGCGGCCTCAACGGCCGCGAGCTCGCCAGCAAGATCAGCCAGACGATCGCCGGCCTGCCGGTGCTGTTCACCACCGGCTACACCCGCAACGCCATCGTGCATCACGGACGGCTCGATCCCGGCGTGCACCTGCTCGACAAGCCCTATACGCAGCAGGAGCTCGGCCGCAAGATTCGCGAGCTGCTGGATGACGCGCGATCCAACCTGGCATAGGCGAGGCGGCTAAAGCCGCGACAGCCTATCTGCCCGAAACGCCTTCACGCTCGAAACACTGCCTGAGACAGCTGTCTAGTTTCTTCTCGCACTCGGACAAATGAGCAGAACAATGAGGCTCCGCCGACCGAGTGCATAAGTCGTTGCATTTTCTGTCTGCCCTTTCCTCCGCCGGCGTTCTGGGCGGACGTTGCTGGGCGTGCAGCGTCGTGGCCGATACAAGCAATGCGAGAGTGAGGCAAGCCAGCAAGCGTGTCATCTTGGTTGTCCCTTTTGCTGCCGAGGCAGCGTAGTGCTTTTTCGCCTCCGCGAAATGGACAAGCTTGCACGGAATTCTGCGTCGCGTTGCTACCCTGTGCCGGCGGCAAATGCACCGAAGCCTGATCGGAATCGCACGCGCTTGTGTTCCGATCGTGGAACTCGGCCGCCGAGTACCCTTTGCGCATGGAGAGTCAACGTCACGCACGGAGTTCCGTGGGGACAATGATCTATTCTCGCGGCGTAGCGATTCAATTCTGCTATCGTGACCGAGGGGATGACGTACGGGGGAAATCAAGACAATGAAAAGTGTTGCGTTGTTGACGCTCGGCTTGCTCGCCGCTTGCTGCCCGGCCATGGCAAAGTCGCATCATGGCCACTACCACGACGTGGCTCGCACCGCTCATCACGCCAACTTTGCTCATCACGCCAGCCTCGCGCATCACGCCGACGATGCTCATCACGCCAACGTCTCCGGCGAGCACGAGTCGCATTCCGGCATCACGTGCGAAATGGTGCGCGCCTATGTGGCGCAGGTCGGATTGGCCCAGGCGGCCGCAATGGCGCAATCCGCCGGCGCCACCGCCTCCGAGAAAGACCGGGCGCGGCGATGTCTCGAGCAGAAGAGCTGATCTCCGGCGCCTGACACTCCGCTTCTTGCCGTCGAACCGATAATTCCGCCGCTTCGATGCGGCGGCAAGAAAACTCACCGGCATCACGGTCCTGCGCCTGCAGAACGGCAAGATTGTCGAAGAGGTCGGCCTCGACGACGGCGTCACCGCCCTCATGCAGCTCGGTCTTCTCAAGAAGGCCGCCTGACGAACACCGTCGCGCGGTCCTGCGACGCAACAGCGAAAAGGCCCGCGGTAAACGCGCGGGCCTTTTTTCTCGGATTGTTGCGTCGATTATAAATCCGACTTGCAAAGCAAGGAGCGGAGTGAGCGATCGCGATGTGACGACTAACCTGATGATCACGACATCAGAGGAGCAACGACCATGGACCTCAACATCACGAACGAACCTGCTCGGAACGACTTCCGCATCGCGAGCCGGCACGATGCGCCATTGCGGGAGATTTTCTTCGCGACCGGCGAGAGCGCCTTGGGAACGGTGCTGGTCGCGCGCAGCTCGCATGGAATCTGCGCGATCCTCGTCGGATCGGAAGGCGGCGAGCTGACCGCCGACCTGGCGGAGCGATTTCCGCAGAGCACGCCGACGCGGAACGATCGGAAGCTGGCGGAAGATCTCGAGAAAATCCTCCGCTTCATCGAGAGGCCGGAACGCGGGCTTGACCTCGATCTCGACATTCACGGCACACCGTTCCAGCGGCGGGTATGGGATGCGCTCTGCGCCATTCCGTGCGGCCG
>DATBZM010000136.1:0-4945 GCA_036513175.1 Xanthobacteraceae bacterium | reverse complement strand
CCCCGACCCTCTCCCCTCCGGGGAGAGGGAGCGCAGGCACCGTGCCTGCGGCCGATGACCCATTTCCCATCTACATCGAAAAGATCCTCGGCGAGGGCGAGCGGCTGCCGCCGTTTCCCGGCGTCGCCGGCACCACCGGTTACGAATGGCTCAACGTCATCACGCAGGTGCTGCTCGATGCGCGCGGGCTGCCGGCGCTCGACCGCCTCTGGCGCGATGTCAGCGATGGCGCTCCTTCACCCTCCCCTGCAGGGGGAGGGCATAGGCGGCCTGCGGCCGCCGTTCTTGAAGCCAAGAACGCCGATGCGAAGCATCGGCTATGGAGCGAAGCTCGCCGGGGTGGGGTGACGCAGCCTCAGCCACCCCACCCCGCTCGCCTTCGCTTCGCTGCGGCGAGCGACCCTCCCCCTGCAGGGGAGGGTAAGCGAGGCTTCGCGCAAATCCTCGCCGCGGCCAAACGCGAGGTGCTCGAGACGCTGCTGGCGAGCGAATTCAACGTGCTGTGTCACCTGGCGGGCAGGATCGCCGCCGCCGATCCCGCGACCCGCGACTTTGCCGCCGCGCGGCTGCGTGCCGCGCTCGCCGCCTGCATCGTTCAATTCCCCGTCTATCGCACCTATGTCGGGCCGGCCGGAGCAAGCGCGCCGGATCGGGCCGTGATCGAGCGGGTGATTGCGGCGGCGCGCGCGGATGCGCCCGACGACGACGCCAGGCTGTTTGATTTCCTGCGCGAACTCCTCACCCTCGATCTCGTCGCGCCGGGCCGTGCCGGCCACAGCGGCGCGCGCGCGCGCCGCTTCGTGCGCAAGCTGCAGCAGCTCACCGGCCCCGTGATGGCGAAGTCGCTCGAGGACACGGCCTTCTATCGCTTCCACCGGCTGATCGCGCTCAACGAGGTCGGCGGCAATCCGGCCGCCTCGGCGCTCCCGGTCGACGAGTTTCACCGGCTGATGCAGGAGCGCCTCGCGTCGTCGCCCGACGGTCTCACCGCGACCGCGACCCACGATACCAAGCGCGGCGAGGACGCCCGCGCGCGCATCCTCGCGCTTGCGGAAATCCCCGACGACTGGGCCGCCGCGGTGGCGCAGTGGCGCGCCGCGAATGCGCGCTTCGTGCGCCATATCGGCGAGCGGCGCGCGCCGTCGGCTGGGCACGAATACATGCTCTATCAGGCGCTGGTCGGCGCCTGGCCGCTCGAGGGCGACGTCGAGCGCTTCCAGGCCTATGCGCGCAAGGCCGCGCGCGAAGGCAAGGAGGAGACGAGCTGGCTCGACCCGGATGGACCTTATGAAGATGGTCTTGCGGGTTTCATTGCCGCCATCCTCGGCGACCGCGACTTTGTCCGCAGCTTCGATGCATTCGCGTGGCGCGCCGCGCGCATCGGCGCGCTGAATTCCCTGTCGCAGCTTGCGCTCAAGATCGCCATGCCGGGTGTTCCCGATTTCTACCAGGGCACGGAATTCTGGGACCTCTCCCTGGTCGATCCCGACAACCGCCGGCCGGTGGATTTTGCCGCGCGCGAGGATGCGCTGCCCGCGCTGTCGGGCGCCGCCGACATGGGCGCGCTCGCCGAAAGCTGGCCCGATGGTCGTATCAAGCTCGCGCTCACGCGGCGGCTGCTCGCCTTTCGCGGCTCGCTCGCCGAGGTCTTTGCCCGCGGCGACTATCGGCCGCTGACGGTTGCGGGAGCGCATCGCGACCATGCGATCGCGTTTGCGCGCTGCCACGGCGAGGATGCCGTGATCGTGGTGGTGGGTCGCCACTTTGCGGCGCTGACGGACGGCGGCCGCGCGTGGCCGCGGCCGGACGCCTGGCAAGGGCATGTCGAGCTTGGCGCGTTCTGGCCGGCCGAGGGCGGTGCGGCGCCAAAGCGCATCGAGCAACTGCCGCTCGCGAGCCTGTTCGATCCTATCCCGGTCGCAATGTTGCGGGCGCGTCGCCCTGAAGCATGATCCCGAGAAAGCCTGCCCCCGAGCTGATCGGCGTGGGCAACGGTTTTCGGAAGCGATCCATGCTCAAATAACAAACATCAGGCGATTGAGGGGGGAACAGGCCGTTCGGGATCGACGGGCCGAACGGCCTGGCGGACGTTGTGCCGACTCAAGGGCCGGTTCCCTCCCTCCGCACCACCACTTTGGCGGTCGCGGGCGCCCGCATCAATACGCATAACTCCATAATCAACAGGGCGCGCCGGCAGCGGTCGGCTGCTACTTCCAGCCCGCTTCCTTGTCGCACGCCGTCCGTTCCTGCGGATGGCTCTTTTCCCACGTCGTAACCGACTGGGTCTCGTTCTTGTCCATCTTCTCGTTCATGCACATGCAGTACTTGCGCACGATTTCCGGGGTCCCGCCCGGCTCGCCCTTGTTGTCGCTGATGCACTGGTTGATCCACTTCATGTCGTCCGCGTTCAGCGCCTGCGCGAACGCGGCCGTGCTCGCCAGCATAGGCGCGGCGACGAGCAGAGCGGCGATGGAAAGTTTCATGGTTCATTCCTCCCGTCTGCCGTGATGCGATTGGCCGGCGGCCCGACTCAACGGCAGTGCGCGGACCCTAACGCGCGCAAACACGCATCACCACGTTGGCGGCCTGCTTCATTGCGCCGCGCACAACCGCCGCCGTGCACGAGGCGGCGCCGCACTTAATGATCGGAATGAATGCCGCCGGCGCTCAAGGGCTGCGCGTCGGCCGCCGCGTCACGCGGTGCTCGACCACCACGGCGCGGCGGGTGCCGCGCTCGCTCGCGATCGTCCGGCTCGGGCGCATGCGGTCGTGTGCGACCTTCATGACTTCGGGCTTCACGGTCTCGACCGGCAGTCCCATCAGCGAGGCGGCGATCTCGGCTTGCGCCTGCAGGCTGTCGGTCAGCCCCTTGGCGGCAGCGATCGCTTCCTGCAGCGTCGGCGGATCCTGTCGGACGCGGCGCGGCCCATACTTCGTCTTCCAAGACACGGTCATCGTGCCATTCTTCCTCTTCATCGGTCCGCCGCAGTTTACGGCGGAACTACCGCGCTGCAACAATAAAAATTGTGCAACGCAATACAGTCATGCATCCGACGAGGAATCGTGCGGCGTTAACCCCAACATGCGTCCCGATTCCGCAGCAACGAGACGCCTGATCCCATGATACGCTGATTCGCAACGATCGCATTCGTCGATCGAGCGATAGGGAGGAGCAACATGCGACGATTAACCACGATCCTGCTGGCGTGCGGGCTGCTCGCCGGCGCCGTCGCCCCTGCCATGGCTGAGGATGTGCTCAAGCTCGCGGTGCCGCAGCGCGGCGCGTGGGACGCCGGGATCCCTGAGCTCGGCCAGCGCGGCGGCATCTTTGCCAGGCACGGCCTCAAGCTCGAAATCCTCTATACATCGGCGGGGCCTGAATCGATTCAGGCGCTGATCGCCGGTAGCGTCGACCTCGCGACCGCCTCGGGCGCTTACGCGACGTTCGGCACCTACGCCAAGGGCGCGCCGATCCGCATCATCGGCAGCGAGATCGTCGGCTCGCCCGATCTGTACTGGTTCGTGCCGGCGGCTTCTCCGGTCCGCAAGATCGAGGACTTCAACGGCAAGTCGGTTGGCTTCTCGCTGACCGGCTCGTCGAGCCATGCCGGTCTGCTGGCGCTGATCGCCCAGTACCATCTGCAGGTCAAAACCGTGTCGACCGGCAGCCTCGCGTCGACCATCACGCAGACCATGACGGGCCAGGTCGACGTCGGCTGGAGCGCCGTGCCCTATGCGCTCGACAAGGCGGCGGACGGGCAGATCCGCGTGATTGCGTCCGGCAACGACGTCGTCGCGCTGCGCGCGCGCACCGGCCGCGTCAACCTCACCAACGTGACGACGCTTGCGAACCGCAGGGACGTGCTCAAGCGCTTCGCCGCCGCCTACAACGAGACGATCGACTGGATGTATTCAAGCCCCGACGCGTTGAAAATC
This sequence comes from Xanthobacteraceae bacterium, assembly GCA_036513175.1. Taxonomy (GTDB): domain Bacteria; phylum Pseudomonadota; class Alphaproteobacteria; order Rhizobiales; family Xanthobacteraceae; genus JAVDCA01. Next base: position 1,009 of record DATBZM010000136.1, on the reverse strand, counting down.
TACGCCGACTTCGCCAAGCTGCCGGCAAGCGCCGTCGACAAGGTGCGCGGCCTTATCCCGAAGGAGGCTCTCGTGACCGACAAGATCGTCGGCGTCGATCAGATCATGGCCGAGGCGATCACGAACAAGTTTCTGACCAAGCCGCTGACGAAGGATCAACTCGCGGAAATGATCCGCATCGACGATTTGAAGTAGCGGCGATTCGTGCTGGCACGGCACCTGCGCCCCCTCTCCCCGAATCCGCCTCCGCAAAAGCTTCGGCGGACAAGGGGGAGAGGGCCTGCCCGCCGTAGTCCGAAGGACGAAGGAGGGTCGGGGTGAGGGGCTCTATGCGCTAATATTGATACTCCGAGCGCCCCTCACCCGACGCGCTGCGCGCGTCGACCTCTCCCCTGCGGGGAGAGGTGAAGAAAAAGGCTCCCATGACCGAGCAGAAGCCCGAACCCTGTCTCGTTACCGTCGCCGAGGGCGTGCACGCCTGGATCGGCGCCGGCGGCGACTCGAACGCGGGTGCGATCGAGACGCCTGAGGGCGTGATCGTCATCGACACCCAGCAGTATCCGCGCCTCGCGCGCGCGTTGCGCGCCGCGGTAGTGGCGAGGACCGCGCAGCCGCTGCGCATCGTCGTCAACACCCACTGCCATCTCGATCACACCCACGGCAACACGGTCTTCGCCGATGTGCCCATCCTCGCGCACGAAAAGACGCTCACCGCCATGCATGCGTGCCTCGGCCCGCGCGCCGGCGCCGAGTGGTCGATCACGGATTTCGCCACCAAGCTGCGCTTCCTGTTCGGGCAGAACATCCTCGAGCTCGTGCCCGATGGCGATCCGGCGCGCCGCTGGTTCGAAGGCCGCATCGGGCTCGACGACTACGACACCGTGGTGATCCGCCCGCCGAACGAGACCTTCGCGGGCGATTTCGCGTTCCATCTGCCCGACGACACCGTGCGGCTGCACTATTTCGGCCCGGCCCATTGCGACGGCGACATCGTGGTGCATCTGGAAAA
>DATBZM010000135.1:0-2874 GCA_036513175.1 Xanthobacteraceae bacterium | reverse complement strand
CGCGCCCTGCAGCTTGGGATCGAGCACCTCGACCACGCCGCCCTGCTGCGCGCCGGCCTTGTCCCAGGCGAAGCCGAGATCGCCCATCAGGACGCCGAGCTGCTTTAGCCGCCGCAGGTTCTCGTCCCAATCCGCCTCGGCGAACTCGACCAGCAGCACGGCCTCGGGATCGCCACGCACGAACGCCTCGAGCGTCGGGCGAAACATCGCGATGTCGCGGGCGAGCGAGATCATCGTGCGGTCGACCAGCTCGACCGCGATCGGCGCAAGCTTGACGATGTGCTGCGCCGCATCCATGGCGTCGTGGAAGCGGCCGAAATGACAGGCGCCGACGGCGCGCCGCCCGAGCAAAGGCGAGAGCTTGAGCTCGATCTCGGTGGAAAAGCCGAGCGTGCCCTCCGAGCCGACCAGGATATGCGCGAGGTTGAGATCGTTGCGCCCGGGCAGCAGCGCATCGAGGTTGTAGCCGCCGACCCGGCGCTGCACCTGCGGGAAGCGCGCCTGCACCTCGTCGGCCTCGCGCGCGCCGAGCGCCAGGAGATCGGCGGCGAGCGGGCGCAGGGCCGGGGAGACGTCGGAGAGATCGCGCGCGGCCGGGCCGAAATGCGCTCTTGTCCCGTCGGCGAGGATGGCGTCGACCGCAATCACGTTCTCGCGCGTGTTGCCGTAGCGCAGCGAGCGCGCGCCGCAGGAATTGTTCGCCGTCATGCCGCCGATGGTGGCGCGCGAGGCGGTCGAGATGTCGACCGGGAACCACAGGCCGTGGGATTTGAGCTGGCGGTTGAGGTCATCGAGCACGATGCCGGGCTCGACCAGGCAGCGGCGTCCGGCGACGTCGAGATCGACGATCCGGTTGAGGTATTTCGAGCAGTCGATGACGAGCGAATGGTTGACGGTCTGCCCGGCCTGCGAGGTGCCGCCGCCGCGCGCCAGCACGCTGACGCGCTCTTCGCGCGCGAGCGCGATCGCCCGCTCGGCGTCCGCGAGCGTGCGCGGCCTGACCACCCCGAGCGGCATGATCTGGTAATGGGAGGCATCGGTTGAGTAGCGGCCGCGGGTGAACCGGTCGAAGCCGACATCGCCGGACACCTCGGCCTTGAGCCGGCGTTCGAGCCCCGGCATCACGCTGTCGGCCATACGTTGGGATCCTTCGGCGAATGGTTTTCTTCCGCACGGCCCGATCGGCGAACCGGAAGCTACCCCGGGCCACGTCAGGAGCAAGCTTTCGCCAGGACCTGCGCGGGGCCGGCGCCCAATTCGAACGGGCTTGACTGACATTCGCATTCGTCATTCATGGCGGCAAGCCGCCGGGCCTGCAGGCCGAATCCCCCTTTCTGCCGCGCCTTCCGGCCGCCTTGCCGATACGAGAATCGGATACAAGAATCGAAGGAAAATCATGTCGAAGAACTCATCGCGCACCCCCGGCCGGCATTTCCTGCATATCCCGGGGCCAACGCCGCTGCCCGACCGCATCCTGCGCGCAATGGACACCCCGATCATCGATCACCGGGGTCCGGAATTCGCCAAGCTCGCGCGGCGCTGCCTCGACGGCATCAAGACCATCTTCAAGACCACGAGCCCGGTCATCATCTACACGGCGACCGGGACGGGCGCCTGGGAGGCATCGCTGGTGAACACCTTGTCGCCCGGCGACAAGGTGCTGATGGTCGAGACCGGCCAGTTCGCCACCCAGTGGAAGAACATGGCGCAGAAGCTCGGGCTCGTGCCGGAGTTCATCAAGACCGACTGGCGCATCGGCGCCGACCCGGCGGTGATCGAGGCGCGGCTCAAGGAAGACAAGAAGCACGAGATCAAGGCCGTCTGCGTGCTGCACAACGAGACCGCGACCGGGTGCCTCTCGCCGATCGGCGAGATCCGCAAGGCAATCGACCGCGCCGGCCATCCGGCCCTGTTCATGGTCGACACCATCTCGTCGCTCGCCTCGACCGACTACCGCCACGACGAGTGGGGCGTCGACGTCACCGTCGGCGGCGCGCAGAAGGGCCTGATGCTGCCGCCCGGCCTCTCGTTCAATGCGCTGAGCGACAAGGCGCTGGCGGCGGCGAAGACCTCGAAGCTCACCAAGTCGTTCTGGGCCTGGGACGACATGCTGACCATGAACAAGCAGGGCTTCTTTCCCTACACGCCGGCGACGCAGATGCTGCAGGGCCTCGCCGTCGCGATCGACATGCTGCACGAGGAAGGCCTCGACAACGTGTTCGCGCGCCATCACCGGCTCGCCGAGGCGACGCGGCGCGCCGTGCGCGCCTGGGGCCTCGACACCGTGTGCCGCGATCCGAAATACTACTCGCCGACCGTGACCGGCGTGGTGATGCCGGAGGGCCACGACGGCGATGCGTTCCGCGCGCTCGCGCTCGATCAGTTCAACATCTCGTTTGGCGCGAGCTTCGGGCCGTTCGCCGGCAAGATGTTCCGCATCGGCCATCTCGGCGACACCAACGAGCTCATGCTGATGGGCGCGCTCGCCGGCACCGAGATGGCGCTGGCGCTCGCCGGCGTGCCGCACAAGAAGGGCGGCGTGCAGGCCGCGATGGATTATCTCGTATCGGCCGCGTCGCCGGCGCGGGCGGCGGCGGAATAGCTTTTTCCTTCCCCTCCCCCGCACGCGGGGGAGGGATACGCGCACGCAAGTCGGGCTTGCCCGACTTGCGCATATTTAATTGCCGATCTCGGGTAAACCCGAAATCGGTGCACGCCTCGCCATGACGATGATGGCATTCGCCAACTCATTCCAGATAGCTTCGCTTGCCGGTCTTGATCAGCTCGTAGAGCGCGCGGATCTCCTGCTCACGGCGGGCGTAGTTGCGCCAGTCCTTATACTGATCGAGCGTCAAGGTCTTGACCGCCTCGTCG
>DATBZM010000134.1:0-2374 GCA_036513175.1 Xanthobacteraceae bacterium | reverse complement strand
GAGATGGCTCCAGATGAAGGCGTCGCGCACGAGCTTGTCGGTGTGGCGATCCATCATGCAGCCATTGGCGCCGCGCACGTCCATGTAGAGCTCGGTCACTTCCTGCACGGCGTCGGTGGAGAAGTTCATCGCGAGGCCGGCGTTGAACGAATGCACCTTGTTGTCGTGCTCCCAGGCGACGCGCAGCACGAAGGCGCGCAGCGCCTCGGTCAGCGCGTACATCCGGCAGATGGCGAGCTGAATGCCCTGCTGGGCAAAGAGCGGCTGGCCGCCCTGCTGCTCGCTCTTGGCGAAGCGCATGGCACTGTCGCAGGCATCATCGCAGATGCCGAGCGCGTTGGCGGCAAGCTCGAGATCGCCGAAGAGGTCGCCGCCGGTGGTGTCGCCGCCCTTGCTGCCCGCCTTGCGCACCGCGCCGTTGACCTCGCCGACCACGTTGGCGTGCGGCACGCGCGCGTTCTCGAAGATCATCTCGCCGTTCTGGTAGAAACGCCAGCCGGCCTTGTTGAAGACCTTGCCGATGCGGAAGCCGGGCGTGCTGCGCGGCACCAGGAACATGGTGGTGCCCTGCTTGAGCGGCGCGTTCGGATCGGTGCGCGCGTCGATGAAAAAGAGCTTGCCGACCGGCGCGTTGGCGATGAAGGCCTTTTCGCCGTTGAGGATCCACTCATCGCCATGCCGTTCGGCGCGCAGGCGCAGGCCGGCCTTGGGGTCGTCGGCGGGCGGCAGCCGATTGTCTGAGCCGGCGCCCGGCTCGGTGATGCCCTTGCCGAGCACGAAGGTGTCGTCGGCGATGAAGTCGGGCAAAAAGCGCTGCTTCTGCTCCTCGGTGCACGATGCCGAGATCAGGTGGCTCCATTTCCAGTTCTGGCTGAAGGCCTTCGAGATCGCGCTGTCGGCGCGGGCGATCTCGGCCATCACCAGCGCCTGGGAGACGAAGTCGGCGCCGTGCCCGCCCCATTCCTTCGGCACCGCCAGCGTGCGGAAGCCGAGCCGCGAGCCTTTCTTGATGATGTCCCAGTCCCAGGTCTCGGCCGCGGTCGGAATCTCGTCGCGTTCGAGCGAGATCGGCCGCACTTCCTCGGCGGCGAACTTGCGCGCCGCCATCTGCCAGGAGCGCTGCTCGTTGCTCAGAGTGAAGTCCATCGTATTGATCTCCTCGTCATTGCGAGCGAAGCAATCCCTTTTCACTCGCGCATGAACCTGTGGAATCGAGATTGCTTCGTCGCGCTGCGCGCTCCTCGCAATGACGCTGTGGTTATTCCGCCGCCAGCGCCGCGGCGACGCGGCGGTAGCCCGAAATATGCTCGGCGATGCGCAGGCGCGCCTCGCGGTTGCCGTCGCCGGCGTGCTGGCAGACACGCGCATCGTGCAGGTACTTCTGCAACGGCATGTCGCGCATCACGCCCATGGCGCCGAAGATTTCCGCCGCATCCTTGGCGGCCTTGACGATCGCGTCGGAGACGAAGACCTGCGCGACGGTCGTGAGCGGCAGATCGGACAGGCTGCGGTCGGCGACCGCCGCGGGATGATCCGACGCCCACGCGGCCTGCCAGACGGCTCCGCGCGACACTTCGAGCCGGATCGCGATGTCGGCGAGCTTGGTCGCGATCGCCTGATGCTCGATCAGCCGCCGGCCGCCCTGGACGCGCAGATGCGCGTAGTCGAGCGCGGCCTCGTAGGCGGCGCGGCCGATGCCGAGATTGATCGCCTGGGCGAGCGGAACGCCGTGCCCGCCGGCGTCGCGCAGCAGCGCGGCCGAACCGTCGGCGAGCAGGTTGCCGGCCGGCGCGCGGCAGTCCGCGAAGGTCACGTCGCCGCAGGTGCCGTGCGGCCACGGCTTCGCATGCGGCGTGACGATCACGCCGGGCGCATCGGCCGGCACCAGCAGCACGCGTTCGCCGGCGTGCCCCTTGATTTTCACGGTCACGGCGAACGCCCGCGCGACCGGCGCATTGGCGACGCCGGTCTTGCTCGCCGTGATGACCCAGTCGCCGTTGCCGGCCTGGACGGCGGTCGCGGCGAGCGACGGCGCCGTCACGTCGGGGCGATGATAGTTCACGCCGAGCCGCGTATCGGTGTCGGCTTCGCGATCCGCGAAGGCGAGATGGGCGTCATCAGCTTCGAGGAATTTCGGCAGCAGCCGGTCGCGTTCGGCCTCCGGCAGGGCGCGGTCGAAGATCAGATGCGCGAGCCGCGACGTCTCGGTCAGCACCGCCGCGATGTCGGCGTCGCCGGCGGCGAGCTCCTCGGCGACGATGCAGCTCGTCAGCGCGTCGGCGCCGATGCCGCCGCTGTCCTCCGACAGCGCGAGCGTGCGTAGGCCGAGGCGGGACGCCTCCTCGACGAGATGCATCGGCAGGCGCCAGTCGGC
>DATBZM010000133.1:0-4982 GCA_036513175.1 Xanthobacteraceae bacterium | reverse complement strand
CCGGCCGGTTCGACAGGTAGATGTGCAGCATCTCGGTCGAGCCCACGCCGTCGACGATGTCGCAGCCGAAGCGCTCCTTCCAGGCGCGCCCGATATGCTCGGGCAGCGCCTCGCCCGCCGAGACGCAAAGGCGCAGCTGGCCCGCACCGGACTCGCGCGTGTATTTCGGTTCGGCGAGCACGGCCGCGTAGCCGGTCGGCGCACCGCAGAAGATGGTCGCCCTCTCGCGGCGCAGCACCTCGAAGACCGCATCGGGCGTTGGGCGTCCGTCGTACAGCACCGCGGTGGCGCCGACCGACATCGGGAACGTGAGCGCATTGCCGAGCCCATAGGCGAAGAACAGCTTCGCGGCAGAGAACACCACGTCGTCCTCGCGCATGCCGAGCGTCTCCTGCGCGAACAGGCGGGCGGTCGCCATGAGGCTGGTGTGGATATGCCGCGTGCCCTTGGGCATGCCGGTCGAGCCGGAGGAATAGAGCCAGAAGGCGGGCTCGTCCGGATGGGTCGCGGCGGTCGCGAACGCATCGCTCTCCTGCGCGAGCGACAGCACGCGGTGCGCCGTCGGCTTGGTCGCGCCCACGACGATGAACTCGACATCGGCGAGCTTGCCGTGCGCCTGCTCGAGCACCGGCAGCAGCGGCTCGGACACGAGCACGATGCGCGCGCGCATGTCCGCCAGGATGTAGGCGTACTGCTCGGCGGTGAGCAGCGTGTTGAGCGGCACCGGCACGATGCCGGCGCGGATGGCGCCGAGAAAGAGGACCGGGAAGTCGACCGTGTCGAGCAGCACGAGGGCGACGCGCTCCTCGCGTCGTAGGCCGAGCCCGCGCAGGTAGTTTGCGGCGCGCGCGGTGTCGCGCTGCAGGTCCGCATAGGTCAGGCGGCGCTGGCGATCGATGAAGGCGGGCTTGTCGCCGCGTCCGGCCGCGATGTTGCGGTCGATCAGGTCGCTCGCCGCGTTGTAGACGGCCATCTCGGCCATGGGGTTTTCCTCCGGATGGGCCGGCCTCTTATCGGTCACGTCGCCTTGGCGGGTGCCATCCATGGCGCTCTGCGGAATTATAGTGCATTAATTGAGCCGAAAACGCCTTGATCTGTCAACGACAACACGCATTATCGCGCATATCAACCATGGAATCGCGCCCAACCGACGAACAGGAATTCCTCGCCGCCCTCGGCCGGCGTGTGCGCCACATGCGGGCACTGCGCGGCATGTCGCGCAAGGTGCTGGCGCAGGTATCGGGCATATCCGAGCGCTACCTTGCCCAGCTCGAAAGCGGCAAGGGCAATGTCTCGATCAAGCTGTTGCGCCGTGCCGCCGCCGGCATGGGCACGCGGGTCGAGGATCTGATCGTCGATGCGGCCGTGCCGCAGGACTGGCCGATCATCCGCGACCTCATGCGCGGCGCATCGAGCGCGCAGATCGCCCGCGCGCGCGAGATTCTGTCCGGCGGCGCAGCGGCGACGGCGCTCGAAGGCACACGCGCCGACCGCGTCGCGCTGATCGGCCTGCGCGGCGCCGGCAAGTCGACGCTCGGGCGCCTCGCGGCCGAGCGGCTCGGCTGGGCGTTCATCGAGCTCGACAAGGAGATCGAGCGTGCGCACGGTCTCTCGACGGGCGAGATCCTCGCGCTCTACGGCCAGGAAGGCTTTCGCCGCCGCGAGCAGGCGATGCTGCGCGAATTGATCGCGCGCCCCGGCGCCATGATCGTCGCGGCCGGCGGCGGCATCGTCGCCGAGCCGCTCACCTTCGATCTGCTGCTCACGTCGTTCAATACGATCTGGCTCAAGGCCGCCCCAGCCGAGCACATGGCGCGCGTGCGTCAGCAGGGCGATCTGCGCCCCATGGCCGACGATCCGACCGCCATGCAGGAGCTGCGTGCGATCCTGACGAGTCGTGAGCCGCTCTATGCGCGTGCACGGGCGACGATCGACACGTCGGGCCTTGCGATCGATGCGGCCGCCGCAAAGCTGATCGCCGCGATCGGGTCGGCGGCCGAAACGACCGCGGCCCGGCCCGAGGCCCGATAGAATATTCCGCCGTCGCGCCGTCAGACGTCGACGAGGCGCGCGATTTCCGCGTGAAGCTGCTGTGCGTCCATATCGGCGACGGTGATCCGCGGAAAGCCGGACACGAAGTAGAGAACCTCGTCAGGAAAGTCCGTCGGATCGAGCTGGAAGGCGATGAACGGCTTCTTGAAGTCGCCCGCCACGTAGACCTCGCGGATGACGTGGTCGGACGCGAATGCGTTGCGCGAGCACATCAGCGCCACCAGCCGGGAGGTCCGGATCGCGCGCACGATCGGCGCCGCATAGCGCTGCGAGCCGGTCGATTGGCGGTCGATCCAGATGACATAGCCCAGCTGCTCGATCTGCCGCGCCAGCTGGTCGACGGCTTGCCCGTCCTGGCGGCTGTACGAAATGAACACCTGCGGCGTCTTGCCGGCACGAGGCGGCGGCTGCGATGGCGCGTCGCGCCTCGCGTGACGTGCCGTCGCCACGGCTCGCGCTATCCTGCGCCACATGATTATTATCGCGATCACGGCCGCAATCGGGACCAGGCCGAGCTCGATCGCGATCCTCACCAGGTCCGCGGTCCTGAGAGGTGCCGCAATAAGGACAGGGCCGGGCGACGGCGCCCGGGCCGCTGTCCACATCCACATCAGGTTGAAAGCCGACGCGATCCCCAGGACCACGATTCCCGCGGCCACGATGGCCCAGAGCTTGCGGCTCTTCGGAGCGGCAGGCGCGAGCGTCGGCTCCGGGACGCTGACGATGGCGCGCGCGCTCTCGACGAGCTCCCTCGCTCCTGAATCGGACGCGTCGTTGATCCGGATTGCCGCCAGGTCTCTGAGGCCGATCGGCAATGGCGTGTCGTCGAGCGCGGCTAGCAACAGGCGATTGGACGACCAAGCCTTGATGAGGTGTTGCATTTCCTGCTGCACGAACTGCGATTGCGCCGCCGCGTCGGACCACAGGATGATCATGCAGCGGGCGCTCGTGATCGCGGCTTGCAGCCGGGGCGCCGCCAGCGGCTCCGTCGCGTCGGCGCTCGAGGCCTCCATGCCATTGTGAAGGAGCGCGTCGACTATGGCGGCGGCCGCGGCGTCATCCTTCTTGGCATAACCGACGAACACGACAGCCATTGGGTGAAATCGACGCTCGAGTGTCCGACGGCGGGGGTCGGCGAGCCCCGCCCCATTTGCGCATGCTGGTGCGAGATTCTAGACCGTACCGCGTTCGGATGTATAGCGGCGTGAACCCGCGAAAAGGACAGCTTGTGCGGACGGGCACGCCCCGCGTAATTTGCGGGGAATGTCCGCCGCGGTTCGCGGAGGATCGATGGAGAAACAAAGCGCCATGAAATTCGTGTTGTCCCGCCTGCTCGCGCTCGCGGTGCTCGCGCTTGCCACTCCCGCATTCGCCGCCGGCTACCCGGAGCGGCCGGTGCATTGGGTCACGCCCTATCCGCCGGCCGGCACGACCGACATCCTGGCGCGCCTGGTCGGGCAGTATCTCTCCGAGCACCTCGGCGAGAGCTTCATCATCGAGAATCGGGCCGGCGGCGGCAACAATATCGGCACCGAATACGTCGCGCGCGCGGCGCCCGATGGCTACACGTTGCTGCTCGTCAATCCTGCGAACGGCATCAACCAGACGCTCTACAAGAACCTCAAGTTCGATATCCTCAAGGATTTCGCGCCGGTCGCCGGCATCACCCGCGTGCCGAACGTGATGGAGGTGACGGCTGCGTTTCCGGCCAAGACCATCCCCGAGTTCATCGCCTACGCCAAGGCGCATCCCGGCAAGGTCAACATGGCGTCGTCCGGCACCGGTACCTCGGTGCACATGTCGGGCGAGCTGTTCATGGCGATGACCGGCGTCAAGATGGCGCACGTGCCCTATCGCGGGGCCGGTCCGGCGCTCACCGACCTGATGGCTGGCACCGTCGACGTGATGTTCGACAACATGCCGTCCTCGATCTCCTTCATCAACGCCGGCAAGCTGCGCGCGCTCGGGGTGACGACCGACAAGCGCTCGGCGGCGCTGCCCGACGTGCCCGCCATCGCCGAGATCGTGCCGGGCTACGAGGCGAGCGCCTGGTTCGGCATCGCGGTGCCGAAGGGCACGCCCGCCGACGTGATCGACAAGCTCAACAAGGCCGTCAACGAGGCGCTCAAGGATCCAAAGATGATCGCGCGCCTTGCCGAGCTCGGCGGCACGCCGATGCCCGGCACGCCGGCCGATTTCGGCAAGGTCATGAGCGACGAGGTCGCCAAGTGGAAAAAGGTGGTCGAGTTCTCCGGCGCGACCGTGGAGTGACGCGGCTGCGCATTCTGTTTGCTTCCAGCGTCAAAGCGAGATCATCACCGCATGAGCCGCAAGAACCTTGAAGATCTGCGCAGCCATCGCTGGCTCGGCGTCAACGATCTGCGCTCGTTCGGCCACCGCTCGCGCCTGCGCCAGATGGGGTACGACGCGCCCGACTGGGCCGGCAAGCCGGTCATCGGCATCATCAATACGTGGAGCGACATCAACGCCTGCCACGGCCACCTGCGCGCGCGCGCCGAGGACGTCAAGCGCGGGGTGCTGCAGGCGGGCGGCTTCCCGCTCGAGCTGCCGGCGATGTCGCTCGCCGAGCCGTTCGTCAAGCCGTCGACCATGCTCTACCGCAATTTCCTCGCCATGGAGGCGGAGGAGCTGCTGCGCAGCCACCCGATCGACGGCGCCGTGCTGATGGGCGGCTGCGACAAGACCACGCCCGGCCTGGTGATGGGCGCGATCAGCATGGGGATCCCGGCGATCTACGTGCCGGCCGGGCCGATGCTGCGCGGCAACTGGCGCGGCGAGACGCTCGGCTCGGGCTCGGACGCGTGGAAATACTGGGACGAGAAGCGCGCCGGCAACATCACGGAGAGCGACTGGAGCGAGATCGAAAGCGGCATCTCGCGCAGCTTCGGCACCTGCATGGTGATGGGCAC
>DATBZM010000132.1:0-13477 GCA_036513175.1 Xanthobacteraceae bacterium | reverse complement strand
GTTCCTGCCCGGCGAGGTGGTGGGCGGCGCCGCCGTGCACTGGAGCGGACATACCTGGCGCTGGACCGACATGGAGCTGAAAGTGCGCTCGATGTACGAGGAGCGCTATGGCAAGAAGTTCATTCCCGACGACATGACGATCCAGGACTGGGGCATCACCTACGCAGAGCTCGAGCCCTACTACGAGCGCTTCGAATACACGGCCGCCGTGTCGGGCAAGGCGGGCAACCTCGACGGCAAGATCCAGGCGGGCGGCAATCCGTTCGAGGCGCCGCGCAAGCGCGACTATCCGCTGCCGCCGCTCTCCGACATCCTCGCCGGCGTGATGTTCACCGAGGCCGCGAAGAACGCCGGCTATCATCCGTTCCCGCGCCCGACCGCCAATGCGTCGCAGGCCTACACGAACCCTGACGGCGCCAAATTCGGCGCCTGCCAGTATTGCGGCTACTGCCAGCAGTTCGGCTGCGAGGCGAATGCCAAAGGCTCGCCGCACGTCGCCGTCATCCCGCTCGCGCTCGCCAATCCCAACTTCGAGCTGCGCACGCACGCATGGGTCACCAAGGTGCTCAAGGATTCCGACGGCAAGCGCGTCACCGGGGTCTCCTACACCAACGTGCTCAACGGCGAGGAATTCGAGCAGCCGGCAAATCTCGTGCTGCTGTGCGCCTATGCGCTCAACAACGTGCATCTGCTGCTCTTGTCGGGCATCGGCCAACCCTACGATCCGCAGGCGCAGTCCGGCGTGGTCGGCAGGAACTACTGCTACCAGACCGGCGTCGGCGCGACGCTGTTCTTCGAGGGCCGCCACTTCAACCCCTTCATGGCCGGTGGCGGCACCAACGTCACGTTCGACGATTTCAACGTGAACTGGTATTTCGACCGTGGGCCGCATGGCTTCCTCGGCGCCTACAATGTCTCGGCCGGCCACAACACCGGCGCGCCGATCGCGTACGGACCGATGCCCGCCGGCACGCCGCAATGGGGCACGGCGTGGAAGGAGGCGCGCACGAAATGGTACCAGGGCGCGATGAGCATCGGCGCGAGCGGCAGCGTGATGGCGAACCGCTACAACTGGCTCGATCTCGACCCGACCTACCGCAACGCCTTCGGCCAGCCGCTCATGCGCATGACCTTCGACTACAAGGAGAACGAGCAGAAGATGGGCCAGCACGCCGCCAAGGTCGTCAACGATCTCGCCAAGGCGATGCAGCCAGCTCACCTCAACGCGGCGGTCGGGCGCGCGTCATGGACGGTCGTGCCCTATCAGAGCACGCACAACACCGGCGGCGCCATCATGGGCACCAGTCCGCGCGACAGCGTGGTGAACCGGTATCTGCAGAGCTGGGACTGCCACAATCTCTTCGTGCTCGGCGCCTGCGCGTTTCCGCACAACTCGTCCTACAACCCGACCGGCCCGGTCGGCGCGCTCACCTACTGGGCGCTCGACGCGATCAAAAGCCAGTATCTCAAGAATCCCGGTCAATTGGTGCACGCATGAAATTGTCCACTACGTCATGGCCGGGCCTGTCCCGGCCATCCACGTCTTCCTTCGTGGCCAAGTCGTGGATGCGCGGGACAAGCCCGCGCATGACGACGACTATCGTGGCCGCATTTTTGGCAAGCGCCTGCGCCGCGCACGCCGCCGGCGACGCGGCGCGGGGCGAGCAGAAGTTCATCGAATGCGGCGCCTGCCATTCGCTGAAACCCGGCGTCACGATCGTCGGCCCGAGCCTGGCAGGCCTGTTCGGCCGCAAGGCCGGGTCACTCACGGATTTCCGCTATTCGCCGGCCATGCGGCGCAGCGGCATCACCTGGACGGCGCAGACGCTCGATGAATTCGTCGCCGATCCGCAGAAGCACGTGCCGGCGAACCGCATGCCCTATGCGGGCCTCACCGATGCGGCCGCGCGCGCGGACTTGATCGCATATCTGGAAAAAGCGACGAAACCGTAGGGTGGGCAAAGGCGGCCAAGGCGTCGGCGGTCGGCCACGACATTGGTCCCGCCGTGCCCACCAACCCCAGACGCGTGGGCACGGCGGGACCAATGTCGTGCGCCACGCAGGCCATGCGGGCCGCCTTTGCCCACCCTACGGCGCTACGGCGCGCGTCACGGCCGCAGATACACGTAGCCCTGCGCCTGCAGCTCGGCGATCCGCACCACGCCGCCGCGCTCGGCGACCGTGAAGCCCGGCAGCAGATCCGCGAGCGTCACATTTTGCCCGTGCATCGAGTTGATGCAGGCTGCGGGCTTGACCTGCGCCTTGACGAGGCTCGCAAGCCGGCGCGCCGTGTCGGGGCTCGCGGCGGAAGCATGAAAGGCACGCAACGCCGGGCCGTGCACGACGAGCTCGATCGTCACCTTCTCGGGTCCGCCGACGCCTGAGAGATGGTTGTCGATATTGCCGAGCACGAACGCGACCTTGTCGAGATCGGCCAGGTGATACACCACCTTGGGCGCATCATGCGTCTCCGCCCGCGCGGTGCGGGCGCCCAGTAGCGCGCCGATCGCCGCGAGCGCGGTGGCGAGAATATTGCGTCGATGCATCGGCTGCTCCGCTCACGCCCTCACTGGTGCCGCATCGCCTCGAGCTCGTCGTGATCCGGAACGAGCGAGGTGCATTCCTCGACGTTGGCGCGGTCGAGGCGGAAGGTCTTGTCGTCGGCGCCCGCGCGCAGCGAATGCGTCGCGTCCTCGTCCGGCTTGTTGACGTCCCAGATGCGAACCTGGTCGAGGTCGACCACGACGGATTTGTCGCCCGACGCGAGCGTCACATAAAGGCCGCCGCCGTCGCAATCGACCGAGCAGCTGATCATCATGCGTCCGCCCTCAGGAAGCGCCTTGGCGTCGCTGCAGCCGCCACCCGAGCTGAAAGCGCCGGGCTGATTGCGCAAGCTGACACCGAGCTGGAAGCCGTATTGCAGGCTGGCGGCCTCCTCCGATTTCTCCACCGTCATCAAGATCTTCATCGCGCCGACCTTCTGCAGCGGATGGTGCTTGAGGTGATCGGCGTCGTAGCGCCGGACGAAGCACGCATAGGTCTTCTTGTCGACCGCCTTCACGGCGAACAGCCGCTGCGCGAAGGCAGTGGTGTCGACCGGCTCCTCGGCGCGCGCCACGAAAGTCGCGGCGGCGAGCGCCACCGAGGCCGACAGCAAAACGATGATCTTGTGCATGGTGCTTCGTCGCCAGATCGCGCCGCGCGGTTCACGCTCGGCCGAAAAATATTGGTGCCAGGATGCTGCGCCAATGATGGCAAAAATAGGCGATTCGTCCGCGCCTTCGGCACGTACAGTGCCGCAATCTTCTGCCGTGGACGTCACAAGGCCGGACGCTCCCGCCGCAGCTTGCGGGCGCAGACGAGCCCGACACTCAGCAGGATCGCGGCAGCCGTCAGCACCGTGGCGGGCAGGCCGACGCGGGGCAGCGCCCACCCGTAGACGACCGGACCGATCGCATTGCCGAAGAAGAACGAGGCCGAATGCATCGCCATGGCGGAGCCGCGCGCCTTCGGCGCAAGCTCGCTCGCATAGATCTGGATCACGCCATGCATCATGTAGAAGCCGAGCCCGACGAAGATGAAGTCGAGCGCCTGCAGTGGCCACGGCAGGCGCAACGCGACGAGCGCGAACGAGACCGCCAGCAGGCTGCCGCCGCCGATCATCAGCCGCCGTTCGCCCAGGCGACCGACCAGGATTGCGATCGATGACGAATAGATGATGCCGCCGACGCCGAAGCCGCCGATCACCAGGCCGGCGATTGCGGCGCGCGGCTCGCCCGCCGCCGCGAGCAGTCCCGCCACGTAAGGAAACAGGCCGAACAGGCAGATCGCCTCGACCATCACGGCGACGTAGCAGACCTTCGCGAGCGGATTGCGAAAGATTTCCGCGTAGGTCGCGGGCAACCGGCGGATGTCGACGCGCGCGACCGCGCCCGAGGACACGCCACGAAAGCCGACGAAAGCCGCGACGACCGCGATCACGCCGAGCGCCGTCATGCCGACGAAAACGCCGCGCCAGCCGATCAGGTCCGCCGCCAGGCCGGCCGCCGGCGAGCCCAGCACATTGCCGATCATGGCGGCGCCGAGCATGCGGCCGACCGCGACCTGCCGCCGCTCGATGGTGACGAGGTCGGCCGCGATCGCGACCGCAATCGGAAACACGCCGCCCGCCATGATGCCGGAGACGATGCGGGAGACGAACAGCACCGGCAGGCTCGTCGCCGCGGCGCCGATCGCGGCGGCAGCGACGAGGATCACGAGCGACCAGGTCATCAACTGCGTCTTGCCGAACGCGTCGGCGAGCCCGCCGAGGATCGGCTGCGTGATCGCGTAGGGCAGCGAGAACGCGGTCGCGAGCAGCGCGACGGTATGCGGGTCGACCACGAAATAGTCGGCGAGCTGCGGCACCAGCGGATCGACGGCGCGCATCAGCAGCGTGGTCGAGAAGATCGCCAGCATCGAGACGGTGAGCACGCGCCCGACCGGCGGGCCGGTTGCCGCCTCGCGTGACCGTTTGGAAGGCCCGATACCCATGCGCGCCCGCTTCTAGCGAAGGGGTGCGCGCCTGCATAGGTCGATGCACGCGGGGCACGTTTGCTCTAGAATCGTCCCGCACAGGAGCTCGGGTGATGCTGCAGGACCAGCACGGGTTGGCGCTATCGACGTCATCGCCGGAGGCCGCCGCAAGTTTCGACCGCACGGTCCTCGCCTACCTCAAATACCGCGCCGACGCGCCCCAGCATCTCGCCCGCACGCTGGAGGCCGATCCGGCGTTCGGCCTCGCGCACTGTGTCACCGGCTATTTCGCGATGCTGTCCTACAAGCTCGCCAACCTCCCGGCCGCACGCAATGCGGCGGGCGCCGCCCGCGCCGCGACGACCGCGAACGCGCGCGAGCGCGCCCATGTCGCGGCGCTCGACGCCTGGATTGCGGGCGACATGGACCGCGCGCTCGCGATCTGGGACGAGATCGTCGCCGCGCATCCGACCGACGTGCTCGCGTTCCGGCTCGCGCACTTCAACAACTTCTGGCTCGGGCGGCGCGAGGCGATGCGCACCTCTGCCGAGCAGGTCTTGCCGCGATGGCTGCCGGATCTTCCCGGCTACGGCACCATTCTGGCGTGTCGCTGTTTCGCCAACGAGGAGTGCGGGAATTATGCCGACGCGGAGGCGTCCGGATGGGCGGCGCTCGCGCTCGACCCGGCCGATTTCTGGGCGATCCACGGCGTCGCCCACGTCATGGAGATGCAGGGGCGCCGCCGCGAGGGCATCGATCTCATCGTGGAGCGCGAGCGATATTTCGCGGGCGGCAACAATCTGGTGCATCATCTGTGGTGGCATCGCGCCATGTTCCACCTGGAGCAGCGCGAATTCGACGCGGTGCTCGATCTCTACGACCGGTGCTTCCGCAACCTCGCCTCGCCGCTCAACCAGGCGCATCCTGATCTCTATATCGACGTGCAGAACGCCGCTTCGATGCTGTTTCGCCTCGAGCGGCAGGGCGTCGACGTGGGCGATCGCTGGGACGAGATGGCCGACAAGGCGCAAGCACGCATCGGCGATTGCCTCTCCGCCTTCACGCAGCCGCATTGGATGATGGCGCTCGCGGCAACCGGGCGCGACGACGCGGCGCGGCGAATGCTCGATGCGATGCGCGCGCTCGGCCGCAGTCCCGGAACCGTCGCGCAGCTCGTGAGCACGATCGCGTTGCCGGTTTCGCAGGCGGTGCTGGCGCATCGGCGCGGTGAGTTTGCACGCGCCGTCGATCTCATGCGCCCGATCCTTGGCGACATGGAGCGTCTCGGCGGCAGCCATGCGCAGCAGGACGTGCTGGAGCAGCTCTTCCTCGACGCCGCCGTCAAGGCCGACCGCGACGACGATGCCCGCCTGCTGTTGGGGCGCGTCACGGCGCGCCATCCGCTGCCGCCCGAACGTCGCATCGGCTATGCCGAGGCGGCGCGGCAGTTTCATTAGTTCGTGCGTCTCTTCGCCAGCCGATCGAATTCGACCAGCCGGCGCAGCAGCGCCTCCATGTCCTCGAGCGGCACCATGTTGGGGCCGTCGGACGGCGCGTGGTCGGGATCCTGGTGCGTCTCGATGAACACGCCGGCGACGCCGACCGCGACCGCGGCGCGGGCCAGCACCGGCACGAATTCGCGCTCGCCGCCCGACGCCGCCCCCTGCCCGCCCGGCTGCTGCACCGAATGGGTCGCGTCGAAAATCACCGGCGCGCCGGTGCGCGCGAGGATCGGCAGCGCCCGCATGTCGGAGACGAGCGTGTTGTAGCCGAACGAGGCGCCGCGCTCGGTCACGAGCACGTTGGCGTTGCCTGCCCCCGTGATCTTGGCGACCACGTTGGCCATGTCCCAGGGCGCGAGGAACTGGCCCTTCTTCACATTGACGACGCGCCCGGTCTCCGCGGCCGCGACCAGGAGATCGGTTTGCCGGCACAGAAACGCCGGGATCTGCAGCACGTCGACGACCTCGGCGACGCGCGCGCATTGCTCCGCCGCGTGCACGTCGGTGAGCACCGGCAAGCCGAGCGTCGCGCGGATTTCCGCAAAGATCGCCAAGGCCTTGTCGAGGCCGAGGCCGCGCGCGCTATTGCGGCTGGTGCGGTTCGCCTTGTCGAACGAGGTCTTGTAGACGAGCCCGATGCCGACGCGGGCCGCGATCTCCTTGAGCGCCGAAGCCATTTCCAGCGCATGCGCGCGGCTTTCGAGCGCGCACGGCCCGGCGATCAGCGCGAGCGGCAGCTGATTGCCTAAGCGCACGCCGCCGACCGCGACCTCGGAACTCGGAGCAGGATCGATCTTGCTGTCCAAAGGGCCCTCGCGCCGCGGACCATGGCGACATGGGCGTTTACGGTCAACGGTTTCGGTATTCTCCACCGTCATGGCCGGGCATAGCCGTTCGAAGAACGGCGTCGCTTCGCTCGCCTATGTCCCGGCCATCCGCGTCTTGCTTGCTGAATCGCTGCTGGGAAGACGTGGATGCCCGCATTCGCGGGCATGACGTCATCTCAAACCCTCTTTATAAACATTCTAACGTATTGTTATCACAAGACTTTGCCTTGACCTGCCGCGGCGCGTGCCACAAATAGGCGCAACAACACGCACAACCCGCGAACCTCGCTCATGTCGGAGAGCCATCTGCCGCGCAACGGGCACACGAGCCTGCCATTGGGGCAGGCGCCGTGCGGATTCCGCGGGCGCGTGGACGCGATCGAGGTGCGCGAGCAAAGCGGCGGCCTGCCGCCCGCCGAAATCGAGAACCGCCTGCTCGAGCTCGGCTTTGTCGAAGGCGCGCACGTCGAAATCCTGCATGAGGGCGCGTTTGCGCGCGATCCGATCGCGGTGCGGATCAACAATGCGACGATCGCGCTGCGCCGGCGCGAAGCCATGGCGATCCTCGCGACCGCGGACGGAACCGGATGAGCACCGCGCTCGCAACCAGCCCTGATCCCTGGCATTTTGCCCTGGTCGGCACGCCGAACAGCGGCAAGACCGCGCTGTTCAATGCGCTCACGGGCAGCCGGCAGAAGGTCGCGAACTATCCGGGCGTCACGGTCGAGCGCAAGGCGGGCCTGCTGCTCACCCCGGCCGGCCGCAGCGTCAACCTGATCGACCTGCCCGGCACCTACTCGCTGCGCGGCCGCAGCCCCGACGAGGAGATCACCCGTGACGTGGTGCTCGGCCGCCTCGCGAGCGAAAGCGTCCCCGATCTCCTGCTGTGCGTCGCCGACGCCACCAATCTGCGGCTCGCGCTGCGCCTCGTCCTCGAATTGAAGCGCACCGGGCGCCCCGTGATGCTGGTGCTCAACATGTTCGACCTCGCGCAGCGGCGCGGCATCAAGATCGACTGCGACCGGCTTGCCGCGGAGCTCGGCGTGCCGGTCGTCACCGCGGTGGCGGTCAAGCGCGACGGCACCGCGCAGCTTCTCGCCCGCATGGACGAGATCGCCGACTCGCATCTGGCCGCGCCGGGCCAGAACACCTGGAAGCCGCCGGGCGCTGCCGATCTGCGCGCCGCCCAGCGCGAGGCCGACCGCATCATCGCGACCGCGGTCGGCATGCCGGAGCGGCCGGATACGCTCACGGCCCGCCTCGACGCCGTGCTGCTGCATCCGATCGCAGGCCTCGCCATCCTGCTCGCGCTCCTGTTCGTCATGTTCCAGGCGGTGTTCTCCTGGGCGCAGCCGCTCATGGACCTGATCCAATCCGGCTTCGATGCGCTCGGCGTGATCATGCATAACGCGCTGCCGGACGGGCTGCTGCAGAGCTTCATCCAGAACGGCGTCATCTCCGGCGTTGGCAGCGTGATCGTCTTCCTGCCGCAGATCCTGATCCTCTTCCTGTTCATCCTGCTGCTCGAGGATTTCGGCTACATGGCGCGCGCCGCCTTCCTGATGGACCGCATCATGGGCAGCGCCGGCCTGCACGGCCGCGCCTTCATTCCACTGCTCTCGAGCTTCGCGTGCGCGATCCCGGGCATCATGGCGACGCGGGTGATCGACAACCGCCGCGACCGGCTGACCACGATTTTGGTCGCGCCGCTGATGACCTGCTCGGCGCGCATTCCGGTCTATACGCTGATCATCTCGGCCTTCATTCCGGCGCGGCACGTCTGGGGCTTCGTCAACCTGCAGGGCATCGTGATGTTCGGCCTCTACGCGGCCGGCATCGCCAGCGCGCTCGGCGTCTCCTTCGTTGCCAAGCACTTCGTCTGGCGAGAGCACGAGACGCCGCCGTTCATGCTCGAATTGCCCGACTACAAGCTGCCGCGCATCCGCAGCGTCGTCATGGGCCTCTACCAGCGCGCCATGATGTTTTTGAAGCGCGCCGGCACCACGATCTTCTCCATGATGGTGGTGATCTGGTTCCTCGCCTCGTTCCCGCGCCCGCCCGCGGGCGCCACCGATCCGGCCATCAACTACAGCCTCGCCGCCATCATCGGGCGCGCGCTCGAGCCGATCCTCGCGCCGGTCGGCTTCAACTGGCAGATCAACGTCGCGCTCATTCCCGGCATGGCGGCGCGCGAGGTCGCGGTCGCGGCGCTCGGCACCGTCTACGCGATCGAGGGCGGCAAGGAGGCGGCAGCGCAGATCGGCCAGGCGTTGGCCAACAAGTGGACGCTCGCGACCGCGCTCGCGGTGCTCGCCTGGTACATCTTCGCGCCGCAATGCGCCTCGACGCTCGCGGTGATCAAGCGCGAGACCGGCAGCTGGAAATGGATGGCGGTGACCTTCGCCTACATGATCACCCTCGCCTACATCGCGTCGTTCATGGTCTATCACGTCGCGGTCGCGCTCGGGGCGGGCTGAGCCTTTCAGCGCGCTCTCTTCCACACCAACACCGCCCGATCGGCGAAACGGCATGAGGCTCGCTCGTCGTCGATTCTTGCATCTCGCCGCCGGCGCGGCGGCGGCGCGCGTCGCGGCCTCGCCCGCGTGGGCGCAGGCCTATCCGGTGCAGCCGGTGCGCTTCGTTGTCGGCTTTCCGGCCGGCGCCGGCGCCGATATCGCGGCGCGCATGATGGGACAGCGGCTGTCGGCGCAGCTTGGACAACCCTTCTTCATCGAGAACCGGCCGGGCGCCGGCGGCAATATCGGCGCCGAAATGGTCGCGCGGGCCGCGCCCGACGGCTACACGCTCCTTCTCGTCAACTCGTCGAACGCGATCAACGCCTCGCTCTACCCGGATCTCAAGTTCAATCTGATCCGCGACATCGCGCCGGTGGCCGGGCTTTTTCGCGGGCCCTTCGTCATGGTGGTCAACGCGGCATTTCCGGCCAAGGACGTTCCCGCGTTCATCGCCTACGCCAAGGCCAATCCCGGCAGGATCAACATGGCGTCGGCCGGCATCGGGACTGCGCCGCATCTCGCCGGCGAGCTGTTCAAGCTGACGAGCGGCGTCGACATGGTGCACGTGCCTTACCGCGGCGTCGGGCCCGCGCTCGCCGATCTCGTCGCCGGGCGGGTGCAGATGATGTTCGCCTCGATGCTCTCGGCGCTCGCGTCCATCAAGGACGGCAGGCTGCGCGCGCTCGCGGTGACATCCGCCAGCCGCTGGGCGGCGTTGCCGGACCTGCCGGCGGTCGGCGAATTCCTGCCCGGCTACGAGGCGAGCGCATGGTTCGTCGTCGGCGCGCCGAGAGCAACGCCGGGCGGCATCGTCGACCGGCTCAACGCCGAGATCAATTCCGGGCTCGCCGATCCCGCCATGCAGGCGCGGATCGCGGCGCTCGGCGACACGGTGCTCATCGGCTCGTCCGCCGACATGGCGCGGCTGATCGCCGACGACACCGCGAAATGGAGCAAGGTCGTCGCGGCGGCCCACATCAAGGCGGAGTAGGCGCGGGCAATGACGATCTTTCTCGACGAAAAGACCGTGATGGGGCTCGTCGGCATGGCCGACGCGCTCGACGCGACCGAGGAGGTGTTTCGCGAAGCCGGCAGACGCAACGTGACCAATGTCCCGCGCGTGCGTGTCCCGCTCAACGATGGCACGCTGCGGATCACGGCGGCGGTGCTCAACTATCGGGGCTACTACGGCGTCAAGGTGTCGAGCACGACCGTCTTCGGCCGCAATGCCGGCCGCGTATTTTGTCTCTACAAGGAGGATGGCGGCGAGCTGTGCGCCATCGTGCAGGTGTTCGCGATGGGCGCGTTGCGCACCGGCGCGGCGAGCGGGGTCGCAACCCGTCATCTTGCCAATCAGGACGCGCGAATCCTGGGCGTGATCGGATCAGGCCGCCAGGCCGCGACGCAGGTCGCGGCGATCGCGGCGGTGCGCGCGATCTCCGAGGTGCGGGTGTTCAGCCGCGAGCCGGAGAACCGCGCGCGATTCTGCGCCAACATCGTATCGACGCTCGGGATCGCGGCACGCCCCGTCGACAGCGCACGCGATGCCGTGACGGGCTGCGACGTCGTCGTCACGTCGACCACGTCGACCACCCCAGTCCTGCTGGGCGAATGGCTCTCGCCCGGAACCCACATCAACGCCATCGGCGCAAACTACGAGCGCCGGCGCGAGCTCGACTCCGCCGCCGCGGCGCGCGCCGCCGTCATCGCGACCGACGACAAGGACCAGGCGCAATACGAAGCAACCGACCTCGTGGCTCCGGTGAGCGAAGGACTTTTCGGCTGGGACCGCGTCACGCCGCTCGCCGACATCGTCGCAGGCCTCGTGCGCGGGCGGACATCGCGCGACGACATCACCTTGTTCAAGTCGCTCGGCGTCGCCATCGAGGACGTGGCGCTCGCGGTGCGCGCGTATGAAAAGGCCATCGCCCTAGGCCTCGGTGAACGCCTGCCCGATCTCTCGGGATGACGCATCAGCCGCCATAAGCCATCGGGAATGCGCCGCGCCGAGAGCCGGAGTTCCACGGACACTGCTTGCCCCTGAGCGGTATCGTGCGGTGGTCACGAAGCTTATTGAAATCGTTGCTGTTATCCCAGTTGGGTCATTCTGCCATTTTTGGTCCGGGCCGGCCGCCCGGAGCCTTTGCATTGAAATTATTAAGTTATTCGGCTTGGCTTCGTTCGTGCCGTTTGGCTTCGTTCGTGCCGTTTCGCCGTTTTTCCTGCCAAGGACCCTTGATCAGTCTTGGCCGGCTTGGCGCCAAAGCCCTCCACTGAAATCATTGACGTTTCTAGCTTTGTTTCGCTCGCGGGCTGCCCCGCGGCGGACCACCCCAGCGGATAGTCGGGTTCCGCAATTGGCGTGGAGCACGTGCGGCCGCGGTGCGGGACATGGGAACCTAGCTACGGAATGCCTGCGGCCTTCTTGTAGGCCTCTAAAATATCGATGTTGAGCCGGCTCAAAATGATCGACATCAGAATGAGAACCAGCGACCAGACAAGGGCGCCTACGGTCGCTTCTAGGACGCCCTTCCAAAATGATTTGTGCGGTTTGGCTGCTTCAATTCGATATTGTTTCAACGCCTCGTCAAGGATTTCCGCTCGCTCAATCTCGACGACCTCTTGGGCAAAATCGCGTAGGACGTTGTCCGCGCTCTTTTCCAGATCGCTGATTTCGTGGTCGGCGAGCTGTATGCTGTGATATTTTTGGTAGGCAGGAATGGTGGGCCAAGGATTGCAGCCATTGGCCCACTTGAATTCCGCCTCGACGAACAAAGCGAATGCAACCAGCGCTCTCAAGCGATCCGGTTTTTCCTCCGCAAGTCGTTCAAACGCTTGCACGTGTATCGGCTTGGTCATAAGACAGCAGTTCCCCCCAAGGACCGCTGGCAGCGATAGGCTGGGAATTTACGACTTGGAATCCGCGATCTTGGCCGCGATATCCCGGCTCAATTCGGTGGTGACGCGCTCGATAGTGATGCTCGCGCGCCGAGAAGCGGCGTGCACAGTAGAGACATTCACGCGAACGGGTGTGGCCTGCTGCTGCTGCTGCTGTGACGGCGCCGTCGGCGGCGGCCCGACCTTGTCGAACGTTTTGGTTGATACACCCATGTTGATCTCCCCTCCCGGTTAGGGGAACCTTAACAGGCTGAAAAGACGTGAGGCAAGGTCTACGACAACCTGCAGTGTCTGTGATAGTTCCTAATGTTGGATGAATTGCGACGATTCCAATGGACGGTCAATGCGTTGCCAAGACCCTAATCGAATTGGAGAAATCGTCATTTTTGCGCCGGAAGCGACGAAAAATCGCAGCAACGTGATGCTTTCTGTCGCGCTGTTCATCCTCTTCGAAGGAGAATCGGGCCGTGCCCGCCGCCTTCCACCGCTGGCGCCATAATACCGGGCCGGAGCGGAGCGACTGGCACAGAGCGGGCTGGATCGAGCGACCGTCCGCGTATCCCATAACGGCTATTGGCTGCATGTCATCCAGGTTCCAGGATCGGGAGCAGCACGGCACGACCCGCCAAGCGGGCCGGCGCCGGGGGCGGCGTCCCGCAGGTCGGCCGACCTTCGGCTTTACCGGCAGTTGCATACCGCGTAGCCTTCCCCATAGGGGCTGGGTGAGTGGAGCATGCCCGAAATCAAGTTGCGGGTCGCGGACCTGATTCTGGACCACGACAACCCGCGCATCACGCACGCGGAAGGTCAGCGCGAGACGCTCCAAAAGATCGTCAAGGATCAGCGCACCAAGCTCGTCAAGCTCGCCCAGCATTGTCGCGCGCGGCCTAAGAGCTAAAGTCTCGTCTATCCCCGATGTCCATTCCAAGACATTCAAGTGTCAGGCATGGCCGCACGGCCGTTCCGACAGGTCGGTTTTCTCAAATAGAGTGCGCTCCCCCGGGGCCGGAGTTCCACCCGCAATGCGGCCACCTGCCCTGAAATCATCATAAGAAAGGTCCCGCCCCGTCATGCTTCAGCCGGGCGCGCTCGTCACAGCGTGGCGCGCCACACGGGGGATCATCGTGACCGTCACCAATCTTTTCATCAAGCGCGCGCACCGCGCGCGCCTCGACGCCGTCAGCCGACTGGCCTTCACGCCGAATGGCATCGCGGGCGG
>DATBZM010000131.1:0-5895 GCA_036513175.1 Xanthobacteraceae bacterium | reverse complement strand
AGTCGGGGAAACTCCCCGAGGCGATCGGACATGTGCGCCGCGCCGCAGGCCTCGCCGCCCCAGCCGCAGATCACGCTGGCGCCGGCGGCCACCAACCCGGGCCAACTGCTGCTGCTCGCCGAGCAGAAGCGCCGGCACGGCTTTCTCGCCGATGCCGACGAGCTCATCCGCCGCGCGCTCGCGGCCGAGCCCGACAATGCCGAGGCGCATCACATGCTCGGCATCATCGCGCACCAGTCGGGGAAACTCCCCGAGGCGATCGGACATGTGCGCCGCGCCGCCGCGCTCAAGCCCGACGTCGCGCTCTATCACGCCAACCTCGGCGAGATGTGCCGGCTCGCCGGCCGCACCGAGGATGCGATCGCGGCCGGCGGGCGCGCGATCGCGCTCGATCCGAGCCATTCCGGGGCGCTCAGCAATGTCGGCATCGCGCTGTTCGAGCAGGGCAAGTTCGAAGAGGCGCTCGAGCACTACGACCGTGCGGTCGCGATCGATCCCGCCTTCGTGCAGGCGCACTCGAACCGCGGCAACGCGCTGCAGCGCCTCAAGCGCTTCGCCGAGGCCGAGGTCTGCTATCGCCGCGCCATCGAGCTCATGCCTTCCTTTCCCGACGCCTGGAACAACCTCGGCACATGCTTGCGCGAATTGAAGCGCTCCGAGGAGGCGGAAGCCGCCTACCGCAAGGCGCTGGAGGTGCGCCCGAACGATCCCGAGACGCTCGACAACCTCGCGCTCGCGCTCAAGGATCTCGATCGCCTCGACGAGGCGGCCGACACGTTGCGCGCCGCGCTCGCGATCGAAGCGCGCAGCGACAAGATCCACGTGCACTACGGCACCGTGCTGATCGACCAGCACCGTATCGACGAGGCGGCGGCCGCGGCCGAGCGCGCGCTCGCGCTCAAGGCGGACAACCACGACGCCGTCAATCTCCTCGGCCGCGTCGCCTTCGAGCGCGGCAAGCTCGACGATGCGCTCGCGCATTATCGGCGCGCGCTTGCGCTCAAGCCCGATCTCGCCGACGCCTACAACAACATGGGCAACGTGCTCAAGGAGCTGGGCCAGCTCGGCGAGGCCGAGAAGGCCTACCTCACGGCGCTCGACCTCGATCCCAAGGTCGCCGGCGTCTACGTCAACCTGGCGGATTCGAAGAAGTTTGCCCCCGGCGATCCGCACCTCGCCGCCATGGAGGCGCTCGCCGCGCAGGCCGATGGTCTGTCAAAGACGGATCGCATGCAGCTCGATTTCGCGCTCGGCAAGGCCTACGCGGATTTGAAGGACCACGGCCGCTCGTTCGAGCACCTGCTGCGCGGCGCCGCCGCGAAGCGGGCCGCGATCGCTTACGACGAAGCCGCCACGATGGCGCTGTTCGATCGCATCGAGCAGGTTTTTACCCGCGAGCTGATCGCCGCCAAGGCGGGCGGCGGCGATCCTGCGCGCCGGCCGATCTTCATCATCGGCATGCCACGTTCCGGCACCACGCTGGTCGAGCAGATCCTCGCCAGCCACCCGATGGTGCACGGGGCGGGCGAGCTGCAGACGCTCAACGATGTCGTCCTCACGGTGCGCGGCACCGACGGCAATACGCTCGCCTATCCGGATTTCGTGCCCTCGCTCGACGCCGCCGCCCTCAAGGCGATCGGCCAGCGCTATCTCGCGCTGGTGCGCGAGCTCGCCCGCGACGGCGAGCGCGTCACCGACAAGATGCCGTCGAACTACTATTTCGCCGGGCTCATCCATCTCGCGCTGCCGAACGCGAAGATCATCCACACGCTGCGCGATCCGGTCGACACTTGCATCTCGTGCTTTTCCAAGCTGTTCTCCGCCGAGCAGAACCACACCTACGATCTCGCCGAGCTCGGCCGCTACTACCGGCGATACGAGCACCTGATGGCGCATTGGCGCCGCGTGCTGCCGCCGGATCGCCTGCTCGACGTGCGCTACGAGGACGTGGTCGCCGATCTCGACGGGCAGGCGCGGCGCGTCATCGCCTATTGCGGCCTGCCGTGGGACGACCGCTGCCTCGCTTTTCACAAGACCGATCGTCCGGTGCGCACCGCGAGCGCGACGCAGGTGCGCCAGCCGATCTACACGAGCGCGATCGGCCGGTGGAAAGTGTACGAGGCGTTTCTCGGCCCGCTGTTGCGGGAGTTGCGGTAGCGCGCATCGCCAGCGAGGTTGACCCGATGCTCGATCCCTCCGACATCAACGGCGCGCGCACGGCGGCCGACCCGATGCTGGCGATCAGGCGCTGCCGCCACGGCACGATGATGTATCTGCGCCGCGACGTCTACGTCGGCCGCTCGTTCGCCGAGTACGGCGAATATTCCGAAGGCGAGGTCGAGCTGTTTCGCCGCTGGCTGCGGCCCGGCGACGTGGCGCTCGACGTCGGCGCCAATTTCGGATCGCACACGGTCCCGATGGCGCACCTCGTCGGTCCCGCCGGCTTCGTGCATGCGTTCGAGCCGCAACGCATCCTCTTTCAGATCCTCTGCGGCAACGTCGCGCTCAACGAGCTCGACAACGTGCGCGCCCTGCCGGTCGCGGTTGGGCGCGCCGCCGGCCGCATCAAGGTTCCGCCGCTTGACTATCGCGGAACGAACAATTTCGGCGGCATCGCGCTCGGCCGCGACTACGGCGTCTACCGCGAGGAGGTCGGTCTCGTCACGCTCGATCATCTCGGGCTCAAGGCCCTGCGCTTCATCAAGATCGACGTCGAGGGCATGGAGCTCGAGGTGCTGATGGGCGCGGCGGCGACGCTCGCGCGCTGCCGTCCGGTCCTCTACGTCGAGAACGACAAGGTCGAGACCTCGGAGGCGCTGGTCGCCCACCTGCTCGCGGCCGGCTATCGGTTGTGGTGGCACACGCCGCCGCTCTACAACCCGGACAATTTCTCGCGCAATCCGCAGAACGTCTTCGGCCGCATCATGTCGTTCAACATGTTGTGCCTGCCGCGCGAGTCGGCGGAAGCGCCGAACTTGCGCGAGATCATGTCGCCGCCGGATGCGTCGGGCTTTCTGCGCGGCATGGCGCAGTCGTCGTCATGATCGCATCGTGCGCTCACGGATTCAGCGGATGCCCCGGCATCAGCTCGTAGGGATGCTTCCATCCCGGCAGCGCCTTCATGCGGTCGAGCCATTTGCCGATCGACGGGTAAGTGCCGGCGATGTCGAAACCGAATTCCTCGGCGGGATAATAGAGATAGGCGACGAGCGAGACGTCCGCGATGGTCGGCCGCGCGCCGAGCACGAAGGCGCGGGTCGACAGCCGTTTCTCGAGGATCGCGAGGTTGCCGTCGATGCGGCCCTTGAGAAAGGCGAGCACCGCCGGGTCGCCGGGAGGCTTGGCGAAGATACGCAGGAAGCGGTACGGCCCCAGGAACCCGTTGACCTTCTGGTTGTCGAAGATGATCCAGCGCAGCGCCTCGAGCCGCTCGTCCTCGCCTTGCGGCGCGAGCTTGCCCGCCCGCTCGGCGAGATAGGTCAGGCACACGCCCGACTGGGTGAGCTTCCTCGCCCCGTGGGCGAGCACCGGCGCCTCGCCCATCTCGTTGACCTCGGTGCGGTATTTCGGGGTGCGCGTCTCGCCCTTGAAGAAGTCGACGAAGATCGGCTGCCAGTCGGCGCCGATCAGGTTGAGCATGAGGGCGACGCGATAGGCGTTGCCCGACTGGGCAAAGCAGTAGAGCTGGTACTCGGGCATCGGGCTTCCGTTGCGGAAAAACAGGCGGGACAACTGCCGTAGTTCGGCCTAAACTATCACCAAAACATGAAGCCGCACATCCGGGGAGCGTACGATGTCCATGCGTCTGTCGGTGGTGTTGTCGCGCACGCGTTCGGCGATCCGGTGGCCGGCGGCGCTCGTCCTTCTGCTTCTCGTCGCCGTTGCGCCGCGCCCGGCCTTCGCCGAGGCCGCCGACAAGCCTGATGCGGTCACGCCGGTCGAGGAGTTCTCCCGCCAGCTCGACGAGCTCAAGAAGACCTTCAAGGATCTCAACCAGCGCATCGACGCGAGCGCCAAGCTGATCGACGGCGAGACCGATCCGGCGGCCTCGCGCCAGGAGATCGCCGAGTTGCGCGAGCTGGTCAGCTCGCTGCTCGGCGCGGTCGCCGACAACGGCGCGGTCGCCCAGCTCGGCGCCAAGGCGCTCGACCACGCGCGCGCCAAGCAGAAGGCGCTCGCGGCCGATACGCGCTACACGCCGGAGCAGCGCGCTTTCCTGCTCGGCCAGTGGGAGCGGCTCGCGCGCGAGACCGAGGCCGCGACCAAGGAGCTCGACGACGCACGCACGCGCTTTGCCGGGGTGCTGCGGCTCTTGCAGACCAACGACGATTACGTCGGCGAGTTGATGGAGATCCGGCAGGGCACCGAGGCGTTGCGCGTCGTGCGCGACCTCGCCAAGCAGATCCACGACGCCTCCGACATGCTCAACAATTTCATCAACACGATCACGCCGCCGCGGCCGGGCACCTGATGATGCGGCCGCTGCTCGCAGGCGCTGCCGGCGTTGGCGTCGCCGTGCTGGCGCTGGCGCTGACCCACTGGCGCGAGGATACGGGCTACGTCGAGATCAAGGTCGTGCCCGGCTTCGTCGTGCCGCCCCTCGTGCTCGGCTCGGCGCGCATCGATACGACGAAAAGCGAGGGCACCGTGCTGCGCGAGCGGGTCGGCACCGCGACGCTCGCCTACGAGCGGTTTGGCGAGCGCGTCCCGTTCTGCGAATTCGCCGTGCGCAAGAACCGGATCGTGACGATCGCGGTCACGGCCTTCGGCCGCGACCCGCGCTGCAAGGTGCAGGGGTAGACCGTAGCCCGCATGGAGCGAAGCGGAATGCGGGGACGGCGGTCCCGGATTACGCTTCGCTCCATCCGGGCTACGCGATTGCGGGCTACGCGGCTCACCTTGCCAGCATCACCTGCTCGCCCTCGGGCGTCACGCCTTCGAGGCGGCCGGGCTCGGTCATGCGCAGCGCCGCGAGGGCGCCGCCGCGCGGATCGCGGATGACGACGCCGTTCGGCTCGATCGTCCAGCTGTGGCTTGCCGCGAACTTGCCGGGACAGCCGCCCTCGAGCGCGATGCTGCCCTCCGCCCCGGCGGTGCCGAACGTCAAGCCGCACGAGCCGGTGCCCGGCATGGTCAGCACCCAGCGCCCGCGCATGGCCTCGGCGGTCGGCACGATCTCGGCGGCGCGTGCCGGCATCGGCACCGTCGGGCCGGCGGCGAGGCGGTCGAAGATGCTGCTGTTCACCGTATCGCCGCAGCCTGCGAGCGTGAGCGCCAGCGCCAAGCCGGCGAGAAGCCGCGGCGCGCAACCAAGGTTCACCGCTATCGCCGACGCCATGACACCTCGACGCGAATAACTCGACGCGATTGATCTGCTTGCCGGCGCCCCCGCCGGTTCACTTCATCGTCGGAATGACGAATTCGGCGCCTTCCTTGGTGCCGGACGGCCAGCGCGCCGTCACGGTCTTGGTCTTGGTGTAGAAACGCACCGAGTCCGGCCCGTGCTGGTTGAGGTCGCCGAACCCCGACCGCTTCCAGCCCCCGAACGTATGGTACGCAAGTGGCACCGGTATGGCAAAATTCACCCCGACCATGCCCACATTGACGCGGCTGGTGAAATCGCGCGCCGTATCGCCGTCGCGGGTGAAGATGGCAACGCCATTGCCGTAATCGTGCTCGGACGGCAGCCGCACCGCCTCGTCGTAGTCCTTGGCGCGCACCACCGAGAGGACCGGGCCGAAGATCTCTTCCTTGTAGATCCGCATGTCCTTGGTGACGTTGTCGAACAGGCAGCCGCCCATGTAGAAGCCGTTCTCATAACCCTGCATCTTGAAGCCGCGGCCGTCGACCGCGAGCTTGGCGCCTTCCTGGATACCGATCTCGACGTAATTCTTG
>DATBZM010000130.1:0-3357 GCA_036513175.1 Xanthobacteraceae bacterium | reverse complement strand
CCTCGACCTTGCGCCGCTGCGCCACGTCGAGCGAGCCGTGATGCAGCGCGATCGCGAGGCTGTCGTCGTTGATGCGCCACAGCTCCTGGAAGACCATCTCGGCCTGCATGCGCGTGTTGACGAAGACGAGCGTGGTCTTGTGCCGCTTGATCAGCTCGTAGATTTCGCCGAGCGCGTGGCGCGCCGAATGCCCGGCCCACGGGACGCGCCCGGCCGACTCGAGCATGTGCACGATCGGCGCCGCGCCGCCCTCGGCGATGACGAGATCGGCGCGCGCCTCGCCGCCCGAGGGCTGCGGCACGAGATAGCGGCAGAGCGCCTCCGGGTCGGCGACGGTGGCCGACAGCCCGACCGTCACGGCGCGTGGCGCGATCTTGAGGAGCCGCGCGAGGCCGAGCGCCAACAGGTCGCCGCGCTTGGAGGTGACGAGCGCGTGCAGCTCGTCGAGCACGATGCGGCGCAGTTTTCCGAACAGAAGCGGCGCGTCCGGCGAAGAGATCAGCAGCGCCACCTGCTCGGGCGTGGTCAGCATGATGTCGGGCGGATAGCGGCGCTGGCGCGTGCGCTTCGACGCCGGGGTATCGCCGGTGCGCGTCTCGACGCGCACGGCCAGGCCCATCTCGGCGACCGGCCGCTCCAGGTTGCGCGCGACGTCGACCGCGAGCGCCTTGAGCGGCGAGATGTAGAGCGTATGCAGGTCGCGCGCGAGGTTCGGCCGCGCATCGGCGAGCTCAACCAGCGAGGGCAGGAATCCGGCGAGCGTCTTGCCGGCGCCGGTCGGCGCGATCAGCAGCGTGGATCGTCCCGCGCGCGCGTGGGCGAGCAGCTCCAGCTGATGCGCGCGTGGCGCCCAGCCGCGCTGAGCGAACCAGCGGGCAAACACGGCCGGCAGCGGCGTGTCGAGGGTGGGATCGGCAAGGGACACGAGGCAACAGGTAATGGTTCGCGCCGACGGTCGGTAGGGTGGGCAAAGCCGCGAAGCGGCGTGCCCACGCGTCGGTGCGCACGCTGCGCTTTGCGCACCCTACGTGCGCGCGACCGCGACCAGGCCAGGCACGGCGATGCCGGCCTCGTGGCGTGTTAAGGCCTCGCCGAGCGACAACAGCGTCAGCCCCGCGCCCGTAACCGCTGCCCGCACATGGGCGGCGCCGTGCTGGTAGCGCAGCTTCTCGCCGAGAATCACGTCGTCGCCCGCATGCGTCTCGACCGTGAACGCGAGCAAGCCGCCCGGCGCCAGCACGCGGGCGGCGGCGGCCGTGACCGACGGCAGCCAAGCCAGGTAGGCAAACACGTCGGCCGCCGCGATCAGCTCATGACGGCTGCCCTCGCGCGCCTCGGCTTGCAGGAACTGCACGAGGTCGCCGGTCGCGAGCCGGTTATAGACGTTCTTTCCCCGCGCCGCCGCGACCATGCGTTCCGACAGATCGACGCCCGTGAGTTCGAGCACCAACGGCCGAAACGCCGCGCCCGCGAGCCCGGTGCCGCAGCCGAGATCGAGCATGGTGTCGAACCGCATCGCCCGCCCCTCGGCCGTGCAGGCGGCCGCGACCGCGTCGTGCAGGACTTGCGGACCGCGATAGCCGAGACCCTCGGTCAGCGCCGCATCGAAACGCGGCGCATATTGATCGAACAGCGTGCGCACATAGGCGGCCGGCATGTCGCCGGGCGCGAGCGCGCCAAGCCGCACCAGATGCAGGCCGGCGCCGAGTTGATCCTCCGGGTCGAGCGCACACACCTCCTGGAACGCCGCGATCGCCTCGTCGCGGTTCCCGAGTTTCTCGCGCAGCTCGCCGAGCGCGAACCATGCCGATGCGAAGCGCGGCGCCGCCTCGATCGCCTGGGCGAGCAGGTCGGCGGCGCCGACGAGATCGCCGCGCGCAAAAAGCTCCTGTGCGATCGCGAAGCGGCGGTCGGCGATGAGGTCGCCGGAGGATTGGGATAGCGGGGCGGTCATCGGGGCTCGCAATGTCCGTCCTATGGCATATTTCAAGTCGATGCGTCCGCACGATCTTCTCGTCCCGACGCCGGCGGGATTGTGCTGCCCGCCCGGCGGCTTTCATATCGATCCGCTGCGCCCGGTCGACAAGGCGCTGATCACGCACGGCCATTCGGATCATGCCCGGCCGGGTCACGGCGCCGTGCTGGCGACGCCGGAGACGCTCGACCTGATGCGGCTGCGCTACGGCGACGGTTTTGCCGGCACGACCCAGGCAGTGCGCTACGGCGAGCCGCTCGACGTGGGCGGCGTCGCGGTGAGCTTCCACCCGGCCGGCCACGTGCTCGGTTCGGCGCAGATCAGCGTCGCGCACAACGGGCTGCGCATGGTCGCGTCGGGCGACTACAAGGACGTGGCCGATCCAACCTGCGCGCCGTTCGAGCTCGTGCCGTGCGATGTGTTCATCACCGAGGCGACCTTCGGCCTGCCGGTGTTTCGTCACGGCGATCCACGCCACGAGATCGACAAGCTCGTAGGCTCGGTCGCGCTCTTTCCCGAGCGCGCGCACCTCGTCGGCGCCTATTCGCTCGGCAAGGCGCAGCGGGTCATCGCGCTGATCCGGCAAGCCGGCTATGGCGAGCCGATCTATCTGCATGGCGCGCTCGAGACCATTACGCGCTATTACGCGGCGCGCATGGATCTCGGCGAGTTGCGCGCGGTGCGCGGCGCCGATAAATCGGCGCTGGTGGGCGCGATCGCGCTGTGCCCGCCCTCGGCGCTCAAGGACCTGTGGGCCCGGCGTTTTCCCGAGCCCGTCACCGCGTTCGCGTCGGGCTGGATGCGGGTGCGCGCACGCGCGCGCCAGCGCGGCGTAGAGCTTCCGCTCGTCATCTCCGATCACGCCGACTGGGACGGGCTGTGCGCGACCATCGCGGCGACCGGCGCCGGCGAAATCTGGGTCACCCACGGCGCCGAGGACGCGCTGGTGCATTGGTGCACGACGCGCGGGCTTGCGGCGCGGCCGCTGCGCATCGTCGGCTACGGCGAGGAGGACGAGGGCGCCGCGGAGGCGCAAGAGCGTCCTGAGCCGTCATGAACCGCTTCGCGGAGCTGCTCGATCGCCTCGCTTACGAGCCCGGCCGCAACGCCAAGCTGCGCCTGCTCACCGACTATTTCGCCCAGACGCCCGATCCCGATCGCGGCTACGCGCTTGCGGCCCTCACCGGCGCGCTCAGTTTTCGCCACGCCAAAGCGGGCGTGATCCGCGCGCTGATCGCCGAGCGCGCCGACCCGGTGCTGTTCGCGCTGTCGTACGACTACGTCGGCGATCTGTCGGAGACGGTCGCGCTGATGTGGCCTGGCCCAAGGCAAAGCGCTGGCGCCCCCTCCCCCGCGTGCGGGGGAGGGCGGGGAGGGGGAAG
>DATBZM010000129.1:0-15232 GCA_036513175.1 Xanthobacteraceae bacterium | reverse complement strand
CGGTGATGAAGATGATGCGCTCCTTGAGCAGGCGCGAAAAGATGTCGTAGGCGCGCTCGCCCCGGTTGGTCTGCTCGACCACCATGGGGACGAGGTTTTGCATGTAGTGTTCGGCCGGATCACGCATCGTCAAATCCTCTCAAATCTCAGGCGCCTTCTAGGGCTCTCCCCGCAAGGGCGCAAAACCGCCGTGTCGCTCCGGGACGCCGACACGTTCGCCACCGACAGGCGCCACAGATATAGGCGGACGCCCCGGAAACAAGCCTAGCGAACAAGCCGCCTGAACTAGCCACTTGGCCGGGTTCTCGGCCGCAGCGGCCGTCCCGGCGCTTATGCCACGATTCGCCGGGGACTCACGCCTGCGCGTCGTCGTCCTTGAACAACTCCTCGCGCGAGACCTGCATGTCGGTCACCTTGGCGAGCTCGACCACGAAGTCGACCACCTTCTCCTCGAAGATCGGCGCCCGCAGCGTCGCGACCGCGCTCGGGTTCTTGCGGTAGTGGTCCCAGACCTCCTGCTCGCGACCGGGATACTGGCGCGCCTGCTCGACGATGGCGCGCGTGATCTCGTCGTCGGTGACCTTGATGTTGTTCTTGTCGCCGATCTCGGCCAGCACCAGGCCGAGGCGCACGCGGCGATCGGCGATACCCTGGTATTCCTCGCGTGCCTTCTCCTCGGTCGTGCCCTCGTCCGCAAAGGTCTTGTTCTGCGACTGCAGGTCCGAGTTGATGGTGCCCCAGACGTTGTTGAACTCCTGCTCGACGAGCGTCGGCGGGGGCGCGAACTTGTGCAGCTTGTCGAGCTCGTCGAGCAGCTGCCGCTTGAGCTTCTGCCGGCTCGCTGCCGCGTGCTCGCGGGCGAGACGTTCGCGCAAGGCGGCCTTGAGCTTGTCGAGCGATTCCATGCCGAGGGATTTCGCAAATGCGTCGTCGACCGTGACGGCGCCGGGCGTCTCGATCGATTTCGCCGTCACCTCGAACACCGCATCCTTGCCGGCAAGATTCGGCGCCAGGTAGTTTTTCGGAAACGTGACATTGACGGTGCGCGTCTCGCCCGCCGCCATGCCGATCAGCTGGTCCTCGAAACCCGGAATGAAGGTGTGCGAGCCGACATGCACGTTGATGTCGTCGCTGCTGCCGCCCTCGAACGGCTGGCCGTCCATGGTGCCGGTGAACTTGACGTTGACGCGGTCGCCGGTCGCGACCGTGCCGCCCTCGGGCTTCGCCGCGAACGGCCGCGCCTGGTCGGCAATCTTGCCGAGCGCCTCGTCGACCTCGGCGTCGGTGACTTCCGCGGTCAGCCGCGTCAGCTCGATCTGCTTGAAATCGGCGAGCGTGATCGGCGGCACCACCTCGAGCGCGACCGTGTAGGCGAGGTCGGACTTGCCGGCGATGATCCCTTCGATCTCGCTTTCACTCTCCGGCATGGTGATCTTGGGGTCCATGGCGAGCTTGAGACCGCGATCGGTCACGATCTTGGCATTGGTCTCGCGCACCACCTCATCGATGGTCTCGGCCATGACGGCACGGCCGTAGACCTTCTTGAGATGCGTCACCGGCACCTTGCCGGGCCGAAAGCCGCGAATCTGGACGCGGTCCTTGAGCGCGACGAGGCGGTCATTGAGCCGGGCGTCGAGATCGGCTGCCGGCACGACCACCTTGAATTCGCGCTTGAGGCCTTCGGTGCTGGTTTCGGTTACCTGCATGGTTCAAATGCTCGTCGCTTCATGTTGAAGTCATTGCTCTTATTCGCTCCGCCGACAGGCGGCCAAGGGCGCACGTGCGAGGAAGGTGCGTCGGCCGCGAGCCGTCCTTGGGTGGTGCGGGCGGAGGGATTTGAACCCCCACGACTTGCGTCACTGGAACCTAAATCCAGCGCGTCTACCAATTCCGCCACGCCCGCCAAGGGCTTGCCGCCACGCGGCGCGGCTTATAGCACGCCGCTCGCGCCGCACACCATAAAAATAGGGAACAGGACGTGCAGTCACAAACCCGCCATATCGGCTTCGCGACCGCGTCACTTTATGGTTGTAAATATGAATAATACGATCATCAGTGTCGATCGTGCCCCGCCGATCGCAAGGGGCATCAACAATGGATGGAGGAAGCCGTGACCAACCGTTTCCTGCTCTCTGCTTGTCGCTCGTCCAGCAATAGAGGGCGCAATGTCGATGGCCGGAGGCCACAGCGCCTTCGGCTGTTGCAACGCGGGTAGTCGCAAACCGCTGCGGCCGCCGCTCGCCCGCTTCACTCTACTGTCACGCAACGGTCGCGGCTGCGGCAAATTCGACCTGTAGTAAGCCAACGCAAACAGGCGTATTAGTCAAGGATGCCTCCCGATACCAGAGGGGCATCAACAGATGGAGGAAGGCTTGATCACCCGTTACCTGCTCTCCGCTTGCATGCTCGCCGGCATTGCGGCCGTGCCGGCATTGGCGGCAAACACGTTCCAGATCACCTGCTCGGAAATCCACTTCGCCTATTCGGGCAACAACGCCACCTTGCAGGCCGTCTGCCTGCGCGCAAATGGCACGCCGAACCAGACCTCGCTGACCCTGCAAGGCATCAGCAACCAGAACGGCAAGCTCGTGCAAGGCAGTGGCGCGAGCACGTTCCAGCAGAGCTGCGGCAACATCCAGATCCTGGTCGACAATGGTCCGGGCGTGACCTTGAGCGCGATCTGCCGCACGACGAGCGGCGGCGCCAACCCGACCAGCCTGTCGCTCAACAACATCGCCAACGACAACGGCAAGCTCGTCCAGCAATAGCAGGCGCGAGATAGCCGGAGACCGCTCGGTCTCCGGCTCATCGGGCCGGCCTATTGCGGTGCCGGCAACAGCCGCCGAAGCACGGCCGGCAGCCCGTCCGCCAGATCCTCGGAAATCATCCCGATCCCGGTTTCGGCCGCGGCTTCGCCGTGCAGCCAGACCGCGGCGCACGCGGCTTCGAACGCCGGCATTCCCTGCGCCAGCAGACCTGCGACGAACCCGGCAAGGACATCGCCGGTGCCGGCGCTCGCGAGCCAAGGCGGCGCATTGGCATTGATCGCCGCCCGCCCCTGCGGCTCGGCAATGACCGTGTCCGCACCCTTGAGGATGATGATCGCGCCGGAGGCTGCGGCGGCCGCGCGGGTGCGATCCAACTTGGATTGTTTTTCAGTTGCTTTGAGGGTTGAGTTGAAGAGTCGCGCGAACTCCCCTTCATGCGGCGTGAGAACCGTGGGCTGATCGCTCCGCCCCGCGATGGCGCCGAACAGCGCCGCGGCCTCGCCCGCAAAGCTCGTCAGCGCATCGGCGTCGAGCACGACCGCGCGCCGACCTGCGAGCGCCACCCGCACCTGATCGCGTAGCGCCGCCCCGACCCCACCGCCCGGCCCCAGCACCACCGCGTTGAGCCGCGGATCGCCGAGAAAGGCGGCGAGCTCGCCCGGCCCGTCCACCGGACGCACCATCACGGCCGTAGTGGCGGCGGCATGGATCGCGAACGCTTCGCGCGGCGACGCGATGGTCACGAGCCCGGCACCCGCGCGCAACGCCGCGCGCGCCGCAAGCCGCGCCGCGCCGGTCGTGACCGTGCCGCCCGACACGACCACGGCATGGCCGCGCGAATATTTGTGTCCATCGAGACGCGGCAACGGCAACTGGGCGCGCCACAGCGGCGCATCGTTGTGGAAGGCGCGCGGCCGGATGCGCGCCAGCACGTCCGACTTGATGCCGATATCGGCGACGTCGACCGGGCCGCAATGACTGCGGCCGGGCAGCAGCAGGTGACCGGGCTTGCGGCGAAAGAACGTCACGGTCCGGCTCGCCCGCACCGCGCAGCCCATGATGGCGCCGCTCGTCCCGTTGATGCCGCTTGCGAGATCGACCGCGACAATCGGCGCGGCGCTCGCGTTCATCGCCTCGATGAGGGTGCGCGGCGCACCCTCGACCGGACGATCGAGGCCGGCGCCGAACAGGGCATCGACGATCACGTCCGTCTTCTCGAGCGCGTGCGGCTCGGCCGCCTCGACCAACCCCTGCCAGCGCTGCGCGGCCAGCGCGGCATCGCCCTTGAGCCGGCTGCGCTCGCCCAGCAAAAGCAGCCGCGCGCGATAGCGGCGCTCCGCCAGCACCCGCGCGGCGACAAAACCATCGCCGCCATTATTGCCGGGACCTGCCACGACCACGACCCGGCTGCCGGGCGGGTGGCGAGCCGATACGGCGTCCGCCACCGCCCGGCCGGCGGCTTCCATCAGATCAATGCCCGGCGTTCCGGACGCGATCGTGAGCCGATCCGCTTCGGCCATTTCGGCGGTGGTCAACAATTCGAACATCGGCATCAACAGTAGAGCGTGTTCCGCTCCCGCGGAAACGAAACCCGCTCCCTTCGCTTGGGCTGACGAATGCCCTTGTCGGCGAGCCGGTCGCCGCCTCGCCGGGACATGCGCTCGCGGGCGCGGTCCGGGCTCAACTCCTTGCCGCCGCGACGCCTTTCGCCTCTTCGCCGAGGGCAATGCAACGAAATCCTACGCCCAGACGATCCGTGTTTACAGTGATTGATGCTTTTTGGTGCAGACGGCCTAGTTTTTAATCAGCCACCTTCCCGGGCGGTCCAGGAGGACAACGCGCAGGGCCACGCAACCCCCTGACAGAGCGCGGATTTCCGCGCCTGTCCGCGCTTGGCATGGACCCTGCTAACCAGTTGCCGGTTCGACTCGCGGTGCCCCCGCGGGCCGGGCTGGAGACGGAGACGCAATGAAAAAAATCGAAGCGATCATCAAGCCCTTCAAGCTCGATGAAGTGAAGGAGGCGCTGCAGGAAGTGGGGCTGCAAGGCATCACTGTCACCGAAGCAAAAGGCTTCGGCCGGCAGAAGGGCCACACCGAACTTTATCGCGGGGCGGAATACGTGGTCGATTTTCTCCCCAAGGTGAAAATCGAGATTGTGCTCACAGATGAGATGGTCGAGAAAGCCATCGAGGCGATCCGCCGTGCCGCCCAGACCGGGCGGATCGGGGACGGCAAGATCTTCCTCTCCAACATCGAGGAAGCCATCCGGATCCGAACGGGGGAATCCGGCGTAGACGCCATTTGACCGCAGGTCCTGGCCGGCCTTCTTAAACATTCACGCCCGTTGCTGAGAAAGGGAATTCACTCCATGACGACGGCCAAAGATGTCCTCAAGCTGATCAAGGACAATGACGTCAAATACGCCGATTTCCGCTTCACCGATCCGCGCGGCAAGTGGCAGCACGTCACCTTCGACATCTCGATGATCGAAGAGGAGACGTTTGCGGAAGGACAGATGTTCGACGGCTCCTCGATCGCGGGCTGGAAGGCAATCAACGAGTCCGACATGTGCCTGATGCCTGACCCGGCTTCAGCCACCATCGACCCGTTCTTCGCCGAAACGACGCTGGTGCTCGTCTGCGACGTGCTCGAGCCGACCACCGGCGAGCCCTATAATCGCGATCCGCGCGGCATGGCCAAGAAGGCCGAGGCGATGGTGAAGTCGATGGGCGTCGGCGACACGGTTTTCTTCGGTCCGGAAGCCGAGTTCTTCGTGTTCGACGACGTCAAGTACGCGACTGCTCCCTACAACACCGGGTTCAAGCTCGATCAGGTCGAGCTGCCGTCGAACTCCGACACCGACTACGAGGGGGGCAATCTCGGCCACCGGATCGGCACCAAGAAAGGCTATTTCCCGGTGCCGCCGCAGGACTCGGTGCAGGACATGCGCTCCGAGATGCTCGCCGCCATGGCCAAGATGGGGTGCGTCGTCGAGAAGCATCACCACGAGGTGGCGTCGGCCCAGCACGAGCTCGGCCTGAAATTCTCGCCGCTCACCGTGATGGCGGACCGGATGCAGATCTACAAGTACTGCATCCAGCAGGTCGCCCACATCTACGGCAAGACCGCGACATTCATGCCGAAGCCGGTCTACGGCGACAACGGCTCGGGCATGCACTGCCACCAGTCGATCTGGAAGGACGGCAAGCCGGTGTTCGCCGGCAACAAGTACTCCGACCTCTCCGAGACGTGCCTGAGCTACATCGCGGGCATCATCAAGCACGCCAAGGCGATCAACGCCTTCACCAATCCGACGACCAACTCCTACAAGCGTCTCGTCCCGGGCTTCGAGGCGCCGGTGCTGCTCGCCTACTCGGCGCGCAACCGTTCGGCCTCCTGCCGCATTCCGTGGACCAGCAATCCGAAGGCGAAGCGCGTCGAGGTGCGCTTCCCCGATCCGCTCGCCAACCCCTATCTCGGCTTCGCCGCGATGCTGATGGCGGGTCTCGACGGCATCAAGAACAAGCTCGATCCGGGCCCGGCCATGGACAAGGACCTCTATGACCTGCCGCCCGCCGAGCTCAAGCAGATCCCGACCGTGTGCGGGTCGCTGCGCCAGGCGCTCGGCGAGCTCGACGCCGACCGCGCCTTCCTCAAGGCCGGCGGCGTGTTCGACGACGACTTCATCGACAGCTACATCGACCTCAAGATGGCGGAAGTGATCCGCTTCGAGCACACGCCGCATCCGGTCGAGTTCGACATGTACTATTCGGCGTAGCGCGTGTCCGGCGAAGGCCTGTCCCGGACTTGATCCGGGATGGGTACCGCTTCGCCGACAAGGACATGCGCCAGCGCGTACGACTTCCTCCCAGGATCGCGGAAGCGATCTCACCTTGCGGGCGCCTGCGGGCGCCCGTTTTTTTTGCAAGACTGATTTGAAGCTACAGCTCGATCAGCGCGAGGCCGGTGAGCGCCACCAGGGCCGCGATCGCGGCGATCGCCGTCGCGACGAGCACGAACTGCAGAGCGTCGACCGGGTGCGGCCACCACCGCAGGGCGGCGCGGCGGGCGTCGATCTGCGCCGCCTCGAATTCGTCGGATGACGAATAGACGCAGGCGAGCGCCGTTCCGGCGCGCTCGGCACTCGCCTCGAGCGCGCCCAGTTCCGCCCGCATGCGGGCCATGTTCCCCCGACGCGACATGGAAGAAAGATAGCGGCGGGACGGTAAACAATTGGTTGCCCGGCGCGGCGCAAACCGCATTCGGTGTCACCGGGGCGTCATTGACCGCGGTTAGAGGTCGCGGGGTCGGGTCCGCCGCCGGTGGCGGCAACCCAAGTAACCCGTTACTGCAGGCCGATGCGCGCGCGAACCACTCCGGCCGGCACGCGATGGCGATCCCGGCGGAAGGCCCTCCTCCGCAATCGTCACGCGTGGCGGCCGCAAGATCTGCGCGTTGCGTTCTTTTGCGGTGTTTTGGCGTCGACCCTCGTGCGTGGTGGCATGCGTCAAGTTGCGTCTGCGTCCCTTCGCAAAAAGGAAGGGCGGGCTTTTCGCCCGCCCTTTATTTTTTCACCGAGCCGGGTCGCCGCTAGGCGGCCTCGCGTTTCTGCGTCGTCGCGCGCGGACGGCGGTAGCTGCTCCACTCGATGGTATTCGCGGCCTGCAGCAGGGCGGCGGCAGCTGCCGGCGCCGGTGCCGGCACGATGCGCGGTGCGTCCAGATGCGGAAGCTCCGCTTCCACGCGGTTGCGACCCGCGCGCTTGGCGACATACAGCGCTTCGTCGGCGCGGGCGAGGAGCGCGTCGAAATTGGTCGCGGCCGCGTGCGCCGCGACGCCCGCGCTGACAGTCGCGCCGAGATAGCGGCCCGCGACCGTGCGGGCGGCGCTTTCGAACGCGACCCGCACGCGCTCCGCGATCATGATGCCTTCGTCGAGCGAGCCCGTGATGATCGCGGCGAACTCCTCGCCGCCGAGCCGCGCGACGAAGTCGGTGACCCGCAGATGGGTGCTCGCGACCGAGGCGAACAGCCGCAGCACCTCGTCGCCCACCGCATGGCCGAACCGGTCATTGATCGACTTGAAGTGGTCGAGGTCGAAGGCGATCACGGTGATCGGCCAGGCGCGGCGTGCATGGTCCGCGGTCAGCTCGCGCGTCGCCTCGATCAGCCCGCGGCGGTTGAACAGGCCGGTGAGCGGATCGGTGAGCGCCGCGGTCTTGTGTGTGCGCAGCGTGCGCTCCTTGGTGAGCACGAGCACGATGAAGGCCGCGCCGACCGCGTAGAGCAGCATTTCGAGCACGAAGATGCTGAGCCACCCGGCCGCGAGCGTCACCAGCCCGGACTGATGCGGCATGAGGCTCGCGATCGGGATCGGGAAGAGGAAGACGGCGCCGTGCAGGGCCGGGACGAACAGGGCTGGCCAGCGCCGTATCAGCGCCTTGCGCCGTTCGCGCCATAGCTCGGCCGCGGTGAGGAACGTGTAGGTCGACACGATCAGCGAGGCGAGCATGATGCGGTTCGCGCCCATCGGCGGAAACGGCACGGTGGTGCAGGCGAGCATCCACACCGCGGCGCCGGCGAGCATAGCGGTCCACAGGACATTGCGGCTGTGGAACAGCCGCGCCGCGTTCCAGATCATGCCGCAGGCGAGGAAGAGCAGCCCGCTCGGCAGGGTCGCGGGCATGAACGGAAGGGCGTGCTCACCCGCAAGCCACAGCGCGACCGAGAAGCCGCCGATCAGGTAGGCCGCGCCCCACCAGGCGAGTGCGCGGACGCGGTCCTGCGTCCAGGCGAACAGCATGAAGATGCCGAGAAGCGCCGTGACGCAGGTCGCGACGATGAAGAGGGTCGTCAGGTCGAGCGAAAGCGCGGCACCAGAGCCATGGTCGATCATGGGGAGCTCCCTCGTGTTGCAGACGCCCACCCATACCAGCGGCTACGTAGAATCCCGAATGGAGTCTGGAAACAGACTTTCACATGACTTTAACGGCGGACGTATTTTTTTCACGAATACATCGCGAATACTATGCGAATGCCGGAAGAAAACCCGCGCAAAACGCCGGCAAAACGCGAGCGAATGACGCGCGCCGCTTTTACGGTCAATAAAAAAGGGGCGCCGTGCGCCCCTTTTTCCCTGGGTATTTCCGAGTATTTCGTGGGTCAGCGCTTGGAGAACTGGAA
Organism: Xanthobacteraceae bacterium; assembly: GCA_036513175.1. Taxonomy (GTDB): domain Bacteria; phylum Pseudomonadota; class Alphaproteobacteria; order Rhizobiales; family Xanthobacteraceae; genus JAVDCA01. The sequence goes on along the minus strand of DATBZM010000129.1, from coordinate 6,280 downwards.
CGACCGGCGCGCCTTGGCGCGGCCGTACTTCTTGCGCTCGACCACGCGCGAATCGCGGGTGAGGAAGCCGCCGCGCTTGAGCACGCCGCGCAGGTCGGGCTCGAAGGCGGTGAGCGCCTTGGAGATCGCGTGACGCACTGCGCCCGCCTGGCCGGACAGTCCGCCGCCCGACACCGTGCAGGTGATGTCGTATTGGCCGCCACGGTTCGAGGCGACGAGCGGCTGCTGGATCAGCATGCGCAGCACAGGGCGCGCGAAATAGACCTCGACGGTGCGCTCGTTGACCTGGATCTTGCCCGGGCCCGGCTTGATCCACACGCGCGCGACCGCGTCCTTGCGCTTGCCGGTCGCATAGGCGCGCCCCTGCTTGTCGAGCTTTTGCACGTATTTCGGCGCCTCGGGCGCCGCCGGCTTGAGGGTGGCCAGTTGATCGAGCGATTGGATCGTCTCGGCCATGGTCACGCGCTCCTCGTGTTCTTGCGGTTCATTGCGCCGACGTCGAGCTTTTCCGGGCTCTGCGCCGCGTGCGGATGATCGGGGCCTTTGTAGACGCGCAGATTGCCAAGCTGGATGCGGCCGAGCGGCCCGCGCGGCAGCATGCGCTCCACCGCCTTCTCGACGATCCGCTCCGGGAAGCGCCCTTCCATGATGGACTTGGCGCTGCGTTCCTTGAGGCCGCCGATGAAGCCGGTGTGATGGCGATAGACCTTCTGCTGCAGCTTGCGGCCGGTCAGCACCACCTTCTCGGCATTGACGACGATGACGTTGTCGCCGCAGTCGACGTGCGGCGTGAAGGTCGGCTTGTGCTTGCCGCGCAGCCGCAGCGCGATGATCGAGGCAAGGCGGCCGACGATGAGGCCGTTGCCGTCAATCATCACCCACTTCTTCTCGACCTCGGCGGGCTTGGCCGAATAGGACTTCATGAGCGTCGCATCCCTTGTCGGGCGGCGCGTCCGGGGCGCCATCCGACCGGGCTTCTAGCCTGCGGCCGTCATCGGGTCAACGCCTCGCGACGAGGTAAATTGTAATAAAATCAGCCACTTATGTTTTTGGTTCAATAATACCACCAGCTAATTCACTTGCCATGCGGCGGAATTGAATAGGTCGACGTGGCGTGGGCGACCGGCTCGTCGTCGCCTTCCGCATAAATCATCACAGAACCCACCGCCAACCGCTTGCCGAGCTTGAGGATTTCGCACTCGGCCAGGAGCGCGCCGGGGGCCGGCTTCTTGAGGAAGTTGATGTTGAGGTTGGTGGTCACCGCAAGCGGAACCCAGCCGATCGAAGCAAGCACCGCGATATACATGGCGACGTCCGCCAGCATCATCAGGGTCGGACCCGCAATGGTGCCGCCCGGCCGGGTCGACTTTTCCGCCGGCACCAGGCGCACGCGCGCCGCGCGCGGCCGCGCCTCGAGGATGGCGAGCCCGCTGCCGGCGTGGAACGCCTCGGGGAATTCAGCCGCGAGCCGTTGCTCGAGCTCCGCCGCCGTCAACCCTGCCCGCATGCCGTTGCCTCCCTCGTGGCGCGCCGTTCGCGCGGCCGCGCCGATCGGATACAATGCTCGCCGCCCGCACCGGAAGAGTCGAGATGCAAGCTCCCATACCCGCGCCGCAGACGATGCCGCTCGTGCTGCGCGAGCACAATAACGGCATAACGCTGCTCACGCTCAACCGGCCCGACCAGCGCAACAGCCTGTCGGAAGCCATGCTCGCGGCGCTGGGCGAAGCCTTCGTCGCGATCGCGCCGGACGCGCGCGTGCGCGCCGTGGTGATCGCCGCCAACGGCCCCGTTTTCAGCGCCGGCCACGACCTCAAGGAGCTGACCGCGCACCGCAACGACGCCGATCGCGGCCGCGCCTTCTTCACCCATGTGATGGAGACCTGCAACGCGCTGATGGCGTCGATCATCCGCTTGCCGCAGCCGGTGATCGCCGCCGTGCAAGGGGTGGCGACCGCGGCCGGCTGCCAGCTCGTCGCGAGCTGCGATCTTGCGGTCGCCTCCTCGCTCGCCGGCTTCTGCACGCCCGGCGTCGACATCGGCCTCTTCTGCACCACGCCCGCGGTCGCGCTCACCCGCAACGTCGCGCGCAAGCACGCGATGGACATGCTGCTCACCGGCGAGACCATTTCGGCCGAGCACGCCGCGCGCATCGGCCTCGTCAATCGCGTGGTATCGCCCGGCACCGAGCGCGAGCAGGCGATCAAGCTCGCGCGCGAGATCGCGGCAAAGTCCGCCATGACGGTGCGGCTCGGCAAGGAGGCCTTCTACCGGCAGATCGACATGGATCTGAAAGACGCCTACCGCTTCGCGTCGCAGGTGATGGTGGACAACTTGCTGCGGCACGATGCGGCCGAAGGGATCGGCGCATTTCTCGACAAGCGCGAGCCCAAGTGGGAAGACCGCTGACGCGACTTGGCGTCGGCAACGCTTCATCGCCTGCCACAATGTGTTGCTGCGGCAACACAACATGCGCAAATCGAACGCGCGCAGTTCCGCCTGAGCATAATTCCCTGCAATGCGCGGTCTTTCGGTGTTGAATCGCGTGGAGGGACCTGCGTTCCAACTTGCGCGGCTGCGCGAGTCTCGGTCATGCTGCTGCGGACGAGAATTGTGGCAGGCGGACCACAGCCGTCGCATCTTGTATGCGCAGGATCCGCCACGGGAGGAATACATGACACTCCGCGGCGTGGTGGCGGGCTTGCTCGTGATGGGAGTGATCGCGGCGTGGCCGCTGGGCGCGGCGCGCGCCGAGACCGAAGAGGACCGGGAGGCGTGCACGCCCGACGTCCATGAGCGCTGCGGACAATTCATCCCCGACCGCGACGCCATCATCGCCTGCCTGAAGCAGAAGATGCGGCAGTTGAGCCCGGCCTGCCGTCGCGTGATGAGCCGGCCCTATCATCCCGACCACGGGTAATTATTCACGCCACGCACTTTCACGTCGCGCGCCGCCCGCATATCTACGCGTCGCGTGATATGATGGCGGCGCGATGAACCACGACAGCTACGACGACGCGTATATCCGCGGCATCCTCAACACCGTGAAGACGATTGCGATGGTCGGCGTCTCCAACAAGGAGAGCCGGCCGAGCTATTTCGCTTTCAAGTACCTGCTCGAGCGCGGCTATCGCATGATCCCGGTCAATCCCGGCCTCGCCGGCGGCGACCTGCTCGGCCAGAAGGTCTATGCCGCGCTTGCAGACATCCCCGAGCCGATCGACATGGTCGATATCTTCCGCGCCTCGCCCCATGCGCCCGGCATCGTCGAGGAGGCGCTCAAGCTCGGCTCCCGCCCGCGCGTGATCTGGATGCAGCTCGGCGTGCGCAACGACGCCACCGCCGCGCTCGCGGAAGCGAACGGCCTCAAGGTGGTGATGAACCGCTGCCCGAAAATCGAGTACGGCCGGCTGTCCTCGGAGATTTCCTGGATGGGCGTCAACTCGCGCACGCTCACGTCGAAAAGGGCGCAGATTTCCGGCCGCGGCATCCAGCGCATGTCGCTCAACCGCACCACCACGGCGGGCGGCGCGACACCCGCCGCCGAGCGGGCGTTTCGCGACGGAAGCGAGTAGGAAGTTGGCGAATAGCGAATAGCGAATAGCGAGTAGTAACAGGCGCCCTACTCGCTATTCGCTACTCCCTATTCGCCCCTCCCCCATTAACGCATCGTGCGCTGCCGCCTTGACGCGCGCCCCGCCTTCGGGAACATGCACGGTTGATTGCAGGCCTGCACGGGTTTCCCGCCCTCACGAGGACCGCCCATGACCGAACGCACCCCGGGATTTTCCACGCTGGCGGTTCACGCCGGCGCCCAGCCCGACCCGACCACCGGCGCGCGCGCGACGCCGATCTATCAGACGACGTCGTTCGTGTTCGAGGACGTCGACCACGCCGCCTCGCTGTTCGGCCTGCAGACCTTCGGCAACATCTACACCCGCATCGGCAACCCGACCAACGCGGTGCTGGAGGAGCGCGTCGCCGCGCTCGAAGGCGGCACCGCGGGGCTTGCGGTCGCGTCCGGCCACGCCGCGCAGGTGCTGGTCATGCACGTGCTGATGAAGCCGGGCGACGAGTTCGTCGCCTCGAAGAAGCTCTATGGCGGCTCGATCAACCAGTTCAACCACAGCTTCAAGAACTTCGGCTGGAACGTGGTGTGGGCCGATCCCGACGACATCGGCACCTTCGAGCGCGCCATCAGCCCGAAGACCAAGGCGATCTTCATCGAGTCGATCGCCAATCCGGGCGGCGTCATCACCGACATCGAGGCCGTCGCCACCATCGCCCGCCGCGCCGGCGTGCCGCTGATCGTCGACAACACGCTGGCGACGCCCTATTTGTGCAAGCCGATCGACTACGGCGCCGACGTGGTGGTGCACTCGCTCACCAAGTTCCTCGGCGGCCACGGCAACTCGATCGGCGGCATGATCGTCGATGGCGGCACCTTCAACTGGTCGCGCGAGGGCCGCTATCCGATGCTCTCCGAGCCGCGCCCGGAATACAACGGCATCGTGCTGCACGAGACCTTCGGCAACTTCGCCTTCGCGATCGCGTGCCGGGTGCTGAGCCTGCGCGACATCGGCCCGGCGCTGTCGCCGTTCAACGCCTTCCTGTTCATCACCGGCATCGAGACCCTGCCGCTGCGCATGCAGCGCCACTGCGACAATGCGCTCGCGGTCGCCGAATGGCTGTCGAAGCACCCCAAGGTCGCATGGGTGAGCTATCCGGGCCTGCCGGGCGATCGCTACTATAATCTCGCCAAGAAATACGTGCCCAAGGGTGCCGGCGCGGTCTTCACCTTCGGGCTCAAGGGCGGCTACGACGCGGGCATCAAGCTCGTCTCGAACGCGAAGCTCTTTTCCCACCTCGCCAACATCGGCGACACCCGCTCGCTGATCATCCACCCCGCCTCGACCACGCACAAGCAGCTGTCCGACGCCCAGAAGGTGCAGGCCGGCGCCGGCCCCGACGTGGTGCGCCTGTCGATCGGCATCGAGGACAAGGAAGACATCATCGCCGACTTGGAGCAGGCGCTGGCGGACGCGTAGCCGCGGACGCGCACCGTGCCGCATGCAGGCTCGCGAGCGTCAGCACGACGAGCGCCATGGCCTGGTGCGCGAGCGCGAGCCCGATCGGCGCCTGATGGAGCAGCGTCAATATCCCGAGCGTCGCCTGCAGCGTCACGGCGAGCGCGATCACGACGGCGCCGGTTGCAGCCGGCCCCCTTGCCCGCAGCGCGTCGAACGCGTGCAGCAGCGCGACGACGAGCACCGTGTAGGCCATCATGCGGTGGTCGAACTGCACCAAAAGCGTGTTTTCGAAGAAATTCCGCCACAGCGGCTGATCGAAAAAGAGCCGCGCGGCAGCGGGAATGAACGCGCCGTCGATCTGCGGCCAGGTGTTGTAGATGAGCCCGGCACGCAGGCCGGCGGTCAGCGCGCCGAGATAGATCTGCACCAGCACAAGGACGAGCAGCGCGATCGCGCCGAACCGCACGCGTGGCGCAACGGCAGGCGCGCGCCACTCGCGCAGGCCCTCGGCGGTCCACAGGATCGCGACATAGATCAGGCACGCGAGCGTCAGATGGAACGCGAGGCGATATTGCGAGACCTCGGTGCGGTCGGCGAGGCCGGACGCCACCATCCACCAGCCGACGACGCCCTGGAAGGCGCCGAGGCCGAAGATCGCCCATAGCCGCCCGCGCAGGCCGGGCTCGACAAAGCCGCGCCACAGGAACCAGAGGAACGGCAGCAGGAAGGCCGCGCCGATCACGCGGCCGAGCAGCCGGTGCGCCCATTCCCACCAGAAGATGGTCTTGAACTCGGCGAGGGTCATGCCGCGGTTGACCAGGCGATATTGTGGGGTCGCCTGGTATTTCGCGAAATCGGCGTTCCAGGCGGCCGCGCTGAGCGGCGGGATCGTGCCGCTGACCGGATGCCACTCGGTGATCGACAGCCCGGATTCGGTGAGCCGCGTCGCGCCGCCGACCAGCACCATGGCGAAGATCAGCGCCGCGACGGCGATGAGCCAGAGGCGGATCGCGCGGCGGCGAACGGCGTGGATCGAGGTCGGCTCTCGCATGTTGATTTCTTGACGCATGTTCTTGTCGGCGAACCGGCGTCCATCCCGGATCAAGTCCGGGACAGGCTTTCGCCGGAACATGCGCTACTGCTTGCGCGGCGGCGGGCGAACCATATACACGTCCAGCGGCCCGCTGCAACGCGCGCGCGACATTCTGACTCAACGCTCATTCGCGAGCTCACTTTGACCTACTCGTGTG
>DATBZM010000128.1:0-5674 GCA_036513175.1 Xanthobacteraceae bacterium | reverse complement strand
CGATCCTTCCTCGCCCGCCGCCTGTTTCCGCTCACGATCGGCGCAGTCGCCATACTGTTTCTCGGACTCTTCTTCCTGCTTCCGCTCATAAAAGTGCTCGGCGCGAGCATCCTTGATTCGACCGGCAGCCATTTCACCTGGAAGAACTATACCGACATGCTGTCGGACCCGTTCTACCTCACCGGCCTCGCCAACAGCCTGATGATCGCGGCGGCGGCGGCGGCGCTGACCGTCGTAGTCGGCGTGCCGTTCGCGTTCTGCCTCGCGCGGCTGCCGATCGGCGGCAAGGCGGTCCTGCTCGCGCTCGCGGCGCTGCCGCTGGTGCTGCCGTCGTTCGTGTCCGCCTATGCGCTGGTGCTGATGCTCGGCCGCGCCGGCATCGTCACCGGATGGCTGCACGCGATCGGCATTCCGTTCCGCTCGATCTACGGCGCCGGCGGCATCATCGCGGTCTATGTGCTGACGCTCTATCCTTACGTCGTGATGCCGACGCTGGCGGCGTTCAAGGCGGTCGACGTGTCGATGGAGGAGGCGGCGCAGAACCTCGGCGCGCCGCCGGCGCGCATGCTGCGCACCGTGATGCTGCCGCTGGTGATGCCGTCGATCCTCGCCGGCGCGCTCCTCGTCTTCATCGAGGCGCTGGAGAATTTCGGCGTGCCCTTCGTGCTGGCCGAGGACCGGCCGATCCTCTCGGTCGAGGCCTACAAGCTCTTTGTCGGCGAGACCTCCGACAACCCGTCCTCCGCCGGCGTGCTCGGCATGGTGCTGATCGTCTGCACCGTGATCGCGATGCTGGTGCAGCGCCGCCTGCTGGCGCGGCGCGGCTACGCGACGTCGGCGCGCCGCGCGGCGCCGCTGCTGGCGGTGCGCCCGGCGCTGCGCTTTTGCGCCGCCGCCTGGTGCTGGTTGCTGGTCGGCACGGCGCTGGTGCCGTTCGCGGCCGTGATCGTGATCTCGCTGATGCGGTTCCAGGGGCCGGTCATGTACCCGGCCTTCTCGCTCGGTAATTTCGCGCAGCTTTTTGGCGAATCGTTCCGGCCGCTGCGCAACACGCTGCTGCTGGCGACGCTCGCGGCCGCCGGTGCGCTCATCATCGGCGTCCCGATCGGCTACGTGGTGACGCGCTTCCGCTCGCGCGCCACGGCGGCGCTCGACATCATCGCGACGTCGCCCTTCGCGGTCGCCGGCACCGTGCTCGGCATCGGCCTCGTGCTCACGTTTGGTGGCGGCTACCTGATCCTCACCGGCAGCGCGACGATCATGATCATCGCCTACATGGTGCGCAAGCTGCCGTTCTCGGTGCGCTCGGCCGGCGCGATCCTGCACCAGATCGACCCGAGCCTCGAGGAGGCCTCGGTCAATCTCGGCGTGCCGCCGGCGGCGACGTTTGCGCGCATCACGCTGCCGCTGATGCTCGGCGGCATCGTCGGCGCCTTCGTGCTCACCTTCGTCACCGTCGCGTCCGAGCTGAGCGCGACGGTCGTGCTCTACTCGGGGCCGTGGACGACCATGACGGTGGTGATGTTCCAGGCGCTCGAAGGCACCAGCGCCGGGGTCGCCGCCGCTGCCGCGACGGTGCTGATCGTGTGCACGGTGGTGCCGGTCGCGCTGGTCTATCGCGTGCTGCGGCGGCGGGAATTGTCGATGGTGTGAAACGCATGCTTTACCCTTCCCTGCAGGGGAGGGTGAAGCGAACGAGCCCGGCCATGACACGTTCACACCGTCAGCGTCACGAGCTCCGGCACTAACTCGCTTCCCGTCACCCGCACACGCGCAACCGACACCGGCAGGTCGAACCGGCGCGGCCCCGCGCTGCCCGGATTGAGCCAGAGCACGCCGTCGCGCGTCTCGATCGAGGGCTTGTGCGAGTGGCCGTAAATGACGGCCGCGAAGCCGGCCGTCGGCGGATCGAGATCGAGCGCGTCGACGATGTGCAGGACGTAGAGCCGATGCCGGCCGGCCTCGACCACTTCGGTCATCGGCAGCCGTGCGGCCCAGCTTCCCTTGTCGACATTGCCGCGCACGGCGTGGACGGGCGCGAGCATACGCAGCGCATCGAGCACCTCGGGCTTGCCGACGTCGCCCGCGTGAATGATGAGGTCACTGCCGGCGAGCGCGTCGAGCGCCTGCGGTCGCATGAGGCCATGCGTGTCCGAGATGACGCCGACGAGCAGGTCTCGCGCCTGACTGCTCACGCCGGCGGGCACGCGCGGTAGCCGAACTGGTGGATCATGTCGCTGCCCGAGATGGGGTAGAACGGATCCACCTTTTCCAGCGCGTGGTGCGCGAGCAGGTAGGCGCGAAGCCGCCCGTTGTAGTGGGGCAGGAAGAGCTTGAGGTAGTACGGGCTCGGATTGCGCAGGTTGTCGTGCGGGGAATGAAAGAAAAACTCGGCGCCCGGGCCGATGCAGACGTTGCGGATGCCGAGAAAGAGCGTGCACGACGACTGGCAGTGGCCGTCGATGCGAAACAGCTCGCCGCTTCGATTGTACTGGTCGACGACCGGCTCGAAGCGCGCATACGGGCCGCCCATTTCGTAGCCGACCGACGAGCCCGCGGCGAGCGCGGCGGTCGAGACCAGCGCAAACAGCGCGGTGAGAACGATTCTGACTCTCATGTGATGCCTCCCGGCGGCGTCGGGCGCCGCAGGATAACGCCGCCGCCGCCGATTGAAAATTCCCGATTCGCGTGAGGCTTGTCCCGCGCATCTTGTGGCCGTCACACGGCGCTGCCACCATGCGCGCGTCAACCGGAGGAAACGGCCATGCGCTCGACCCGAATGATGGCGCTGGCGGCGACGCTCACCTGCCTTGCGGCCGGGCCGGCCGCCGCCTGGGGCCCGGAGGGGCATTCGATCATCGCCGAGATCGCGCAGCGGCGGCTCAACGACAAGGCGGCCGCCATGGTGGCGGAGCTGCTCGGCCGCGGCCATTCGCTTGCCGCGATCGCGAGCTGGGCGGACGACATCCGCGACGAGCGGCCGCAGACCTACAACTGGCATTTCGTCGACATTCCGCTCGGCGTCCCGACCTACGACGCGAAGCGCGACTGCAAGGCGGATGCGCAGAAGGGCGACTGCATCGTGCTGGAGCTCGGCCGGGTGCGGGACGACCTGCGCTGCGCCAAGGGCGAGACACGCGCCGAGGCGCTGAAGTTCGCGGTGCATTTCCTCGGCGACATCCATCAGCCGCTGCACACGGTGCTCGAGGCGCTCGGCGGCAACTCGATCAAGGTCGACGTCTTCATGCGCGGGATGACCTGCACGGGCACGTGCGAGCCGACGCACACGCCGAGCAATTTCCACATGGCGTGGGACATCGACCTGATCCACGCCACGGTGTGGGACTGGGGCCACTACGTCGACCGGCTGGAAGGCGGCTGGCTCAAGAGCGACGAGGCGAAGAAGGCCGGCATCGACGGCGGCACGCCCGAGCAGTGGGCGAACGAGACGCACGCCGTGGCGCCGATCGCCTGGAACGCGCGCCCCGCCGACAACGTCTTGGGCGACGGCTACTACCGCGCCATGCTGCCGATCCTCGATCGCCAGCTCGGGCTCGCCGGGCTGCGGCTGGCGCGGTTTCTCAACGAGGCGGCGGCGGCGAAATGCGGCGAGTAGCGGAGGCCGAGGTCTTGCACAGGCGCCCGCGCTCCCTCTCCCCCTTCTTAGGGGGAGAGGGTCGGGGTGAGGGGCGCTGAGTCTCCGCGCGCGACAACGCGCGCAACGACTCGCGGAGACGCCCCCTCACCCCGACCCTCCTTCGCCAAGTGGCTACGGCGGGCAGGCCCTCCCCGCCCTGTCCGCCGAAGCCTTGGCGAAGGCGGAACGCGGGGAGAGGGAGCGCGACGTCTGTGCTCACCTCACATGGCGATAGCCCTGCCTCTCCCCGGAAGAGAGAGGGGAAGACTTCAGCCGAGCAATGCGGCCGCGAAGGCGCTGGCGATGGCGGGACGGCTCTTGCCTGCCACTGTGGCGTCGCCGATGACGACGACTTTCTGCCCGGGCCGCGCGAGCTTGCGCAGCGCATTGCCGGTGGCGCGGCGGCCCTTGTGGTAGAACCAGTCGCGGATCGTGTCGTTGGAAAAGATCGAGCGCAGCCCCGGCCAGCGGCCGGCGCCGGCATTCAGCAATGCGGTCGCAGCTCCGCCGAGCCCGAAGCGATAGCGCGCGCCGCTCGCGATCACGATCCGGTCGAACGGGGCGAGCTGATCGGGTGATTTGGCGACATCCACTTTGAAGCGAAACACGACGCCTTTGCGCGTGCACGCCGCGACGAGATCGTCGATGTAGCGCGCAAGCGAGAACGGATTGGCGACGACCTCCTGGAAGAGCGGCGCCTGCCCGGCATGCAGGAAGGCGCCGCCGGCGCGGGCGGCGCGCTCGAACACCGTGACGGCATTGCCCACGGCGACGAGCGACGCGTAGGTGAGCCCGGCCGGGCCGGCGCCGATCACCGCGATGCGTTCGCCCTGCGGCGGCCGCGCCGCCGCGAACTCGCGTTCGTGGCCCGCCATGCCGTTGACGACGCAGCGCAGCTGCGTGCCGCCGCGCATCTCGTTGATGCAGGTGTTGCAGGCAAGGCAGCGGCGGATCGGCTCGTCGCTGCCGACTTTTGCGACCCACTCGGGATCGGCGATGAGCGTGCGGCCGAGCGAGACGAAATCGGCCTTTCCGCTCGCGACCGCCTCGGTCGCGATTTTCGGATCGCCGAGCCGGCCGACCGCGATCACCGGCACGGCGACTTGCTTCTTCACCTGTGCCGCGTAGTCCAGGAAGGTCGCGTCGGGATATTGCATCGGCGGGATCATGCGCGCCGCCGAGGGCAGCGAGCGATAGTGGCCGGCCGCGACATGCAGCGCATCGGCGCCGGCTTGCGCCGCCCACACGGCGACCTTGATTCCATCAGCCTCGGGCAAGCCTTCGGGAAAATAATCGTCGACCGAGATGCGGAAGATGACCGGGATCGTCACCGCCGCCTTGACGGCGCGCAGGACGTCGAGGCCGAAGCGCGCGCGGTTTTCCAGCGAGCCACCGTAGTCGTCGCTGCGGCGGTTCTCGAACGGGGTAAGGAACTGCGAGATGAGATAGCCGTGCGCGGCGTGGATCTCGACGCAGTCGAAGCCGGCCTTTTGCGCGCGCGCGGCCGCAGCCGCGAAGGCTTGCGTGGTGGTGCGGATGTCATCCAGCGTCATTTCCTGCGGAATAATCGTCTCGTTCGTCACCTCGAACACCGGATGCGGGATCGCCGAGGGCGCGAGCGGCGTCTCGCCGCAGATATCCTTGCGCGTATGCCCGCCGCCGTGCCCGAGCTGGATCGAGGCTTTTGCGCCGCCGGCATGGATCTCCTGCACGAGCCGCGTCAGGCCAGGGAGAAAGCGGTCGTCGTAAATCCCGAGCTCGCGCCGCCGGTGCCGCCCGGCGCGCGTGGGCGAGGCCATCTCGACGGTGATGAGCCCGACGCCGCCGCGCACGCGGGCCATGTAGTAGGCGATGCTCGCGTCGGTGACGTGGCCTTCTTCGTCGGAGAGCCGCGTCGTCATCGGCGGCATGACGATGCGGTTGCGGATGTCGAGCGAGCCGATGCGGCCGGGGGCGAGGAGGGGGTTCATGAGAAAGATCATGCCATAGCCGCGAGCACAACGCGCGCGCTCCCTCTCCCCCTTCTTAGGGGGAGAG
>DATBZM010000127.1:0-6008 GCA_036513175.1 Xanthobacteraceae bacterium | reverse complement strand
CACCCGCGGCGAGGAGGGGCTGCCGCCGCCGTCCGATCTCGAGCGCGCGACGCTCGATCGCGTCAAGGCGCCCGCCCACGTGCGGCTCGCCTGCCAGCTGCGCCCCCCACACGACATCGGCGTGGTGCCGCTGATCCCGGTGGGCGCCCGATCGCGCGGCATGCGCATCGCGGTCGAGGGCGGCGTCGAGGTGCTGGCGACCGCGCTGTGCGTCGACCTGCGCGACTCGACCTCGCTCGCGGCCGGCAAGCTGCCCTATGACAGCCTGTTCGTCGTCGACCGCTACGTCCAGTGCGTCAGCGGCGCGATCGCGGCGCATGGCGGCTACGTCACCAGCGTCGCGGGCGACGGCATCATGAGCGTGTTCGGCATCGACGGCGACGCGCAAGCCGGCGCATCCGGCGCGCTCGCGGCGGTTCGGGCGATCTGGGAGGGACTGGATCGTGTCAGCGAGGAGCTGGCGCACGATCTCGCCGGGCCGATGCGGTTCGGCATCGGGGTGCACAGCGGCAAATCGGTGCTGGGCTCGATCGTGCTGTCGGGTGCGCCATCGCTGCAATTTCTCGGCGATACCGGCAACGTCGCGGCGCGGCTGCAGGATCTCAGCAAAGAGCTTGCCGCGACCGCGGTCATCTCGCAGGACGTGCTTGCGCAGGCCGGATGGGCGCCGGGGCCGAGCCTGCCGCTGACCGACGTCGTCGTGCGCGGCCGCGGCGGCGAGGCGCTGCGCGTCGCCGCGATCGGGGATCTCGCGGCGCTGCGTCCGGGGCCGACGCTCGCGCGCCGGCCCGCGTGAAGGCTCAGATGCGGACGGGTTGCCCGTTGAGCGTGACCCCGCCATGGACCCCGAACCCGAGTTCGACTTGCCCGCCGTTGCCCACACCCGTGAAGGTCGTGAGGTGGAACTTGGCCTCGAACCGGCTCAGCGCCTTGAGCTCGCCGAGAAGCCGTGCCGCCAGCGCCTTGTTGCCGGCTTGCAGCGCCGCCGCGAGTTGCGGGGGCAACGTGTTGAGGCGCGGGGCGATCTGGGCCAGGATCTTCTGTTGCTCCTGCACGGTGAGCTTGCCGTTCTGCTGCATGCTCTTGTTGCTGCCGTTCGACGTGTTCGAGGGCGAGGTCATATGCGACGGCATCGATTGATTCATGCCGTGATTTCCGCCGCCGCCGCCGTGCGCAAACGCGGGGGCCGAGACGCAAACGAAGGCGAGGAGGGCGATGGTCTTGCCGATGCGGGTCATTGCGATGCTCCTGGGCATGGCGCTTTCGTCGTCGCGCGGCGATGCGGGAGCATCCCGCATCTTCGACCGCCGACGCACGCCGTCGATGAGGAGACATTGCTCGCGGGCCGATCGGCCGGTTGTGCGAAATGACACAAGCCGGCCGGACGTTCCTTGCGCGGAAGATCCGATGGCGCGTGCGAGCAGGCAGGCTTACGCCTTCTTCATCAGCCCGGCCGGCGTCACGAATACCATCAGGTTCGCCAGGATGATGGTCGCGGCCATGAAGTAGAACGCCGCCATGATGCCGAAGTGGTCGGCAAAGATGCCGGCGCTGACCGGGCCGAGCGAGGCGCCGAGCGCCTGGGTGCTGAACAGCGCGCCGATGGCGCTGCCGCCCATGCCGTGCGGGGTGGCGTCGAGCAGCCACGCCTGCAGCACCGCGCGCACCGCGAACAGGAAGAAGCCGAGCAGCGCGACCAGCAGCACGAACCACGGCGTGCCGCCCGCGAACGCCATGCACAGGATGATGACGCCGGTCATCCCCATGCTCGACATGATGATCTGCCGCCGGCCGACCGAGTCGGAGAGATGCCCGGCGATCGGCGCCGCCACGAAGCCGGCCGCTTGCAGCGCGAACATGCAGGCGCCGATCCACACCGGCGAATAGCCCATCACGCGTGCGAGATAGAGCGGGAGGAAAGTCAGCAGCGCGCTTTGCGTCATGGAACGAAAGCAGGAGCCGACAGCGAGGGTCACGAAAGCGCGGTTCTGCAGCAGGCCGGTGAGCGCGCGCAGTCGCTGCGCGCCGGTCATCCGCGCGTGCTTGCGTTCGCCGATGCCGGCCCGTGCGTCGGCGCTGCTGACGCGGCCCACATAGATCAGGATAAACGCCGACATCGCGATGCCCGGCATGACGTTGAGCAGCACGACGTTGCGCCAGGACATGGTCTGCAGCAGCGCGCCGACCACGAGCGGCGCGAAGGCGTCGCCCACATTGCCGCCCATGCCGTGCACCGACATGACGAGGCCCTTGCGGTCGGGGAAGCGTTGCGCGAGCCACGGGATCGCGGTCGGGTGCCAGAGATTGTTGCCGATGCCGACCGCGGTCGCGCAGGTGAGCATCATCCAATAGGCGTGCGAGAAGCCCATGACGAGGTAGGGGAAGCCGATCCAGAAGAGCGCGACCGCCATCAGCAGCTCCTTGCGCCCGACCGAATCGACGAAAAGGCCGCCCGGGATGTTGGCGATGGCGCCGGCCGCGTATTGGCAGGTGAGGATCGAGCCAATCTCGCCGTAGCTCAGCCCCAGCTCTTTGCCGATCAGCGGCAGCAGCAGGTAGAACGTCGAGGGATACCAGTGCGTGAGCGCGTGCCCGAAGCTGACGACCAGGACGTCCTGAAAGGATCTTTGCCGCGGGGCTGCTGCGGCGACTATCATTCCGCTCATTTCACTGCCCGACCCGCCTTGCGGCGATCCTCCTCGCGCCCCGTCGTTTCTTGCCGAAAATCGATATCACGGCAGGGGTTACGCTATCCCTACGCCGGCCCGGTGTGTGTGTAGCCGATAGCCGGAGGCGTGCAAGCCCGTGGGCGCAGCCTAGCCATGCCTTGAGAACAAGGCGGCGCCGGCTTGCGGGAGGCTCAGGCCCCGAGCTGTTCGACGGGGCGATTGGATCGAGGCCTACCCTATTCGCTTGTCGATGCGGCTGGGCGCGAGCTGTGGTCTGATTGGGGCAGCATGAAGCCGTCGAAATAGGAAGCGAGCCGGTTGTATCCATCGCTCGGCAGGACCTGCGCGACATATTGATCCGGCCGCACCACCACCATGCACCCTGCCACCCGATCAATGCCGCGCATGGCAAAGATATCGTGACCGCTATTGCGGTCGGTGCAGAACATCTTCTCATAGTCGTGGAGGCCGTAACGCCCCTTTTTGGGCAGAAGCAGCGCCGGCATCGCCTCGATGGCGAGCTCGCGATGAGCTTGCTGGAACACCGCGCGGACGTCGATGACCGAGTCGATATCCTCGCCCTGGCGCGTATATTTTCGCAGCGGAGACGCGCGATCGTCCGCGAGAAAATCGCACAACAGACGAACGGCAGACCCTGAGGCCGTCGGATCGCCCGATCCCGCAAAGACGAAGATCCGAAAGCGCCCGTCCGCCCTGGTGACGTGGCCGAGGTGGACGGGCTTGGCATCCGCCAGCCGGATGACCGGGGCGGAATGGAAGCGCTTGCCGACGACGAATCCTTCGGCGAGATGCCGATAGTCGTCTGCGCCGGTGAGGAGCGACCGCCCGTAGTGCGTCGCAGTCCCGGCGGTATAACGCCCGTGCCTGACGAAATAGCTTTGCGTCTTGGCTGGGTCGTTTCCGCCACCGTCGTCGTCTATCGAGGCGAGCCTCGCAGCAAATTCGCGGTCGAAGTCGATCAGCTCCTTTGCGACAGGCCGCCGCTCCGCGGAGTAGGTGTGCAGCAGAGAGGGTGGGCTCCGATCTCGGAGGACAGAGATGAGCTTCCACCCCAGATTGAAAGCATCCTGCATGGAGACGTTCATCCCCTGCCCAGCCTTCGGACTGTGCGTGTGACACGCGTCGCCGGCGATGAACACGCTCGGCAGCCGCGTCGCGGTCTCCTCTTCCGGCACGTCGTCGAACTTGTCGGTCAACCGTTGCCCGATCTCGTAGACCGACCACCAGGGGACCTCCTTCGCGGCGAGGCGATACGGATTGAGAATCCGTTGCGCCTTCGCGATAAGCTCGTCGAGCGTGATATTGCGGCTGGCGACGCGCTCGCCGACGTCGAGCTTGGCGAGCTCGACGTAGAGGCGGACGAGGTAACCGCCTTCGCGCGGGATGATGAGCATGCTGCCCTCATGCGCGGACTGGATCAGGCACTTGCAGCGAACGTCCGGGAAGTCGGTGACCGCCAGCAAATCCATCACGCCCCAGGCATGGTTTGCCGAATCGCCGTGAAGCTCGCGCCCGATCGAGGTGCGCACGGTGCTGCGCGCGCCGTCGCAGCCGACCACGTAGCGGGCCTTCGCGGTCTCGGTTTGTCCCGCATGCGCGGGATCAAGGCGTTCCAGCGTGACGGTGGCATATTGCGGCGCGTTCGCGCTCTCGCCCGTCGCCGGCTCGACCGCAACGACGCGCCGCCCATAGTACGGCTCGAGCTTGGCCGCCGATTTTCGCATGACGTCGAGATAGAAGTCGTGCACCCGCGCCTGATTCAGAACGACATGCGGAAATTCCGACAGACCGTCCTCCACGTCCTGGACCCAGCCGCTGCGGATGATCTTTGCAGGCTGGCTGTCGTCGGGCTTCCAGAATGTCGTCTCGTTGATCCAACATGCCTCCTTGAGCACGCGCTCGCTGAAGCCGAAGGCATGGAACATTTCCATCGTGCGGCACGCGATGCCATCCGCCTGTCCGCGCAGCATCCGGCCCGACTTCTGCTCGACGATGCAGGTCTTGATGTCGGGAAATGCCGACAATTGCGCGGCAAGCGTCAGCCCCGCCGGTCCGCAGCCCACGATCAGGACATCGACCTCTTCGGGGAGGGAGCCTTGTGCGCCAGAGGTTCGATATCGTTCCGACGGATCGAATATTTCCGGGTCACCAGGCTCGAAACCATTGAGATGAAACTGCATGCCGATCCCGCTCAGGTCCAATTCATGTCCTCGGCATGAACTATAGCAGGTGCCATCGATTTATTGCGCGTGTGCCCGCTCGATCAGCATCTCGCGGACCGCCGCGATGACGCGCGCGACCGCGGGCCGCCGATACGCCCACCTCGCGTCGTCGGTTGGCGGCGTCACCACCATGGCGGCGTTCGCCTCGAAGAACAGGATTTCGCCTGCCGGGCCGAGGGCGAAATCGATGCCGCCGTAGTCGAGATCGAGTGCGGCCGCGACGCGTTCCAGCGCCGCCATGCCGCGCCCGCCAATCACCGCCGGCATGTCGGCGAGGAAGGCCTCGTCCTCGCGCCGATGCGCGGCGGACTCCGCCATTTCGGCCGTGAAATAGTGCACCTTCCAGTGGCCCGAGATCGCGAGATGCAACGGGTAGAGGCGGCCTGCGACGAACATGGCGCGATATTTGCGGAACTTGCCGTCGGCGCCGCGCGCGTCGAGCGGCTCGATCGCCCAGATGTCGCGACCGGGCAAGGCGCGTGCCGCGGCCGCGAGGTCGCCCGCGCGCTCGACGCGGGCGAAGTGCTGGCCGGTGTGGAAGCCGGGCGCGCGCAGCAGGAGGGGAAATCGGAAGCCACGGGTCGAGAGGTCTGTGGCAGCGTGCGGGCCGAGGAGCAGGTCGCGCGCGACGTTCGCCATGCGCGGGACGAGAACGTCCCACAGCCCGCGCAGACGTTCGGCATTGGCCAGGCGCCCGGTGCCGAGCACCACGGATGGATCATTGATCACCGGTCGCGCGGTGCAGGCGACGATCGCCTGCGCGGCGGCAAGTCCCTCACCGCACAGGTCGGCATCACCGATGCTGTTGAAGAGCACGTCGTGCGGCGGCGGCGCCGCCTGGATATCGGCATATTCCGTCGCCAGCACGGTGGTCTGGAAAATCCGCTCATCGAGCAGGGCGTCGGTCGGGATGTTGCCGCCGAGCGCGGAGACGAGGAGCAGCACCGACACGGGCGAGGCATCGCCGTAGTAGGGAAGCGTCGTGACCGCGTGGCCCCGGAACCCGCGGTCGCGATGCGCGCGCGCGCCGGATTCATCGCCGAGCTCGGCGAGCAGGTTGCCGAGGCCGCGATGGGCATGCACGTGAGCGGGATTG
>DATBZM010000126.1:0-9206 GCA_036513175.1 Xanthobacteraceae bacterium | reverse complement strand
CGGCGTCGAGCGGGCGAGCGGTTGCGAAGGGCGAACCGATCGCGGGCCTTGCCTGCGCGGCCATCTGCGTGGCTGCGCGCGACGCGCAAGGCGAGGCGCGGCCGCTCGCCGCGATCGACGCCGAAGTCGCGGCGGCGGCCGAAGACGCCATTCGCGCCGGCAATGGCGTCGTGCTGCACGCCATGGATCATTCCAAGCTCGGCAGCGCGGGCCCAAGTCTCGCCTGCCTGCTCGAGATCTGCGCGCTCGCGCCGGGAGCCGTCCAGGTGGTGGTCGACGCCTGCCAGGCGCGGCTGAGCCGCGCCCGGCTCGCCTGGTATCTCGACCGCGGGTTCCTCGTCTTGATCACCGGCTCGAAATTCTTTGCCGGGCCGCCGTTGAGCGGCGCACTGCTCATTCCGGATACGCTGCGCGCGGCGGTCGGGCGGATCGCCGACGTGCCGGCGGGACTCGCCGACTATTCGACGCGCGACGACTGGCCGGCCTGCTTCGCGCCGATTTGCGAGCGGCTGCCCGCGCGGGCGAATGTCGGACAGGCCTTGCGCTGGGCGGCGGCGGTTGAGGACATCCGCGCCTATTTCGCGGTGCCGGAGCTGTTTCGCAAAGTCGCGCTGGCGGAATTTGCCGCCGTGGCCGCACGCCACATCGCGCGCTTTCCCGAGTTGCGTCTGCTGCCCGCGCCCGGCGCGTCGGGAGGACATCGCGAGCACGACGAATTTGCGGCGCGCACCATCTTTCCGTTCACGATCATGCGCGATGGCCGCGCGCTGACGCTTGGCGACGCGCGCCTGCTCCACCAGGCGCTCAACATGGATGCCGCAGCGCTCGGGTTCGCCGATCCGGTTGCTGCGACGCCCTGTCATATCGGCCAGCCGGTCGCGCTTGCCGACGGAACGATCGGCGCATTGCGCATCAGCGCCGATGCACGGCTCGTGTCGGACGACTGGGGCGGGGCAGGCGACTTGGTCTCGACGGGACGGCTGACCAAGCGGCTCGACCAGATCGCCACGTTGTTTGAGAAATTGCGGTTCCTGCTGGCGAATTTCGACCGGCTGGCCACCCCTCTAACGGCGGCGTGAACGCTGGCGACAGGGAAATTCATAGGTCGGGCGCGCGTCCGACCCTTGCCCGATGCGGCGTCCCGCATTACGACTTCGCGCTGCAGTATGGCCCCTGAGTCTGTGCGGGGACCCCCGGAGACAGCGACATGGCCTTCCTTGCGGACTCGCTCAAGCGCATCAAGCCCTCCGCCACCATCGCGGTGACCGACAAGGCGCGCGCGCTCAAGCTGGCGGGCCGCGACGTGATCGGCCTCGGCGCCGGCGAGCCCGACTTCGACACGCCCGACAACATCAAGGAAGCGGCGATCAAGGCGATCCGCGACGGCAAGGCGTCGAAGTACACCAATGTCGACGGCATCATGGAGCTAAAGGAAGCGGTGGTGCGCAAGTTCAAGAGCGAGAACGGGCTCGACTACAAGACCTCGCAGATCAGCGTCGGCACCGGCGGCAAGCAGGTGCTCTACAACGCGCTGGTTGCGACCCTCAACCCGGGCGATGAGGTGATCATCCCGGCGCCCTATTGGGTGAGCTATCCCGAGATGGTCTATCTCGCGGGCGGCGAGCCCGTCGAGGTGGCGACCAGCATGGAGTCGGGCTTCAAGATGAAGCCCGAGGCGCTCGAGCGCGCGATGACGCCGAAGACCAAGTGGGTGCTGCTCAACTCGCCGTCGAATCCGACCGGCGCGGCCTATACCAAGGCGGAGCTCAAGGCGCTGACCGACGTGCTGGTGCGCCATCCCGACGTCTGGGTGCTCACCGACGACATGTACGAGCACCTCGTCTACGACGACTTCGCGTTCTTCACGCCGGCGCAGCTCGAGCCGCGGCTCTACGAGCGTACGCTCACCGTCAACGGCGTATCGAAAGCGTATTGCATGACCGGCTGGCGCATCGGCTTTGCGGGCGGGCCGGCGCCGCTGATCAAGGCGATGGCGGTGATCCAGTCGCAGTCGACCTCGAACCCGGCCGCGGTGTCGCAATGGGCCTCGGTCGAGGCGCTCAACGGGCCGAAGGACTTCATCCCCAAGCACAACAAGATCTTCAAGGAACGGCGCGACCTCTGCGTCTCCATGCTCAACCAGGCGAACGGCATCGTCTGCCCGAAGCCGGAGGGCGCGTTCTACGTCTTCCCGTCCTGCGCCGGCACCATGGGCAAGACCTCGCCGACCGGCAAGAAGCTCGCGAGCGACGAGGATTTCGTCACCGAGCTGCTCGAAGCTGAGGGCGTCGCCGTGGTGCAGGGCACGCCGTTCGGCTCAGGCCCCGCGTTCCGCATCTCGTATGCGACCGCAACCACCGCGGTGCAGGAGGCGTGCGAGCGCATCCAGCGGTTTTGCGGGAATCTGCGGTAAAGCCGATCTCAGCGCGGCAAGACACAAGGCACAACCTGCCGGCTGTGCCGCCGATAGATATGGAAATCGGTGTCGGTCGTCAGCAGCACCGGGTCGTTCAACGTCTCGGTCATGCGGACGAGGCACGCATCGGCGAAGCTCATTGGCACGTCCAGGTATTTATCCAACAACTTCAGCACCGCTTCGGTGTTGTCCCCAAAACGGAAGGCGCAGACGACGGCGTTCCGGCGAATCAGTGCGGCGAGGCTTGCCATTGCGCGCGGCCCGAGCAGATGGAAAGCCTCCGAGAGCGCCGCCTCGCAAGTGGCCCAGGGCGGCGGAAGGCGCAGAGCTTCGGTGGCAGCCCAGCGATGATTGGCGTCGCGGCGGCTGAGCAGCGCCACGATGAAACCGGCGTCAACGAGCACGCTTGTCGCCATAGCCGCTGGACTTCAGGTGCGTCTTCTTTCTGTTGCTTAGATCGGACGGCAGCCCATCGACCGAGCCGATGAGGTCGGCAATGGCGTCGAGCGGCGCAGGCTTGCGTCTCCGCGATTTCGGCGCAAGCGCCAATCGCTCGCGCACCACGTCGGATTTCGAAAGCCGGCGGCGGCGCGATTCCGCATCGATCTGGGCGACCAGCGCCTCTGGCAAGCGGACAGTCAGCGTTTTCATGCGATAGGTGTATTACGTCATCGCCACGCGCACAATACGTGCACAGGCGGGAGTCGATCATTTCCTCGCGGAGAGGGCCCTTGCGCAGCGACAGTCCTTTCGCTTTTGTGGCAAGCCCCGGCCACAAGACCTAAGGACCCGCCGTGCCCGATTCCCTCGCCGACCTGCGCCATGAGCTCGCCGTCGCCAACCGCATCCTCGGCTACGAGGGCGTGCTCGACGCCTTCGGCCACGTCAGCGTGCGCCACCCGGGCGATCCGGGGCGCTATTTCCTGCCGCGCTCGCGCTCGCCCGAGCTGATCGAGCCCGCGGACATTCTCGAGTTCACCCTCGACTCGGCGCCGGTGGTGCCGCCGACCCTGCCGATGTACTCCGAGCGCGTGATCCACGGCGAAATCTACAAGGCGCGGCCGGACGTGATGGCGGTCTGCCATCATCATGCGCCGGCCGTGATGCCGTTCTGCATCACGGGCGAGCCGCTGGTGCCGGTCTTCCATCTCGGCGCGACCATCGGCGCCACGGTGCCGTTCTGGGACAGCCTCGACGACTTCGGCGATACCAACCTCCTCGTGGTCAAGCCCGAGGAGGGCGCCTCGCTCGCGCGCGCGCTCGGCCCGCATTCGCTCGTGCTGATGCGCCGGCACGGCGCGACGGTGGTCGGCGCGAACCTGCGCGAGCTGGTGTTTCGCTCGATCTACTCCTGCCTCAACGCGGTCTATCTCAGCGAGGGCAAGAAGATCGGGCGGGTCGGGATGCTCACGCCGGGCGAGATCGAGATGGCAGGCGCAATCAACAAGATTCCGAGCGTGCCGCTGCGCACCTGGGAATACTGGGCGACGCGGCTCGCCCGGCGCGGCGGAATGCCGCCGGGCACTTCCGCGCCGGCGCGCAAAGGTTCATCGTCGCGATCGACGCGAGGGGCATCGCTCGCGAAACGCGGTGCGATCAAAGGGAGGAAGAAGCGATGAAGCGAATCGGGATTGGAGCCGGCCTCGCCGCCGCGGCGCTCGCGCTGATGGCGCTGCCGGCCGCGGCCGAGGATTCGTTCAAGATGGCGATCGGCCAGATCAACAACTGGGAGAACCAGGCGCCGACGCTCGGCCAGGATGCAGGCTTCTTCAAGAAGCACGGCATCGTGCTGGAGAACTTCGGCACCGCCGGCGCCGGCGAGACCGTGCAGGCGGTGATCTCCGGCAGCGCCGAATTCGGTGGCGGGGTCGGCGTCGCGGGCGTGATGCGCGCCTACGCGAAGGGCGCGCCCGTGCGCATCATCGCGCCCGCCTTTACGGGCACCAGCGATCTCTATTGGTACGTGAAGGCGGATTCGCCGATCAAGAGCCTCAAGGATGCGACCGAGAAGAACACGATCGCGTATTCGACCAACGGCTCGAGCTCGAACAATATCGTGGTCGCCTTCATCGATGAGCTCGGCGCCAAGGCAAAGCCGACCTCGACCGGCGGTCCGCCGGCGACGCTCACGGCCGTCATGTCCGGCCAGATCGACATCGGCTGGGCGGCGCCGCCGTTCGGGCTTCGGGAGATCAAGGAGGGCAAGATCCGCATCATCGCGCGCGGCAGCGACGTGCCGTCGCTGCGCGGACAGACCGTGCGGGTGCTGATCGCCAACGCCAACGTGCTCAAGACGCGCAAGGACGCGATCGTCCGCTTCATGGCGGCCTATCGCGAGGCGGTCGACTGGATGTACGAGAGCCCGGACGCCGTGCAGGCCTTTGCAAAGAAAACCGGGATCGGCGAGGACCTGGTCCGTCGATCCATGGCGGAATTCCAGACCAAGGCGGCGCTGCAGAGCGATGCGATGGCGGATCTCGACGGCGCGATCCGCGACGCCGTGAAGCTCAAGTTCCTCGACAAGCCGCTCACGCCCGAGCAGATCGCGGACTTCATCCAGATTCCACCGCGCGCGAAGTAGCGCCTTTCCCTCTCCCCGAAGGGGAGAGGGTGGCGAGCGAAGCGAGCCGGGTGAGGGGCGCCCGGAGTTTCAATTCTTGCTCCGAGAGCCCCTCACCCCGCCCCTCTCCCCTTCGGGGAGAGGGGGCGCAAGAGCCGTAAGCGCCGAGCCGTGCTGCCGGATTACGCTCGGCGCAAAAACGCTATAACCTCGGCAAAAGCCCACCACGGGAGAAACGCGCATGTCCCGCAATTCGATGCCGAGCCGACGCGGCGTCCTCGCCGGCGCCGCGGCTGCCGCGACCGTCATCTCCGCACCCGCCGTGGTGCGCGCGCAGGCCAAGGCGATCAGGCTCGCGGTGCTGCTGCCGCGCTCGGGCTACCTCGCGCCCGCTGGGCAGAGTTGCCACCGCGGCGCGCTGATCGCCCCGAAGGTGCTCGCCGATTTCGGCTACCAGGTGGACCTCGTGCATGTCGATATCGAGTCCAACCCGGACGTCGCCCGCACCCAGTGCGAGCGGGTCATCAATGACGGCGTACAGGGCGTGATCGGCGCGTTCGATTCGGCCTCGACGCTCGCGATGGCGCAGGTATGCGAGCAGCGCCAAGTGCCGCTGGTGGTCAATGTCGGCGCGGCGCCGCAGCTCACCGAGCAGGGCTACAAGTTCTTGGTGCGCAATTTTCCGACCGGCGGCCAGCTGGTGACGAATGGACTCAGGCTGATCAAGGACCTGATCGACGCGACGCATGTGGCGCCCAAGACCGCGGTGTTCCTGCATGCCAACGACACCTTCGGCAGCGCGCAGCGTCAGGCGATGGACAAGATCTTCCCCAACGCCGGGCTGCCGTTCCGCCTGCTCGATTCGATCGCCTACGACCCGAAGGCGCAGGATCTTTCCGTCGAGGTGACGAAGATCCGCGCGCTCAATCCCAATCTCCTGCTGGTGGTGACGCGCGCCGCCGACGCGATCAAGCTCGTGCGCGACATGGTGCGCCAGCATTTCGAGCCGATGGGCATCATCTCGCCCGGCTCGCCCGGCCTCTATGACGAGGAGTTCTACCAGGCGCTCGGGCCGCTCGCCGACTATCCGATCTACAACATCCCCTGGGCCAATCCGAAGGCGCGCATGTCGCAGGCGCTGGAAGCGGCGTTCAAGCCCGCCAATCCGAATTACCGCTTCGCGGTCGAATGCTTCAATGTCGGTTTCACGTTTGAGGCATTGCTGATCGCCGCCGACGGCTTCAAGCGCGCCGGCACGACGCACGGGCCGGAGCTGATGCAGGCGATCCGCGCAACCAACATCGCCGAGCACGTCATGATCGGCCCGCCGATCACCTTCGACGCCAAGGGGCAAAACCCGGCTATTCCGTCCGCCGCCGTGCAGAACCGCAACCGCACCCCGACCGTGGTGCTGCCGGCGACCGTCGCTACCATGGCGCCGGTGCTGCCGATGCCGGGCTGGCAGGGGCGGACGTGAGGCCTTCACCTCTCCCCGAAGGGGAGAGGTCGACGCGCGGAGCGCGTCGGGTGAGGGGATCTCGGAGTTTCAATTGAAGCGCATAGCGCCCCTCACCCGGCTCGCGGAGTTCATCCTTGGGCTTGCCGAAGGCAAGACCCGAGGGCTCGCCACCCTCTCCCCTCCGGGGAGAGGGGAAGAGAGGCAGCCATGACCTGGTCGATCTACCTCGGCGTTGTGGTGCAGGGCGTGCTCACGGGGCTCGTCTATGGGCTGATGGCGCTCGGCCTGTCGGTGATCTTCGGGGTGGTGCGCGTCGTCAACTTCGCGCATGGCGAATTCGCGGTGGTCGCCATGTATGCGGCGTTCCTGCTCTTTCGCGAGCTCGGCCTCGATCCGCTGTTCACCATGCTGCCGATCGCGGCGGCGTTCTTCATCGTCGGCTTCGCGCTGCAGGCGACGCTGATCAATTCCTTCGTCGGCCGCTCCGAGCACGAGCAGTTCATCCTTCTGGTCGGCGTCGCCATCGTCATCCTCAACGGCCTGCTGATGCTGTTCGGGCCGGACGCCCGTCCGGCCAATCTGCCCTATGCGTTCGACAGCTATGCGGTCGGCCCGCTCTTCATCGACAAGGTGCGCATTTACTCCGCGGCCGCCGCGCTGGCGATCGCTGCGGCGCTGTTCGCCTTCTTCCGCTACACCGCGACCGGCACTGCGATCCGCGCCTGTGCCGACAATCTCACCGGCGCGGCGGTGGTCGGGCTCAACGTCAAGCGGCTCTATGCGGTCACGTTCGGCATCGGTCTTGCCTGCGTCGGCGCCGCCGGCGCCTTGATGGTGACGATCGCAGACGCGGCGCCCAACCTAGGCCCAGCCTTTACGCTGCTCGCCTTCATCATCGTCATCGTCGGCGGGCTCGGCTCGATGGCCGGTGCGCTCGTCGGCGGCGTGCTGATCGGCGTGTCCGAGGCGCTCGCCGGGTTCGTCATTCAACCCTCGATGAAGAGCATGTTCTCGTTCGCACTCTTGATCGCGGTGCTGGTGCTGCGGCCGCAAGGATTGCTGGGGCGGCGCGCATGATCGAGCTGTGGCGCGGTCTCGAGCCGCGCGCGCGCGGGTTGATCGCCGGCTTCTTCGCGGCGCTGCTTGCGGCGCCGCTCGTTGCCGACCGCTATCTCGTCTCGGTGCTCACGCTGGTTCTCTATTTCGCCTATGTGGGGCAGGCCTGGAACCTGATGATGGGCTATGCGGGGCAGCTTTCGCTCGGACACGCGCTCTATGTCGGGCTCGGAGCCTACGCGGCGGCGCTGCTGTGGGTGCATTTCGACATCGGGCCGTGGCTCGGCGTCTTTGCCGCGGTCCTGCTCGCGATGGCATTTGGCGCGGTGGTCGGCTGGCTCGGCTTTCGCTTCGGCGTCGAAGGCGTCTATTTCGCGCTGCTCACCATCGCGTCGGCCGAATTCACCCGCATCGCCTTCGACAATATGGGCTTCACGGGCGGCTCGGGCGGCCTGTTTCTGCCCTATCAGCCGGAACGCCTCGGCGAATGGTGGAACCTGCGCGGCGGGCAGCTCATGTTCTATTACGTCGCGCTTGCGCTCGCGGCGGGCGGCGTCGTCCTCGTGGCGCGGCTTGCGCGCTCGCGGCTGGGCTACCAGTGGCTGGCGGTGCGCGAGGACGAGATGGCGGCGCGCTCGCTCGGCATCGACGCCTTTCGCGCCAAGATGACCGCCGTGCTGGTGTCGTCCGGCATGACGGCGGTCGGAGGCGTCTTCTACGCGTTCTACTACAACAACCTTTTTCCGGCGCAGGTCTTCGACATCCAGCGTTCGATCGAGCTGATCCTGGGGCCAACCGTCGGCGGGCTCGGAACCGTGTTCGGCCCGGTGGTCGGCGCCTTCATCTTGACGCCGCTCGGCGAAGGCTTGATCGCGCTCACCGCCCGACTCGGCATCGATGCGCCGGGCGCCAAGGCGGTGTTCTACGGGCTCACGTTGATTGCCATCATCTATGCCCGTCCGAACGGCGTATGGCCGTGGCTCGCGCGCCTCTTGGGTCTCAAGGAGCGCGCGTCGTGACGCCGCTGTTGACCGTCGAAGGCGTGAGCAAGCATTTTCGCGGCCTGCTCGCGGTCGATCGCGTGAGCTTCGCGGTCGCGCCGGGCGACATTCTCGCGGTGATCGGTCCGAATGGCGCCGGCAAGACCACCTTGTTCAACATGATCGCGGGGGTGCTCGCCCCCGACGACGGCACGATCGCGTTCGCGGGCGAGCGCATCGATCGGCTCGCGCCCGACGCCATCTGCCGCCGCGGCATCGGCCGCACCTTTCAGATCGTGCGGCCGTTCCCGGCGCTCACGGTCGAGGACAATGTGGTGGTCGGCGCGCTGCTGCGGCACCGCGACGTGGCGTCGGCGCGCCGCCACGCGCTTTCGGTGCTGGAGCGGCTCGACCTGATCGACAAGCGCGCGCAACTCGCCGCGACGCTGACGCTGCCCGACCGCAAGCGGCTCGAGGTCGCGCGCGCGCTCGCGACCGACCCGAAGCTCCTGCTGCTCGACGAGGTGATGGCGGGCCTGCGCCCGACCGAGACCGACCGCATGGTTGCGATCCTGCGCGGCCTCAATCGCGACGGCGGGCTCACCATCGTCCTGATCGAGCACGTCATGCGCGCCGTGATGGCCCTGTCCCACCACATCGTGGTGGTGCATCACGGGCAGAAGATCTGCGAGGGACCACCCGAAGCGGTGGCGCGCGACGACAACGTGATCGCGT
>DATBZM010000125.1:0-13797 GCA_036513175.1 Xanthobacteraceae bacterium | reverse complement strand
CTCAGGATGACGGGTTTGGCTTATTGATTTCGGCCAGACTCTGAAGGGACAGGTCCGCAGCAGCTTGCGGCGCGTAACGAATCGCAGCGATCTCGATGTCCTCGATACCGGACGGCGCGCGCAGCGCTACGGAGAGGACGCGCAGCGCGCGAATATTTCTTGCTGCCGGGCACCCTGAGTCATTGAATCCCTTCGGCATTCTCGACCGCGATCAGCTTCTGGTTGATGGGCGCGCCGGACGGCCGCTATACTGCGCACGCGAATGGACCCGACGTGTCGCCCGCCCGCGTGGGCGGGCGGCACCCACGCGGGGGCGACGAATGCCGACGCTGTTTCGTGCGCGCCCGGACGCGGTGCGTCGGGTGCGGGAATTCGCCGAGCGCTGCGGCGAGCCGGGAACGTTGCCGCCGGCCGAGCCCGTGCCGTCCGAGCTCGACGTGACGGTCCGCAATCCGCGCTTCGATCGCCTCGCCATCCGCTTCGATCTCGACGGCGCCTTCGCGGGCGAGGAGCCGTTCATCCCGCGCCGCGAATCCGTCTCGCTCGGCACGCTGGCGCCGCGTGCGGGTCGGCGCCGCCTCGGCGTCCAGCTCAGCGGCGAGCGCACGTTCTTCTACTTCGACGGCGATGTCGACGTGCCGGCGAAGCGCGCGCCGCTCGTCGTCGACGTCTGGAGCCGCATCTATCCGCCCGATCTGCGGCTCGGCGACCGCTGGATCAATCCGCCGCCCGGCCGCCACGTGCCGCCCGACGGCGACGCGGGCTGCCCGGGACCCGGCGACTGCCGGCTCTGGCTGATCGACCGCGACCGCGACCCCGTGGCCGTCGTCGCGCCCGATCCCGATGCGCTGCTCGATCTGTGGATCGACGGCGTGCGCATCTTCGCGTTCGCGGCCACCTCCATCAACCTGGTCACGCCGGTGCTGCACGGCGCGCTGCTCTCGCCCGGGCGGCATCATGTGCGCATCGGCGATCCGCGCCGGCGCGCGCTCGTGCTCGACACCGATCTCGCGCTCGATCCCGCCAGCGAGCATTTCATCGAGATCACGGGCCGGCGGCACGTGCGCGTGCGGCGCGGCGACGCGGTGCTGTTCGAGGACGACGGCGCGGAACGCCCGTTTCGCCAGGGCGCGGCGCTCACGGACGAGCTTCCCGATCCCTCGCGGCAGGTGCAGGGCATTCCGATTCCACCGGGCGCGGAAGGCTACATCGACGAGATGGAGGAGGAGCTCAAGTTCAAGCGCGCGATGGCGCAGAACTTCAAGGACTTCAAGGAGCGCAAGGCGGCGGTCGAGCGCAAGAAGGCGGCCCGGGAGGTCCTCACGCCCGAGGAGCAGGACATCGACGGCATCGACACCTACGACAAGCTCGATCAATGGGTGCGCAAGAAGAAGAAGGCCGAGCACGGCTGGGACCTCGTGACCGGCGCCTCCACCAGCCCGGAGGGCGAAAAGACCTTTCACGGGCCTGAGCCGACCGATCCGTTCGGGAAGTTGAAGAAGGACGAGGCCATGGACATCCATGAGCCGAGCCACGTGGCGGACGTCGAGGCTCTCGCGCTCCAGTACTTCGTCGATCTCAAGAAGCTCAAGGCCTACTACGACAGGTGGCGCCGCCTGCTCGAATGGTTCGAGAATGCCAAGAAGGCGAAGGACGCCGGACTGCCGGAGCCGCCGGCGCCGCAGAGCACGTCGGAAGAGATCGATCTGACGATATGGCGCCTCCTGCATGACGGCGATATCAAGCGGTACTACAAGGCATTGGATGATCCGATCCGCGGCGCCGACGCCGAAATCCGCGAATACCTGGCCGGCGCCGATTTCTGGGAGGCCGTGCTCAATTATCTCAAAGCGAAGTCCTACGGCTGGGTCGTCACCGACATGGCGCTCAACATCCCGGTGGGCGGGACGAAGCCGATCACCGTGGAGCAGACGCCGAACCTCCCGCCGCGCGTGCGCGTGATCGAAGGCGCCGCGAACGTCGACGTGTCGCCGACGCGGCAGACACGCTCCAATCCGATCTGGGGCGAGTTCAAGATCGACGTGAAAGGCAAGACCAAGGGGCCGGTGAAGATCGAGGTGATCTGCGGCACGCTGCGCAAGGTGATCGTGATCAATGTGGTGTGAGGCGGGGCATGGTCGACGGCCCGTGTGATGCTGCTTGCTCACTTGTGGCGCCACCTCGGCCGATCGTCCTTCGAGGCTCTCCCCCGGCTCAAGGCCGGGGGAGCACCTCAGGATGACGGGTCTGGCTTATTGATTTCGGCCAGACTCTGAAGAGAAACTTGCCGGGATGCAAACCTGGTCCGGAGCAGCTTACGGTCCGTAACGGATCGCAACGATCGCGATGTCCTCGACACCGGATGGCGCGCGCAGCGCTACGCTGTCGTCGACCTTCGCCTTCATCAGCGCCTGGGCGAGCGGCGAGCGCCAGCTGATCTTGCCTTGCGCCAGGTCGGCTTCGTCCACGCCCACCAGCGTGACGGTGTGCTTGCTGCCGTCCGCCCTCGCATAGGTGACGGTAGCGCCGAAGAAGACCTGGCGCAGCGCCTGCTGCTGCTGCGGATCGACCAGCACCGCGCTCTCGATCCGCCTGGTGAGATAACGCACCCTGCGGTCGATCTCGCGCAGCCGCTTCTTGCCGTAGTGATAATCCGCGTTCTCCGACCGGTCGCCGTTGCTCGCTGCCCAGGTCACGACCTCGACGACCTTGGGACGCTCCTCCTGGCGCAAGTGCGCAAGCTCGCCCTGCAGCGCCGCATGACCCGTGGGCGTGACATAGTTCTTGGCATGATTCTCGGCTTGGGCAGGCAGCGCGTCGCCGCCGTCGTCATCCCGATCGGCGGAATCGGAATCGCTTTCCCGGGTGAATGCCTTGCTCATGGATGCCTGAACGTCCGCCCTTCTTGGGCGACCATCATGGCACTGTAGCCCGGGTTGAACGAAGTGAAACCCGGGAATGAGGGTGCCGTCGGATTGATCGGCCGGCCGCTCTCGCGGGCTATCGCAACACGCCCGACTTGATTCAAAACATAATTGACTTGCGATTATACAAGCTTATTGCCCGGATGTGGCGGGCGGAGGCCCCTGCGTCAAGTCAGCCCGACGATCGGCCAAACGATCGGCCAAGTTTGCCTGTTCAGCCTCTTTTTGTAATATTGTTCAATTGCTTGAGATTCATCCGAATCGGCCAAAATGCCCGCCCCAGAAACGCCGCAGCGGATCGAGCCGATTCGCGTTGAAGACATGCCGCCCGACATCGCCGATGCGGTCGCCGAGCTATCGGCCGCGACTGCGACCCTGGGCGCCGCGCTGCACCCGCGCACGGCCGCCAATCTCGCCGACCTCGTGCGGGTGATGAACTCGTACTACAGCAACCTCATCGAGGGGCACGTCACGCGCCCGCGGGACATCGTACGCGCGCTCGCTGGCGAGCTCGACACGGACAAAACACGGCGCAACCTGCAGATGGAGGCGGCCGCGCATGTGCGCGTGCAGGCCGCGGTCGATCGCCTGCGCTGTGAGGGCAGGCTGCCCGAGCCGGCCTCGCGCGATTTCCTGCGCTGGCTGCACCGCGAATTCTACGGCGAGGCACCCGCCGAGACGCTCCTCATCCGCGGGCCGGATCGCGAATTCCGCATGGAGCCGGGCGCGTGGCGCGCGCGGCCCGAGCACGAGGTCGCGGTCGGCCGGCACATGCCGCCGGCGAGCGAGCGCGTCGAGGACTTCATGCGCTACTTCGAGGAGCGCTACGCCTTCGCGGAGCTCGGCAAGGCCTCGCGCGTGCTGGCGATTGCGGCCGCGCACCACCGCTTCAACTACATCCATCCATTTCCGGACGGGAACGGCCGCGTCAGCCGGCTCATGAGCCACGCGATGGCGCATGCGGCCGGCATCGGCGCGCACGGGTTGTGGTCGATCTCGCGCGGCCTCGCGCGCGGGCTCAAGAGCCGCGGCGAGTACAAGCAGATGATGGATCACGCCGACATGCCGCGGCAGGGAGAGCGCGACGGCCGCGGGAATCTCTCGCAACGCGCGCTGGCCGACTTCACGCTCTGGTTCCTGCAGGTCTCGCTCGACCAGGTGCGATTCATGGCGGAGCTTTTTGCGCTCGACACGCTGGCGCAGCGGCTGCGCGGGTACGTCGAGCGCAGCGAGACTCTCAAGCCGGAAACGGCGCGCCTGCTCACGGAAGCGTTGATCCGCGGCGAGCTCGAACGCGGCGAAGCCCCGCGCATCGCGGGATTGCCGGAGCGGACGGCACGGCGCGTGGTCAACGACGCGATCGCGCACGGCCTGCTCGCGTCCGAAACGCCGAAAGGGCCGCTGTCGTTGCGCTTTCCCGACGATGCGCTCGACGTCCTGTTTCCGCGATTGTTTCCGGAGACGTAGAGGCAAGCCCTCGGGTCTTGCCTTCGGCAAGCCTGAGGGTGAACTCGGCGACGCCGTTCTTCGAACGGCCATAGGCGAGCGAAGCGACGCCGTTCTTCGAACGGCTATAGTCCGGCCATCACGGGTAGGTCGGGGTTGGAACCCAATGGCAATGCGGGCTACCATCCCAGTTGACGATCGGACCACAGACCCACTTCTTGTACTTGGGCTCATGGCCGGGGATTTGCACTGAGCTCACCGCAATGTTGGGAGCGAATGCCCGGTTGGTCACAGCGCTGACATGGGCGCCGGCACCGACGTTGTTCATCGTCAGGGCGGCCGCGGAAGCCGGTGAATTCGGGCTCGTCGCGATGATCGCGGCCGAAGCCAGGGCAGCAAGGGACAAAAGCCTCAGCATGGGACTCTCCGTTGGATTGCGGGGTGTGGCGCCGTTGCGAGCCAAGTGGCGCCCGTGGAACCGGGTTCCTCGTTTTGTCGCGGGCCACAGTCCGGAGGTTCATTGGGGCCCGGCTCGCCACCGACGGGCATCGATTTATTGTGCGCCGCATCAAAGACGCAAATGGCAACCGTGAAAGGCGCCGCATACGACGTGCTCCGGGACCCAAGAGGCCGACGAATGACCAGGCTCGTTCTCCTGTCGATCGCCTGGCTGGTTGCGGCGCCGGCGGGCGCGGCGGCGGCGGCCGATTGCGTGCCGTTCGCGGATGGCTGGAGCGATTTCGGCGCGTGCACGCGCGTCGATTCCGCGGGGCAGCGATGGGTCAAGGCCGAGCCCCTGCGCGCCCTGGCGTTCGACGAGCACGGCGTTGCGGCCGTCTGGATCGAGGGTGCCAAAGGCTTCTACTATGTCGGGCGGGACGGCCATATGGTGCCGGTCGTCGCCTACGACAACGCGCCGGACGATTTCGTCGAGGGGCGGGCAAGAACGCCGGTCGACGGCAAGATCGGCTATATCGACCGCGAGCTGCGGGTCGTGATACCGCCGCGCTATGACTGGGGGTTTCCCTTCGAGCACGGCCGGGCCGTGGTCTGCAGCGGCTGCGCGCAGAAACGCGACGGCGAGCACCGGCTCGTGGAAGGCGGCCTGTGGGGAATGGTCGACCGCGACGGTCGCGAGATCGTGCCGCTGCAGTATCGCTCCAGGGAAGAGCTGCCGAGGTGAGCTGTCGGAATTTCCCACCGCATGACCAGCTTCGGCGGCAGCGAGAAGCCGCCGGCCGCCGTGATCCGCGACCTCATCAAATAGCCCTGGCCCGAGCCGGCGACCCGCGCGCGCTTTTGTGCGTGGATTTCTCCCGTTTTGACACGACCGACGCGCAGCTTCGGCGCTACGATTGCCATGATTCGGAGATAGCGCCATGGGCCGAGCTCAGCCAAAATCCTCGCCGACGGACGAGCATGCGCGACGGATCGCGCGCGCGCTCGCAACAGGCCGTCCGCCGCCGCTCGATGACGATCTCGAGCGGTACTGCGGGTCCTCGCCGCGCGAGGTCTTTGCCGCCTTCGCGGGAGCGGCTCGCCATATGCCGCCGGGAGGCAAGGACGCGGCGCTCGCCCTCGGCTACGTTGTTCTGCTGCAACGCCTGCTTGAGCACCTGCGCTATCGCACCGATTGCGGCCATGCGGATGCGGCGAAGCTGATCGCCGAGTTTCAGGCCCACGTGGCCGCGCAGGTGGCAGCGGGGCGCGTCGACGACGGGATGCTCGCCTACGTGGGAGGGGCGCTGCATCAGTCGAAAATCCCGGCATCGCCAGCGCTTGCGGCGGCAACCGCGAAGCTTGCCGCCGATCACGCGCCCGCATCGGTTCCGGTCGACGTCCGCGCCGCGCTCGCGGGCATGCTCGAGAGCTGCGGCGGCGATCCGTTCACGGCGGTCGGCATGCTCGCCGAGGCCACGCACGCCATGCCGGTGGAAAACCGCGTCACGCTCGCCGGCGCGCTGGCGCTCTGTGGGGTTCCGGAAGCGCGCGGCGTCGCGGTTCTGCTGCTGCTCGATGAAAGCGCGCAGGTGCGCGGTGCCGTTGCGGCAGCGCTGGCGCAGGTGGCCGGCGCGTTGACGCCGACGGAGGTGCGGCGGCTGATCGCGATGCGCAATTGGCGGCCCGAGCGCGAGCGCGGCAAGATCGATGCGATCGTCCGCACCGCGCGGGCGGGTGGAATCGAATGCGCCTGCTGGGACGCCGGCGGCGTCGAAAAGCTGGCCGCGACCGCCATCGACGGCGCCATGGCACAGGCCTTGGTGCTCGTCTCGCCGGCCGGCCGCAAGAAGCGGATGTCGTCGATCCTGTTCAAAGGCGGAATCGCCGATGCCTGGAGCGGCGAGCCGGAACCGCTCCGCCGTCTCGAGGCGACGCTCGCCGGCATGCACGGCCCCATCCTCGCCGTCTCCCGCGCGTATGTCGACCGCACCGTGGCGCACCATCTGGCCATCGGCAGCGAAGCGGGGCAGGCCCCGCCGTTCGGGCTGCTGCAAGTCGCCGAGACCATCGGCGGCGCGGATTGGCAGCCCGCGCGGATGGATTTTGCCGAGACGCTGGCCGGCCTGATGTCCGATGTTCCGAAGCCGATGTGCGAGCCGGCGGCGGTCGCCTCGCTCCTGCGCCGCAGCGGCGAGCTCGCCGACCTCGAGGTGGTGGCACAGCCTTGGTTCGAGGATGACCCGGCGATCGCCGAAACGGTCGAGCGCGCACGCGGGGGCGATCGCGCCGATCGCGCGAAGCTCGCCGCCTATCTTCTGGCGGTCCCCATGCAACCGCATCGCCACAAGTGGGCGGAGCTCTTCCTGCGCACGGCGCTGTGGATGCGCGAAGCTTCGCCGTCGGGCGACCTGTGCTGGCGGGAGCTCGCGATCGTCGCCAAGGCGCTGGCGGACGGACGCGATATGAGCGAGATCGGCTTGATGCGCGATATCGCGCTGCGCACGATCGCGGTGCTCGATGCGGCGGACCCCGCACGGCATTCGGCGTTTTTTCCCGGCGAGACGGTACGCAAACGAGCGCGCTGAGCGAATCTAGGTTGCGCTCGCATCGAATCGCGGCGTCGTGCCCGGCACCCGGGTCCGGTCCGGCCCGAGTGTAGACTCTTGTGCCGGGCATCCACGTCTTGACCATGTGACGAAGGTGGATATCGACCGTCCGTCTCGGATTGATTCTCGCAGCCTCCGGCGCTAACCTGTGCCCTGCGGTGCAAGCCGCACCCGGACCCGCGGGAAGGGTTGAACCCACTTGCATTAGCTGGCGCATATCCTTGTCGGCGAACCGGTATCCACTTCGCCGGGACATGCGCTAGTCGAGCAGCGTCTGAGCCTTTGTGCAGCCGGTATTGCGGGTCGGCGGCGAATAGATGCACGGAGGTCTCCCATGCGCGAATTGCCCGAGCGGGCCAGTCTCGCCTATCTCAGGAAGCAGGCCAAAGATCTGATCCGCCTCTATCGCGAGCGCGATCCCGCGGCGATTGCGCGGTTTCGCGAGGCGCTGCCGGCGGCCGCGGGCAAGAGCGACGCGGAGATCGCGGCGCTCGATCTGCGCCTGCACGACGCGCAATCGTGCGTCGCGCGCGCTTACGGGTTCGCCTCGTGGGCGGACCTGCGCAGCTATGTCGAGGTGCAAGCGGCGTCGCGCAACGATCATGCGGCGCGCGTGCGGCAGTGGCTGCGGCTCGTCTATTCCGGCGACGTCGACGGACGCGGGATCGATCGCGCCAATCCGCGCGTCGCCGCCCGCGTGCTCGCCGACAATCCCGACCTTGCGGCGGGCGATCCCTATCTCGCGTGCGCGATAGGCGACGAGGATGCGCTGCGGGCGGCGGCCAAGGCCGATGGGTCTTGGGTCAACCAGCCGGGCGGGCCGCTGCGATTGCCGCCGCTCGTCGCCGTCACGCACGCGAGCCTCGGCCAGCTGCCGGAGTTTCGCGAGCGCCTGCATCGCTGCGCGCGATTTCTGCTCGCGGCCGGCGCCGATCCGAACCAGCGCATCGGCCTGCGCTGGCCGCCGGCGTCGGTCGACGCGCCGGATGATGCGCAGCCTTTGTCGGCGCTCTACGGCGCGGCGGGAAAGAACCACGATCTCGAGCTGACGAAGATACTGCTCGAGGCGGGCGCCGATCCCAATGACGGCGAGTCGCTCTACCACTCGCTGGAGAGTTTCGTCTGCACCGGGGCGCTGCTGGAGCATGGCGCGCGCATCGCCGGCTCGAACGCGCTCTACCACGCGCTCGACTTCGACAATCTTGCGGCGCTCGAGTTGCTGCTCGCGCACGGCGCCGATCCGAACGAGCCGCTCGGCCATTCGCCGCATACCGAATGGGGCGCGCCGCTGCTCTGGGCGATCAGGCGGCGACGCTCGCGGGCGCACGTCGCTGCGCTGCTCGACGCGGGTGCCGATCCCGCGGTGTCGACGTCGAGCGGGGTCAGCGCCTATAGCCTCGCGTCGCAGCTCGGCCTCACCGAGATCGCCGACCTGCTGCGCGAGCATGGCGCGGCGAGGCCGCTCGCCGACGAGGAGCAGTTCATCGCGGCCTGCGCGCGCGGCGATGAGGCGCAAGCGCAACGCATCCGCGCGCGACGGCCGGATCTTCCCGGCTCACTCACGCAGGCGCAGCTGCGGCTGCTGCCGGATTTGATCGCAGAGGGCGGCGAGGAGGGCGCAAGGCTGATGGTCGAGCTCGGCTGGCCGATCGCGGCGCGCGGCGGCGACTGGGATGCGTCCGCGCTCAATCTCGCGGTCTTTCGCGGTAATGCCGCCTTGACGCGCTTTCTGCTCGAGCACGGCGCGAGCTGGCAGGAGGAGCACGGCCACGGCGACAATGTCAGCGGCACGCTGTCATGGGCGTCCTGCAACGCGCCGGTCGCGGGCGGCGACTGGGCCGGCTGCGCGCGGGCGCTGCTCGATCACGGCATGCCGGGCGCGCTGCCCGATCCGGACAATCCGGAGCGGGTGCTGATCGCCGGCCGCAGCAAGCGCTTTTCCGACAAGGTCACGGATGTCTTGCTGGAGGGGCGCGAGCTGCCGTGACGCCAAGATCGGCGAGATCATGGATGTGCTCGTGACCACGGACGGTCACATCGGCTCGTTCATCGTCGGCGTCGGCGGCTTCCTCGGCGCCGGCGAGAAGGACGTCGCGGTGCCGTTTGGCGCCATCAAGCACACCGAGAAGAACGGCAAAGTGTACCTGACGATGGACACCACCAAGGACGCCCTCAAGAACGCGCCCGGCTTCAAGTACGACAAGAACACCACCAAATGGGTGGCTGACAAGTAAGGCGGTCGACGCAAAGTCGACGAAAGCGTGCCGCCCCGGCCGCGCCGGCCGGGGCGCGCAACGCATGGCATGGCGGGCTTCCGTCACGCGGAGGAGGGCTCTCATTCCGCAGTCGGGACCGGGCCGCATCCGCGTTTCTTGAAGTGCTCGATCAACTCGCGCACGCCAGGAACACTGCAGGAAAATCCGTTGGGACGGTATTTCACGCGAATTCGTTCGATTTCGCTCATGGCCACGGTCATGAACGTGTTGAATCGCAACACCTGCTTGTTGAGGCGCACCTGCACGGCGTCTTCACTGGCGACAAACGCCTTGAGCTTCTTGTCGTCGACAGCGGAGCTCGCCGCCCATTGCCGGACCGGCTCCATCTCATGGTGGAGAAGATTGAAACAGTAATAGATGGCCAGCGCATTGTGCTTGCCGCTGTTCCAGTCGATGTAAAAAGAGTCGCCGTTCTTGAGCGTGACGAGAAGCCGGCTCTTGTCTCCCACGAATTCCGGCAGCGTCTTGTCGCAGTCGAAATTTGCATCGCCCAAGGTCGAGCTGAAAACCGAGCTGCTCGGGGCCCGGCTGAGCGAGCTGGTCACGATGTCCACGGCAGGCGGGCCGCTCTTGGCCGCGTCTCGCCCGAGATCGCTCGGCCAGTCCAGATCCATTTCCAGCTGTTGGGCCAGCAAATCGATGTTTTGCCGCAGAGCCGTGTAGGCTTGCTCGTACTTATCGATCATCTGATGCGCACTGGCGGCCAAATATGCCTTTTCATTCGGGCTCGCTCCTTCCGCTTGCGCTTCGAAGAAGGCGAGCACGAGACGCTGCTGGAGCGTCAACGGCACCGACAGCTGATTCGACGAGTCTGCGAATGTCTGCGTGGCCGCCTTCAAATCATCCTTGGCCAGCGTTTCGACCTTATCGCGATAGGTCGATAGATATTGGAAATAGGAACCGATCAGCGTTCCGAAAAATCCGAGCAGCACGCCGAGGAACGTGAGCCCCTTGAAGAAGCTGAACTCGCTCTCGGTGCGGAGAAGAAACCGCTTCATCCGGGACGGTGGTGGTTCGTCTTTGGGCGGTTCTGATGGTTCAGGCGTTTCGGGTAAGGGCACTTCCGGCTTGGCGTCGGTCAAAACGATCGGGTGCGGTGCAAACCCGCGCGTCTCGGTGTCGCCGGGATCATGATCCATCAGATTGTCTCCCGCCGGATGCGTGCGCAGAGTATTGCACGCCTGGTTGTGGGGGTGAAGAGGCTGCTCGCGACGCGATCAGCGGTCGGCCCAGCCGCGCGTCGCGACGCGCCCGTTGCGGCCGCGGACACCGCGTCTCCGATCGAGAGTCGTCGGCAAGCCGGCGACGACGCGCATGGTGGCCATCCCGCGAGACCGGTTTCCCGCACGCCTGCCCGCATGCTAGCCTCGCGGGCGCGTCGCGATATCACGCTCGCTTTGCGCATGTTCTTATCGGCGAACCGGCGTCACCCTCGATCAAGTCGGGGGCAAGCTTTCGCCGGAACATGCGCCGGAAGCCCCGGGTCATGCACCTTCCACGCCGCGAAGTCCTGCGCCTTGCCGCGGCCGCCGCGACGCTCGCGGCGGCGCTCCGCCGCGCGCGGGCGCAAGCCTATCCGGCGCGGCCGGTGCGCATCCTGGTCGGCTTCGCGCCGGGCGGCGGCACCGACATCATGGCGCGCCTGCTCGGGGCGTGGCTCGCCGAGCGGCTGGGCCAGCGGTTCATCGTCGAGAACCGCACCGGCGCCGGCACCAACATCGCGACCGAGATGGCGATCAAGGCACCGCCCGACGGCTATACGCTGCTCGAGGGGTGCCTGCCCAACGCGGCGAACGGCGCGCTCTACCCCGACCTCAAGTTCGACTTCGTGCGTGACATCACCCCGGTCGCCGGCGCGACGCGCGAGTCCTTCATCATCGAGGTCAATCCCGCGCTGCCGGTGCGCAGCGTGCCGGAGCTGATCGCCTATGCCAAGGCAAATCCCGGCAAGCTCACCATGGCGTCGGCCGGCATCGGCTCGGGCAATCATCTGTTCGGCGCGCTGTTCCAGATCATGACGGGCACGCAGCTGGTGAACGTGAGCTATCGCGGCGCCGGCCCCGCGCTGGTCGACCTCATGGCCGGGCGCGCGCAGGTCATGTTCGCGTCCATTTCCTCCTCGATCGGCTTCGTCAAGGCCGGCAAGCTGCGCGCGCTCGCGGTGACGACGACGGTGCCGCAGCCGGCGCTGCCGGATATCCCGACGGCGGCGCAATTCGTGTCGGGCTACGACACGAGCTTCTGGCAGGGCCTGGTCGCGCCGAAGGGAACGCCGGCCGAGGTGGTCGACATCCTCAACCGCGCCGTCAATGCGGCGCTCGTCGATCCCAGGATCACGGCGCGGCTCGACGAGCTCGGCGTCGTCGCGATGCCGGGCACGCCGGCCGACTTCGGCAGGCTGATCGCCGCCGAGACCGAGCGCTGGAGCAAGGTGATCCGCACCGCCGGCATCAAGGCGGAGTGACCTAAGATGCAATCCAGTGACGTGCTTGTGGTGGGCAAGGGCAATGCGGCGCTGTGCGCGGCGCTCGCGGCGCGCGAGGCGGGGGCGGGCGTGACGATGCTGGAGGCGGCATCGCGCGAGGAGGCGGGCGGCAACAGCGCGTTTGCGGGCGGGGTGATGCGGTTTGCGTTCGCGACCGTCGACGAGCTCAAGCGGGTCACGGATCTGAGCGCCGAGGAGATCGCGACCAGCGACTTCGGCACCAACACCGAGGACGAATATTTCGACGACCTCTTCCGGCTCACCAGCTTTCGCACCGATCCGGCGCTGAGCGAGCTCCTGGTCACGCGCAGCCAGGACACGATGGCGTGGCTGCGCGCGCAGGGCGTGCGCTTCGTGCCGAACTTCGGCCGCCAGTCCGCGATGGTGGACGGCAAGCGGCGCTTCTTCGGCCGCCTGCCGATCGAGGTGTCGGGCGGCGGCGCCGGCCTCGTGGCATTCCTCGACCGCGCGGCCGAGAAGGCCGGCATTACGGTGAGCTACGACACCCGCGCCGTCTCGCTGATCTACGACGGCGAGCGGGTCGCCGGCGTGCGCGCCAAGCGCAACGGCCGCATGGTCGAGTTTTTTGCGCGCGCCGTGGTGCTCGCCTGCGGCGGCTTCGAGGCCAATCCGGAATGGCGCGCGCGCTATCTCGGCCCCGGCTGGGAGCTCGCCAAGGTGCGTGGCACGCGCTTCAATGTCGGCGACGGCCTGCGCATGGCGCTCGACATCGGCGCGGCGCCGTGCGGCAACTGGTCGGGCTGCCACGCCACCGGCTGGGACCGCTATGCGCCCGAGTTCGGCGACAAGAGCATCGGTGACCAGTTCCAGAAGCACAGCTACATCTTCGGCCTGCTCGTCAACGCGCAGGGCAAGCGCTTCGTCGACGAGGGGCTCGATTTCCACTCGTTCACCTACGCGAAATACGGCGGTGAGGTGCTGCGGCAGCCCGGACAATTTGCCTGGCAAGTATTCGACGCCAAGGCGAAGCCGCTGCTGCGTCCCGAGTACCGGATGAAGAAGATGACCAAGGTCACGGCCGACACGCTGGAGGATCTCAGCACCAAGCTCGAGGGCGTCGACGCCAAGGCATTTCTCGCCACCGCGCGCGCCTTCAACGAAGCCGTCATGACCGAGGTGCCGTTCGATCACACCGTGAAAGACAGCCGCGGCACGCGCGGCCTCGAGCCGCCCAAAAGCAACTGGGCGCAGCGGCTCGACACGCCGCCGTTCGAGGCCTACGCGACGACCTGCGGCGTGACGTTCACGTTCGGCGGGGTGCGCATCGACCCGGCGAGCGGCCAGGTGGTCGACCTCATCGGCGCGCCGATCGGCGGCCTGTATGCGGCTGGCGAAATGGTCGGCGGGCTGTTCTACTTCAACTATCCGAGCGGAACGGGGCTCGTGTCGGGTGCCGTGTTCGGCCGGCTCGCCGGCACGGGCGCGGCGGCTGCGGCGAGTGGTAATGCGTGAGGAAGTTACGTGAGGTGAGCACGGCGCTCGCACACCCTCCCCCGCTTGCGGGTAGGGGAATCGCAGATGAGTAGAGCGTTGTTGCATTAGAAGAAGAAGTGGATTCTTAAGAGGCTTTCCTGATTTGGGGGAGCCCGGATGGAAAC
>DATBZM010000124.1:0-14009 GCA_036513175.1 Xanthobacteraceae bacterium | reverse complement strand
CCGATCGCGAGGGGCTGCTCGGCACGCCGTCGCGCGTCGTGCGCGCCTACCAGGAATGGTTCGCGGGCTACGACGAGGACCCGCGCGACTATCTCAAGCGCACCTTCGAGGAGGTCGCGGGCTACGACGAGATCGTGTCGATGCGCCGGTCGCCCGGCCGCCCGCATGATCGCGAGCGTTTTCGGCCTGGAGCATGTTCCCTTCCTTCGGAATCGGAACATGCTCTAGCTTTCTCTACTGGGCGCATGTTCTTGTCGGCGAACCGGTGTCCACTTCGCCGGAACATGCGCTGGGGAACGTCAAAGCAGGTTCATTGCGAGGTCCAGATGGGTAAATCCACAAAATCAACCCGGCAGCGCGACGCCAAGCCGGCCGCGCCGGGACGCAAGCCTGCCGATCGCCCCTCGCTCGCCGAGGCTGAAAGTGCCGTGCGCACGCTCATCCGCTGGGCGGGCGACGACCCCGATCGCGAGGGGCTGCTCGGCACGCCGTCGCGCGTCGTGCGCGCCTACCAGGAATGGTTCGCGGGCTACGACGAGGACCCGCGCGACTATCTCAAGCGCACCTTCGAGGAGGTCGCGGGCTACGACGAGATCGTGCTCCTGCGCGACGTGCGCTTCGTCTCCCATTGCGAGCACCACATGGCGCCGATCATCGGCCGCGTGCACATCGCCTACCTGCCGCGCAACCGCGTGGTCGGCATTTCCAAGCTGATCCGGGTGGTCGACGCCTTTGCGAAGCGCCTGCAGGTGCAGGAAAAGCTCACCGCCGAGATCGCCTCCTGCCTCGACAGCGTGCTCAAGCCGCACGGCGTCGCCGTGGTGGTCGAGGGCACGCATGAATGCATGACGACGCGCGGCGTGCGGCGCACCGACGTCACCATGGTGACGAGCCGCATGCTCGGCGTGTTTCGCGACCAGCCGCAGACGCGCGAGGAATTCCTCGCCGCGGTCGATCTGCGCTCGGCCGCGCGCGCCGGCAAGAACGGCGCCTGATTGGGTTCATGACTCCCTCCCCGGCCAGCGGAGCCACCGCCATGGCGAACGCTTGCCGGTTCGCGCGGCTATGTCGGCCGCGATGGAGTCAAGGGCGCGGTGGGCCTGAGCCAAGCCGCCCGGACGCTGCGGCGCTTCGGGATGCTCGGGCAAAAGACACGACGAATAAATGACGTGATAGCGAAGTGGGAGCCGCGCCCACGCCTCAGGGTCAGGAATGGCGTCGGCCCGCGTAACGGCCTCGCAAAGCCGCTCCGCCTCGCTGCCGGGGACGATCTCCGCAAGCGTCGACCAATACGGCTCCTCCGGCTTGTCTTTTTCGACGACGATGCGAACGGGTTCGCCCGCCCAGTCATCGGGATAAAGGCTCGAAATCTGCCGGGTCGAAGGGCTTTCGCGCATGAGTGCAAGCAACTCGTCAGCGTTCTCGATCTGCCGCGCGTGCGTGGTCATGTCAGCGTCCTCGTTTCGTTGTCGTCGGGAAGCTCGGCCAGCATCGGCCCGTGGTCGGCCGTGGAGCAAGGCGGCGCGCTCGATAGCACGATCGACTTGCGGGCGGCGCGGGCGAGATAACGGCACGACGTCACCGTGGTGACGAGCCGCATGCTCGGCGTGTTTTGCGACCAGCCGCAGACGCGCGAGGAATTCCCCTCCGCGGTCGATCTGCGCTCGGCCGCGCGCGCCGGCAAGAACAGGGCGTAGGGTCCCGAGCGGAAGTTCCAGGTCTGTGCGCGACCGCTCGGTGGACTTCGGATGCTCGCGATCGCCAGGCATCTCGGCGTTTGCGGACAGGCTGGAGCCATTTGCTGCATCACGGGGTGCTGCATCAGCGGTAGTGACCGGAAGGTGACAATATCCAGAATGCGGAAATCACGATATCCATTGCCATTGACGACCCTCGGTTGAATCCGCAAGTATCTCCCGGACACCATCGCGCGGCCATTTCTGCAGCCATGCCTGCCGTCGTGGCGGCATTCCTTTCGGGGCGAGGACGATGAGCGGCCTGCAAGATCGCATTGATGC
Source organism: Xanthobacteraceae bacterium (assembly GCA_036513175.1). Taxonomy (GTDB): domain Bacteria; phylum Pseudomonadota; class Alphaproteobacteria; order Rhizobiales; family Xanthobacteraceae; genus JAVDCA01. The sequence continues at coordinate 11,991 of DATBZM010000124.1, read as the reverse complement.
GGCCGCGGGCCCGCCGCGCGCGTCGGGCGCCTCAGGCATCCCCGATGACGCCGGCTTCGACCTGCTGGCGAACCCGTTCATCCTGCTTCGGGTCGCGACGGACGCGAGCGCCCAGACGATCAAGGAGGCCTACGAGGACGCCATCGAGGACGCTCGAGCTCCCGCCGAGGTGCTCGCCCGCGCGCAGCAATGCCTGCTCTCCCCGAAATTGCGCGTCGATGCCGAGGTTGGCGGCCTGCTCGGTGTCGATCCTCGGCTCGCGAGCCGCGTGCTCGCCAAGCTGAGGTCTGGGGCCGGTCGGGCGATGTTGACCGAGGAAATCCACGAGCTGGATGCGCTGCCGCGGTCGAACCTGTCGGCCCATCTCGGCGCGAGGACGCCAGGCTTCGACGCAATGCTCGACCTGCTGCACGCCCAGGCCGCGATCGCCGCCGGCCGCGTGCTTGAGGCGATCGGCGCGGCGCGCGAGGCCGCAGGCGCCGCCAAGGTCGACGCCGCGACCATCGAGCTCGCGCTCTCGCAGCTTACGGAACAGCAGGCCCGAGCGGTGGTCTATGCGTCGAGCGGGGACGCGACCTTCACGACCGCCGTCGCGACGCTCGTCGAGCGCACGCTCGCGGGCCAGGATGCTGCCGCGATCGACCAGCTCGACCTTTATCTTCGCGTCTACGGCCGGGCATCGGCGTCCGAGCTGTCGCGCCGACGCGAGAACGTCATGGCGGCGTGCGAGGCGCAGCGGCGGGAGCCCGCGAGCCGGCGCGCGGCCGAACAGATCATCGGCGCGCTCACCCGTTGGGCCGAGATCGCGCGGCCGCTGCAGCTCTATGAGGCGCATCGCAACCGCGATGACGCCGCGTCGGGCGAGGTCTACCAGCAGGCTCGCAATCTCTACATCTGGCTGTGCAACCAGAACCACCAATTCGGCATCGCCCAGCGTCTGAGCCAAGCCTGTCTCGATCTCTTCAAGCACGTTCCGGGAGCGCTGACGCAGACGCGTCAGGATTTTGCGGCGCTCGAATGGGCCGGCCTCAATGACGAGCTCAAGCAGGCGCTGGCCACCCGCAAGTGGGACGAGGCAACCGCGCTCATCGGACAGATGCTCGCGCGCGGGCCTGACGCCGAGAACGCGAGGAGATTGCGTGAGACGAGAGAGAAGATCGAGGCCAACCGCTCGCAGCGAACCAAGAGCTATGTGGGCGGGATCGCGGTTGGCTTGTTCTTGTTGATACAGGCGGCGATGCGGTTCTCGTCGACGAACCAGCCGTACAATTTCCCGGTGGCGCCCTACTATCAACCGCCACCACCATCGGCGCTCGGTCCATCATTGGCGCCGAGGCCGTCGACAGCGCCCGGTCCATGGCCACAGTTGCCCGGCGTTCCCGCGCCGCAGCAGACGTACGACAATGGCGCCGAGGAGAAGCCGGCCATCGGCACCGTCACTGGCACGCGTGGGAACCTGCGCTATTGCGCGTTTCAAAAGGTCCGCATCGACGTCATGCGGACCGTGATGCTGACCCCGGTCGATAAGGCCGAGCACGACCGACGTGTCGAGGACTGGCGTGCGAGGTGCGCTCGAGTGCAGGGCAATCCTGGCGACCAGAGCGTCATCAATCGCGAGGTTTCTGCCGCACGGTTTCGCCTCGAGGCCGAGGGATTCGCCATCGCCAGCCGGTGGCGGGAGGACAATGCCGCCGGTCGCACGCGCGATGCCGCCGGACATTGAGCGAAAATGAATGAGCGGGCCATGCCGATTGCATCAACGCTGTCGAGGGCGTCATGACGGTGCCGGAGACGACCGTGCCGGAGGCGGCGCTGGCGCGGCTTGCGGTGGAATATTGGAAGCTGTTGCGGCTCGTCGAGCGGGCGATCGAGACGGCGCCGGACAGTGCCCGCGAGCGGATCTCGTCGCAGGCGCGCTACCTCGCGGGGCAGCTCGAGACGCTCCTCGACGAGCAGGAAATGTCGCTGCAGGCGTTCGACGGCATGCCGTTCGAGGTCAACCTGCCGGCGTCGGCGATCAACGGCGATGAGCTCGGCGATGCGGCGGCCGCGATCGTCGAGCGCACCTTGGAGCCGGCGGTGATCCGCGACATGCGCGTGATCCTGTGCGGCAAGGTCGTGCTGGCGACCGAGGCGTGAGCGGGACTACGGGCATGTATCTCGGCATCGATCTCGGCACGTCGAACTCGGTCATTGCGGGCAATGACGGCCGCGAGCTGCGGGTGTTCAAGACCACCGACGGCTACGATGTGCTGCCGAGCGCGCTGATGATCGACCGGCGTGGCGCCATGTTCGTCGGCAAGCGCGCTTATGAGCAGGATGCCTTTTCGCCGCAGAATGTCGCCAAGCGGTTCAAGCGTCTGATGGGGACGAGCAGCCCGGTCACCTTCGAGGGCGCCAATCGCTCGATGACGCCCGAGGAGGCGAGCAGCGAGGTCCTCAAGGCGCTGGTCGCGCAAGCCCGGATGGACGCACAGACGGGCACCGATGCGTTCGAGACGCAAGGCGCGATCATCACCATCCCGGCCGCCTTCAATCAGATGCAGTCCGAGGCCACCATGCGTGCCGCCAGCCTCGCCGGAATCGACAATGTCGACCTGCTGCAAGAGCCGATCGCCGCCGCCATGGCGTCGCTTGCCGAGCGAGGGCGCGCCGGCGCGCCGCTCGCCGACGGGCAGTTCCTGGTCTACGACCTCGGCGGCGGCACCTTCGATGCAGCAATCGTCCAGAGCGTCGGCGGGACCGTCAATATCGTCGGGCATGCCGGGGTCAACATGCTCGGCGGAACGGACTTCGACCGCGCCCTCGTCAACGCGCTAGTGCGGCCGTGGCTGCTCGGGAAGTTCGATCTGCCGGAGGACCTGCAGAACGATCCAGCCTACGCCCGCGTGCTGCGCATCGCGGCTTTCTACGCCGAGAAAGCGAAGATCGAGGTTTCGGCCCAGCCGGCCAGCACGATCTTCGCCGACGAGCAGCAGATCGCGACGCGCGATCGCGCCGGCCAGGAGATCTATCTCGACATCCCGCTGAGCCGGTCGCAGGTCGAGAGCTTGATCGCCGATCATGTCGACCGCTCGATCGATGTCTGCCGCAAGCTGATCGAGACTAGCGGCTACGCGCTTTCCGACATCGGCCGAATCGTTCTCATCGGCGGACCGACCCGGATGCCGATCATTCGCAGCCGCGTTCCCGATGGGCTCGGGATTGCGGCCGACCTCGCCACCGATCCGATGACGGCGGTCGCCGTCGGGGCCGCGATTTTCGCCGAGAGCCGTGAGTGGACATCCGGCGCGTCCGCACCGAAGCCGGCGCGAGCGAGGACACGGACCGATGGTCCCCTCGAGATCGAGTACGGCTACCCGGAGCGCACCGCCGACAGCCGCATACGCATTCGCGTGCGCCCAGCCGCCGACATGGTCGGCAAAGGATATCGGATTCAGCTCGACAGCGAAGCGGGCTGGACATCCGGACAGCTCGATCTCGATGCGACCAGCGCCATCAACGACGTCCCGCTCGGCAAGCGCGGCGACAACCGCTTTCGCATCGCGGTGCTCGATGCCATGGGGGCGCCGGTCCCGCAGGCCGAGACCATGCTCACAGTCCGGCGGGTCGACGCCGCCGCATCCGGTGCACCGTTGACCCATACGATTGCGGTCAAGATCATCGAGGGTCCTCTCGGCACCGAGCGCAACGTGCTCGACGACCTGATCGAGAAGGGCCATCCGTTGCCGGCGAGCGGCGTCAAGGATTTCCGCGCCGCCACCGACCTGCGGCCGGGCGACGGTGGCGAGCTCGTGTTCGACGCCTACCAGCGCGAGCCGGACGTGGTCGATCCGCAGCTCGCCCTGCATATCGGCGCCTTCCGGATCGCGGCGTCTGACCTCGACCGCGACGAGGTGGTGCGCCGCGGCGATCATGTGCGGATCCACTGGACCGTGGACCACAATGGCCTACTCGATTGCGAGCTCGAGGTGAAGGGGCAAGGCATCGGCCGCCGGTTCAAGACCGGGAAGATGTTCACCTACCAGCGCGCGCAGCAGAATTTCGAGGGGCCGGAAGGCGAGGCGCTGGCCAAGGCCGCGCTCGATGCCGCGCAACGCGATCTTGCCGAGGCGGAGCGGACGCTCGGCCCGAAGATCGCGCGCGAGAGCCGCGATCTCGCCGCGCGCATCGATCGCCAACGCCAGGAGCTCAAGAGCGCCTACGAGGCCGACACGCGCCGGCTGATCGCCGAAGAAGCTCGCCTGATCCGGCATGACATCTTCAAGATCGCGACGCGCGCCGAGAACGTCGGCGACACCCTGAACGGGCAGATCAACTACTATGTCATGGGCTTCAATGCCCATGTGCGCCCCTATATCGATGGGCCCGTCGTGCAGCGGTTCGATCAGCTCACGCGGCTCGCCCGGGAGGCGATCGGGCGGGGCAACATGTATGATGCGGAGAAGTCGATCGCGACGATACGCGCGATCTTCAGCGTCGAAGCCTGGAGGCAGCCGGCCTTCACGATCAACTTCTTTCTGGCGGTGGCGCGTGAGCGCCATCGCGCGATCGACAAGGAGCATCACGACCGCCTGGCTCGTACCGGCGAGCTCGCGGTCGAGCGCAAGGACCTGGCCAGTTTGCACGCGGTGATCAAGCAGATGCACGACAACCAGATTCGGATCGACGACGCGCCCGGCTCGGCGGCGGCGCTCGCGAGCCTGATGAAGTGGTGAGCCGGCATGTCCGGATTTCCCTGGCTGCCGCTCGGCGCGAGGCTGCCAGGCGGCAGCGTCGGCCGCCTCGATCTCGAGGGGCCCGGCTACCAGGTCGTCCAGGACCGGACGGGCGAAGGTGTCCACCTGCTGCTCGAGAGCGGCGGCCTCGCAGCGGCCGGCGCCGCGCGCCTGCTCGGTCCGGACCATCACCCGTTTCAGGCCTTCTCGTTCGGCGACAGACGCTATCTGGCGGCGCTGTTCAGGAACAATGGGGTCGCCGTCGTCCGCGATCTGCCGCGGCGGTTCGGCTTGCCGGGGGCGGGGGAAGCGGCGGTGCTGGCCGCCTCGATCCGGCGGCTTCGCGCGGAATTTCCCGATAGCGACGTCGGCGCCGCCCTGTTTCTGCCGGCGCTCGCCGTCGCGCTGCCGACGCAGGCGGCGAGCGCCGGGCAGGATCTGCGTGCGCTCGCGCTCGACATCCTCTTGGCCGGAGCGCGGGTCGAGCGCAACGACGTCGTATCGATCAGGTCGATCAACTCCGGGCTCACGGCTGCGGAGATCGAGGATTTTCTCGCAGCGTTCGATCCCAACGTCCGGGCGGCGCCGCCAGGCCGCAAACTCATCGATCCGGCCGGCTTTACGCTGCCGGGACACCCGCAGCTCGAGCGGTTCTTTCGCGAGCACATCCTCGAGCCGGCCGCGGATCCGGCGCGCTACGCCGCGCTCAAGGTCACGATGCCGAATGGCGTCCTGCTGCATGGCCCGACCGGCTCGGGCAAGAGCTACGCCATCGGCAGGCTCGTGGCGGCGCTCGACTGGCCGCTCATCTCGCTCGATTTCGGCCGGATCGCGAGTCCGTTGGTTCACCAGGCGGCGGCTGCGATCAGAGATGCCTTTGACGAGGCCAAGCGCAAGGCGCCGGCTGTGATTGCGGTCGAGGAGATCGACGCCCTCGCGGGCCATCGCGGGCCGCTGACCCATGACCACAAGGTCGAGGAGATCACCGAGCTGTTACGCATGGTGGAGAATGCCGCCAAGCACGGCATCCTTGTCGTCGCGACGACCAACCGAAGCGACGCGCTCGATCCGGCGATGTGCCGAAAAGGTCGGTTCGATCACGCAATCGAGGTCGGCTATCCGAACGCGGATGAGATCCATGCGGTGCTGCGCGCGTTGCTGGACGAACGCCCGCGACGTGACGTCGGCAATCTGGCGGACATTGCCGGCAGGCTGGCGGGCCGCCCGATGAGCGATGTTGCATGGATTGTGAACGAAGCGGCGCGCATCGCAGCGCGCGCCGGAAAGGATGCGATTGACGATATCGATCTGCTGTCGGCGCTCAGAAGCTTGAAGCGCGACCGCCAACCCGTGTAGCGCCGAGGCACATGGCGCCGCGCCTCAAGCGGCGTGGCGCGCGTCGGACGGCGCCATCGCGCGCGGCAATCGCACCACCACCAACGTGCCTATCCCCGGCCGCGAGCGGATGCGCATGCGTCCGCCATGCAGCTCGACCAGCGACTTGGCGATCGCGAGACCCAGCCCCGAACCGTGATGGCTCTTGGTGAGCTGGCTCTCGACCTGCTCGAACGGGCGTCCGAGCCGCGTCAGCGCGTCGCGCGGAATGCCGATGCCGGTGTCGTCGATCGCGATCACGACCGTATCGCCGCGCGCGCGGCCGCGCACGTCGATGCGCCCGCCCTCGGGCGTGAACTTCACGGCGTTCGACAGGAGGTTGAGGATGATCTGCTTGCACGACCGCCGATCCGCCTCGAACCAGATCTTCGGCCCGACGTCGAGGGTGAGCGCGATCCTCTTCTCGGCGGCGCGGCTGGCGACGACGCGCAGCGAGTCGTTCAGCATCTGGTCGAGCTGCAGGGTCTCGCGGTCGAGCCGCAGCCGGCCGGCCTCGATCTTCGACATGTCGAGCACGTCGTTGATCACGTCGAGCAGATATTGCCCGCTCGAATGGATGTCGCGGCAATATTCGCCGTAGCGGTCGGCGCCGAGCGGGCCGAACATGCCGGAGCCCATGATCTCGGAGAAGCCGATGATGGCGTTGAGCGGCGTGCGCAGCTCGTGACTCATGTTGGCGAGGAATTTCGACTTGGCCTGGTTGGCCTCCTCGGCACGCGTCTTCTCCTCGGCATATTTCTCGGCGAGGTCGCTCAATTGCTGCGCCTGCGACTCGAGCGCCTGCTGCGAGACGCGGAGATCCGCGACGGTCGCCATCAGCCGCCGCTCGCTGTCGATCAGCTTCTCCTCGTGCAGCTTGATGGCGGTGATGTCGGTGCCGACCGATACGTAGCCGCCGTCCTTGGTGCGCCGTTCGCTGATGTGCAGCCAGCGCCCGTCGTCGAGCTGCGCCTCGAAGGTGCGCGCGCCGAGCGTGGGCGCGCCGTCGTGCGTGCCGGTGGTGCGCACGACCGGCTTGCGTCCGGCCGCGACCACCGCCTCATAGGCGGTGCCGGCGCGGATCGCCTCGTCGGGCAGGTCGTGCAGGCCCTGGAAATTGGAATTGCACAGAACCAGGCGATTGTCGGCGTCCCACAGCACGAAGGCCTCCGGGATCGTCTCGATCGCGTCGCGCAGGCGCACGTCGGCCGCGATCGTCTTCTCCATCAGGTCCTTCTGCTCGGTGATGTCGACCGCGATGCCGATGAGATGCGGGTCGGCGCCGTCGCGCTGGCGCGCGACCTCGCAGCGCACGCGCAGCCACACCCAGTCGCCGCGCGCGTGCCGCATGCGGAAGGCGCGGTCGATCGATTTGGTCTTGCCGTCGGCGATCTGCGTTGCGAGCTCATAGAGGCGGATGTCGGCGGGATGCGCCAGCGCGCCGATCTCGCCGAAGGTGAGCAGATCGTCGCGCGGGTCGAGCCCGAGGATGGCGAACATGGAATGGGACCAGAAGATGCGGCCGCGCGCGAGGTCCCAGTCCCACAACCCGCAGCGGCCGCGATTGAGCGCGGTGTCGATGCGCCCGCGCACCGTGTCGTAGATCGCGTCTGCTTCGCGCGCGCGCGTCGCCTGCCAGTGGAACGCGAAGCCGAGAATGAGGACGACGAAGCCGGTGGTTGCCGACAGCGTCACGGTGAGCGTCGTGTCCGAGCGCCACGGCGCGAGCGCGTCGCTGCGCGGCTGGACGATCGCGAGCTGGCCGAGCGGCGCCTTGAGCCCGCGTACCGTCGCGTAGGCCTCGATCCCGTCGCCAAGCGGTGTCTCCATCACGCCGGCGCTCGCCGTGAAGGTGGTGAGCGGCTGGGCGGGCCCGAGAACGTCGAGCAGCGGCCGGCCGATGTGGCGGGCGGGCACCGCCGCGACGACGACGCCGTCGAGATCGCTGACGATGATGGTCCTGCCATTGTCGGTCGCGCGCGGCGGCAGCGCGCGATCGAGCAGCGCCTGGGCGCGGCGCACGGCGTCGTTCTTGGCGATGTCCGTCGCGTCGTCGAGGTGCGCGGCGACGAGATCGGCGGTGAGCTGCAGCTCGTTGACGATCGTGCCTTCGGACTGGCGCCAATGGTCGTGCACCTGCACGCCGGCGCCGACCGCCATGGTGACGAGGAACGCGATGATGAGGACCGGCACCGCGCGGCGCAGCGCCGGCTCGGCGACGAGGAGGCGGCGGTAGGCCGGCTTGGCGATCGATTGCGCCAAGCCCTTGATCGAATCCGAATTCGCTGACGCGCTCGCGAGAGCGGGCGCCATGTCAGGCCTCCCCCATCAGGATCGTCTCGTCCGTGTTCGGTGAGGATGTGCCGCATCTCTGCCCGAATCACCTCGATTTGAATCGATCGACGAATCTTTGTCGAGAGTCCGCGAATCAAATTTCTAAGAAATTGTTACCGCCGCGACGACGCACGAAAATACCGGTGTGGCGCGGGTTTCTACGTAGTGCGTCGACGCGACTTGACCTGTCCACAGGGCGGATTCGGGCCCTTGACAGCGAAGCGACGCGCTCGCCCGCGCCGCGACGTTTCACGCCTCGGCGAGCGAGCGCTCGACGATGTCGCGCACATCGGTCGACAGCGAAGGCGAGGCCGCGACCCGCCGCAGCTCCGCCTCGGCCTTGCCGCGCCTTGCGGGTTCGAGCGCACGCCAGCTCTTGAAGGCGGTCATCAGGCGCGAGGCAACCTGCGGGTTGGCGCCGTCGAGCGCAAGCACCTGGTCGGCGATGAAGATGTATCCGGCGCCGTCGGCGCGGTTGAACTGGGTCTGATTTCCCTGCGCGAACGCGCTGATCAGCGCGCGCACGCGGTTCGGGTTGCGCAGCGAGAACGCCGGATGGCGCGTCAGCTCGCGCACGCGCCCGAGGGTGGCGGCCTCCGGGACCATGGCCTGCAGCGCGAACCATTTGTCGATCACCAGCGGATCGGATTCGTAGCGGCGGTAGAAATCGTCGATCGCGGCCTGTCGCTCGGGCACCGGTTGGAGCGACAGCGTCGCGATCGCGGCCATGCGATCGGTCATGTTGTCGGCCGCCTGGTATTGCCGGGCCGCGAGCGCGATCGCGGCCGAGCTGCCCGACGCGGCGAGGAGATCGAGCGCGATGTTCTTGAGGCTGCGGCGCCCGGCGCTCGCGGCATCCGGGCTGTAGCGGCCGCTCTCGGCGAGCCGCCGATAGGCGTCGCGCAGCGCGGGCGCGAGAGTGCCGCCGATGGCGGCGCGCAGCGCATTGCGCGCCGCAAAGATCGCATCCGGATCGACGTCGCGCCCGATCTCGCGCGCGATATCGGCTTCCGCCGGCACCGTCAGCATCTGCGCGACGAAAGCCGGCTCGAGCGCGGGCTCGGCGAGCACGGCGGCAATCGCCGCAATCAAGTCCGGGTCGTTGCGCGTCGCCCGGCCGGCGCGCAGCGCCGCGACGTTGCCGGTGAGCAGATTGGTCGAGAGCGTCTGCAGCGCCTGCCAGCGATTGAAGGCGTCGACGTCATGGGCGGCGAGGAAGCGGAGATCGTCGGCACCGAGGTTGGCGCTGAGCTTGATCGGCGCCGAGAAGCCGCGGTTGAGCGAGGCGACCGGGCGCGCCGGCACGTCGGCGAACACGAAGGTCTCGGCCGGCTGCGTCAGCACCAGCACGCCGCGCTCGAGCGCGCGGCCGTCGGCGAGCTTGAGCGCAATGTCCTGCCCGTCCGCCGCCATCAGGCCGAGCGCGAGCGGGATCACCAGCGGCTCCTTCGCGGACTGGCCGGGCGTCGGCGGCTGCATCTGCGCGACCACGAGCGTGCAGGTCTTCGCCTTGGCATCGTGGCCGATCGTGACCGCGACCTCGGGCGTGCCGGCCTGCCGGTACCAGCGCATGAACTGGGCAAGATCGGTTCCGGTCGCGTCCGCGAAGCAGGCGACGAACTGCTCGACCGTCGCGGCGTGCCCGTCGTGGCGCGTGAAGTAGAGATCCATGCCGTCGTGGAAGCCGTCGGCGCCGAGCAGCACCTTGAGCATGCGCACGACCTCGGCGCCCTTCTCGTAGACGGTCGTGGTGTAGAAATTGTTGATCTCGCGATAGACCTCGGGGCGCACCGGGTGGGCGAGGGGACCGGCATCCTCGACGAACTGGTCCAGGCGCAGCCTGCGCACGTCGGAAATGCGCTTGACCGGCCGCGAGCGCTGGTCGGCGGTGTATTCCTGGTCGCGGAAGACCGTGAGACCTTCCTTGAGGCAGAGCTGGAACCAGTCGCGACAGGTGATGCGGTCGCCGGTCCAGTTGTGGAAGTACTCGTGCGCGATGATGGCATCGATGCTCGCGTAGTCGATATCGGTGGCGCTCTCGGGGCTCGCCAGCACGTATTTGTCGTTGAAGACGTTGAGCCCCTTGTTCTCCATCGCGCCCATGTTGAAGGCCGAGACCGCGACGATCATGAAGATGTCGAGATCGTATTCGCGCCCGAACGCCTCCTCGTCCCAGCGCATCGCGCGCTTGAGGCAATCCATCGCCCAGCCGGCGCGGCTCTCCTTGCCGGGCTCGACATAGATGCGCAGCGTCACGCTGCGGCCCGACATGGTGACGAACGTGTCCTCGACCTGGCCGAGCGCGCCGCCGACCAGCGCAAACAGGTAGGACGGCTTCGGGAACGGATCGTGCCACACGGCGTAGTGGCGCGTGGTGCCCGCAACCTCGCCCGCCGCGACCGGATTGCCGTTGGCGAGCAGCACCGGCGCCTCGGCCTTCTCGGCCTCGACGCGCGTGGTGTAGACCGCCATCACGTCGGGCCGGTCGGGGAAATAGGTGATGCGGCGAAACCCTTCCGCCTCGCATTGCGTGCAGTAGATGGCGCCTGCGCGATAGAGGCCGGAGAGCTGCGTGTTGGCGGTCGGATCGACCAGCGTCTCGATCTCGAGGGTGAACGGCCGCTGCGGCGGCTGCGCGATGCTGAGCTTGCCGGGCGTTGCGGTGAAGCTGTCGGCCGACAATGGCGCGCCATCGAGCCTGATCGACTGCAGATCGAGCTCGTCGCCGTCGAGCGCAAGCGGCGCGGCCGCGGGCGCGTCCGGATTGGGCCTGAGCTTGAGCGTCGCGCGCACGCGCGTCGCGGTCGGATGCAGCGAGACGTCGAGATCGACGGTGTCGACCAGCCAGTCGGGCGGCCGATAGTCGGCGAGGCGGACGGGCTGATCCTGATCGGTGCGCATTGCGGTTCCTGATGGCGGGGGCGGACCATGATCTAGGCGTTTCGCGACGAAACGCCAAGATGCGGGCGACGAAAGTGGGTGTCGCGTTGTTGCCGACCCCCTGTCGCACGCCGCATAATCGGCGCATGTCGACGATGCAGGCCATGGTGCTGGAGCGGCCGAATGCGCCGCTGGTGCTGCGTGAGCGGCGGTTGCCGGCGCCCGGGCCGGCGAAATCTTGATCGAGATCGCGGCCTGCGGGGTGTGCCGCACCGACCTGCATGTGGTCGACAACGAGCTGCCCGACATCCGTTGCCCGATCGTGCCCGGCCACGAGATCGTCGGCCGGGTCGCGGCGACCGGTGCCGGCGTCGGCGGTTTTGCCTTGGGGGCGCGGGTGGGCGTGCCGTGGCTCGGCGCGACCTGCGGCATCTGTCCGTACTGCCGCGCCGGACGCGAGAACCTGTGCGACGCGCCGCGGTTCACCGGCTATACGCGCGACGGCGGCTATGCGACGCACACGGTCGCGGATGCGCGCTTCTGCTTTCCGCTGCTGCCGCAGGGCGATGCGGCCGCGCTCGCGCCGCTGCTGTGCGCCGGCCTGATTGGCTGGCGCAGTTTTCGCATGGCCGGCGAGGGCGCGACGCTCGGCCTCTACGGCTTCGTGGCCGCCGCGCATATCCTG
>DATBZM010000123.1:0-4367 GCA_036513175.1 Xanthobacteraceae bacterium | reverse complement strand
AAGCTCGACGCGATCAAGCCGCACATCAAGGTGTGGTGGCGCGAGGGCAACCAGTCGCAGCAGCTCATCCGCGACGGCGAGGTCGACATGATGTCGATCTGGAACGCGCGCGCGACCGAGCTCAAGCAGCAGGGCGTGCCGGTCGAGCTCGTGTGGAACGGCATGGTGCGCAGCACCAGCACGTGGGGCGTGCTGCGCGGCGCGCCCAACCGCCGGCTCGCCTTCGAGCTGATCGAGTTCGCCTGCGGCGCCAGGCCCCAGGCGGAGTTCAACACGCGCCTCTACTACGGCCCGATCAATCCCGACGCCTTCGCGCAGATCCCGCCCGAGATCGCCCGCCAGCTGCCGACCTTCGCGGCGAACGCCGCCGTGTCGGTCAAGGAGGACGACCATTGGGAAGCCGACCGCATCGCCAGCATCGAGGAGCGCTTCACCCAATGGGTGGCGTCGTAGCCGCCCGCCATGCATGACAACGTCATCGCCCGCGAAGGCGGGCGATCCAGTAACCACCGACCGATGCAGCGTTTCCCACGAGATGACACGGCGTACTGGATGCCCGCTTTCGCGGGCATGACGCCGGATATTGAGGAACCGCAATGACCGACCTCGTCCTCTACGAATCCGCCGACAAGATCGGCTTCGTCACGCTCAACCGTCCGGACAAGCTCAACGCGCTCAGCATGGACGTGCGGCGCGAACTCGCAGCCGCCTTTGCCCAGGCCGACGAGGATGCGGCGACGAGCGTCGTCGTGCTGCGCGGCGCCGGGCGCAGCTTCTGCGTCGGCTACGATCTCGGCGGCAGCTCGGGCAACGAGGCATCGCGCAACGAGGCGTGGCGCCACGACGCGCTCAAGTTTCATGCGCGGCTCGGCGCGAGCCTCGCGCTCGAGCTCACCCCCTGGTACATGAAGAAGCCCGTGCTCGCGTCCGTGCAGGGTCACGCGCTCGGCGCCGGCTGCGAGCTCGCCATGTTCTGCGACCTCACGATCGCGGCCGACGACGCGAAGTTCGGCGAGCCGGAGACGCGCTTCTCGCAGGCCGGACCCGCCTTCGTCATGCCGTGGATCATCGGCTTCAAGAAGGCGCGCGAGCTCCTCTACCTCGGCGACATGATCGATGCCGCAACCGCGCTCGATCTCGGCATGGTCAACCGCGTGGTGCCGCCGGCCGAGCTCGCCGCCGCGACGCTCAAGCTCGCGCGCCGCCTCGCGCTGGTCGCGCCGGAGGCGCTCGCCGCCACCAAGCTCGCGATCAATCGCGGCGCCGACGCGGCCGGCTTCCGCAACGCCATGCAGGCGGGCATCGACGTGGTCGCGCCGCTCTACGCGGCGACGACCGAGATCGGCGCCGAATTCCGCGAGCGCGCGCGCCGCGACGGCCTGCCGGCGGCGGTGAAATGGCGCAAGGCCCAGTTCGACGAGTGAGTCGCGCACGGCGGACTGCTGCGAATCCGCCGCGCCTGGAGCATCTTCCGCCGGCGCTGAATCAGCACGTCATGCCCGGGCATAGCCGTTCGAAGAACGGCGTCGCTTTGCTCGCCTATGTCCCGGGCATCCACGTCTTTGCAATCTGGCAAGAAAGACGTAGGGCCGGGACAAGCCCGGCCATGACGGTGTGGATCGACTCGAGCGGAATTCACTCTGGCGTTCCGGCACGAAACGTCAGACGAGCTTGATGACCACCATACCGTTGACGTTGCGGCCGATGGTGACGCGCGTGGTCCCGACCTGGATGGTTTCGTTGATCCCGTGCTCGGCCGCAAGCTTGCTCAGCGACTGGAGCTGGCTGAGGATCATCTTCTGCCCGCCCGTGTTGGCGTTGTGGAGAAACAGGGTGTACTTCGCCAGCAAGGCCTGAACCTCGGTGCCGATCTTCGTGGCGATCTGCTGCTTGAGCGTATTGGCCTTGGTCCGATCGGTCTGCTTGCTGTCGTGGCCCTGCTTCCAGGTGTTCTGGCTCATGGTCGTCGTGTGGTTCATGGTTTGGGTCATGCCGTGGGTCATGTCATGGCCCATTCCGTGTCCGTTGCCACCGCCATGCGCGAGGGCCGGCGATGCGAGAACCAAAAGCCCGAAGGCGAGAACTTTCAGCGACGTCGTCATGGTACGATCTCCTCTCAGGTTCGCGGAAATCCGCGCTGTTGTGCAGGAACGAGGGCCGGGACCATCCCGTGCGCTGACTGTTCCGCCAGGCGTTTCCGAGCGCGACCATCGGGCATCGCGCGGATCGGGGTTGTGCGGAAAAACACAAGTCGACGCGGCGGCGCAAATGTGAAAAGGGCCCTGCGGTTGCAGGGCCCTTGCCATTCGGCGTATTCGCGCAAGCGGTCAGGAGTGCGCGAAGATCACCTTGCCGCCAGCGCGCCTGCCGATCGAGATCGTCGTCGTGCTGGAGGCCAGAAACTGTGCGCCGACCCCATTCCGGGCCGCGAACCTGCTCAAGGCCTGGAGCTCGTTGAGAACGGTCTTCTGCCCGGCCACGTTGCCGTTCTTGAGATCCTGCTCATAGAGCGTGATCAGCTTGCTCCCGGCCGCTATGACGTTCGAGAGCACCCGGTCCTGTCGAGCGTTGGCTTGGTCGGTGCGCTTGGTCTTGTCACTCGGCATCTTCTTGTCGTTCTGGTTCATGGTCGTCGTGTGGTTCACGTCACCACCCATGTCGTGGCCCATGCCATGCCCATTGCCGCCGCCATGCGCGAAGGCCGGCGATGCGAGAACCAGAAGCCCGAAGGCCAGAACTTTCAGCGACGTCGTCATGGTACGATCTCCTCTCAGGTTGGCGGAAATCCGCGCTGTTGCGTGGGAACGAGGGCCGGGACCGTCCCGTGTGCTGTTCCGCCAGGCGTTTCCGAGCGCGACCATCCGGCATCGCGCGGATCGAGGTTGTGCGCAAAAACACAAGTTGAACCTTGAGCAAATTTCGCTGGCTCTGAATCAGGACGTCATGCCCGCGAATGCGGGCATCCACGTCTTTCTTCCTGCACTCCGGCGAGAAAGACGTGGATGGCCGGGACAAGCCCGGCCATGACGAGTGTGGATCGATCGGAATTCGCTCTAGCCAACCGCACGAAAGAAAAGGGCGGCCGGGGCCGCCCTCTCTCCAGGCTTCGATGAACGCGGCGCTCAGGGACGGACCTGATTGCCGAACAGCGGGTGCGACGGCGGGTTGGCGTTGCGGTTCACCTGGTTGCCGAACAGGGGCTGGTTGCTCGTCGTCATGTTCTTGTTGATCTGGTTGCCGAACAGGGGCTGGGTGCTGGTGGTCATGCCCTTGTTGACCTGATTGCCGAACAGCGGCTGGGTGTTGGTCACCTTCACGTTCCGGTTGGCCTGATTGCCGAACAGCGGTTGCGTGTGGGTCGGCGTGACCATCGGCTGGTTGCCGAAGCGGGCCTCGGCCGAGGACGCGAGACCGAGGACCACGACGGCGGTGAGGGTAGCGAGGCGCGACATTGTCGTCTCCATTGCGGTTTGTCAGGTCCCGGCGGTCGCCGAGACACCGCGTTTGTCCGCGATCGGGCGCCGGCGCGGTGTGTAAAATCGCACAAGCCGGACGCCGCCGCGCGCGCCGCTCGATCGCGCCGCTCGATCGATTGACATCGCGCCATCGGAATGGTTCGAATCGGCCTCGACGTTCTCGCCATTTGACAGGGGATGCACATGGGAGCCGCCAAAATCCACGCCTTCGATTGCGCCGCGCGCGCGCCGTTCCGCTGGACGCGCTTCGTGCGCGTCGCCGCCTTGCTCGCCGCCGCTGTCGTCGCCGGCCAGCTCGCGTCGACGCCGGCGCGCGCCGATCAGAAGAGCGACATCGACGCGTGCTTCTCGGGCAACGATGCCCGGGCGACCGAGCGCATCTCGGCCTGCACCCGCATCATCGAGTCGGGCAAGCTGAGCGAGCACGACCTCGCCGGCGCCTACAACTGGCGCGGCGAAGCCTATCGCATCCTCAAGCAGTACGAGCTCGCGCTCGCCGACTATGGGCGCTCGATCGAGATCAACCCGCAATCGGTCTATCCCTTCGCCAACCGCGCCGAGGTCTATCGCCTGCAGGGCAAGTTCGACCTTGTGATCGCCGACACCACCCAGGCGATCCGCGTCGACCCGCTGCTCAACGCCTCCTACGCGATCCGCGGCATGGCCTACGAGAAGTCCGGCGACACCACCCACGCGCGCGCCGATTTCAACAAGGCGCTGGCGCTGCCGGTCAAAGGCAACGACGGCGCGTGGGCGCAGGACATCGCGCGCAATCACCTCAAGGATCTGGGCGAGTGAGCCGGGCGCGCCGGCGACGATCGCGTATGATCGCGCACTGCGTTCGCGCTCCCTCTCCCCCTAAGAGGCAGGGCCATCGCAGTTGATTTTTGG
>DATBZM010000122.1:0-6927 GCA_036513175.1 Xanthobacteraceae bacterium | reverse complement strand
CAAGCCGGCCGCGCTGCGCGCCCTGCTCGCGCAATGGCGCATCCAGCGCGTGGCGGCGGCGGAGTAGACCCCGCCGTCATGCCCGGCGAATGCCGGGCATCCACGTCTTTGCGGCTTGCAAGAAAGACGTGGATGGCCGGGCCAAAGCCCGGCCATGACGATCAGTGCAGCGGCGCCGCCTGCGGCCAGTGCCCGACCTCGATCTTGGCGGCGGCGATCACGGCCTGGGTGCGGCTTTCGACCCCGAGCTTCTGCAAAATCGCCGAGACGTGCGCCTTGACGGTCGCTTCGGAGACGCCGAGCTCATAGGCGATCTGCTTGTTGAGCAGTCCCTCCGACAGCATCATCAGCACGCGCACCTGCTGCGGCGTGAGCGTCGAGAGCCGCGCCAGCAGCGCCGTGGTCTCGGCGTCGGCGCTCGCGTGGAGATCGATGTCGGGCGGCGTCCACACGCCGCCCCTGAGCACCACGCCGATCGCCTCGCGCATCGCCTCGACGCCGAGCGTCTTCGGGATGAACCCGGAGGCGCCGAAATCCATGCAGCGGCGGATCACCGCCGGCTCGTCATTGGCCGAGACGACCACCACCGGCACGCTCGGATACTGGGCGCGCAGATACATCAATCCGGAAAAGCCGCGCACGCCCGGCATCGCGAGGTCGAGCAGGATGAGGTCGACGTCGCTCGCGCGCTCGAGCATCGCCGACACCTCGTCGAAGGTGCCGGCCTCGGCAATGTCGGCGCGCGTGAACAGGCCTGCCACGGCCTCGCGCAGGGCGCCACGAAACAGCGGATGATCGTCGGCGATCATCAGGCGATATTGTGCGGTGTCGCTCAACGAAACGTCCGGCTCCTGTTCGCCGCCCGATGCGCGTCCGGAACGGTCGGAAAGGGGTTGGCCCGCGCACCGCAAATCAATGCGCGCCCGATGCCGGCGCGACTGTCGTCCCGTTCCCCGGTCGGCCAGAGCCTAGTCCGGTGCCCCAATAGCGACAATGCCGATTTTCTGATCGACCGATTGCCCGCGTGGACGGCAGCTAACCTTTCGTTAACCTTTGCGGCGCAGCCTTGACCGTCAAGGCCCCGCTGCGCCGTGGGTGGAGGCCGGGCGGCACGCCCTATGCCTCCGGGCGGCACGCCCTATGCATATGGATTGGGCGGAGGCCGCCGCCGGGTGGCGTCTTGCAGATTGGACCGCGCGCGAGCGCGGCCTGAACCAAGACATACGAAAGGACCCGGACGATGCAGAACGCATCACGCTCAGTGGCCGCCTCCGCGGCCTATTCGGCCATCCTGGCCGCGCCGATGCTCCAGCTGGAACGGCATTTCGGCATGCGCCGCCTCAAGCGCGGCATGCTCGCGATGCTGGCCGCCTGGATCGGCTACTTCGTCATCATCAGCATGTGGTCGCGCGCGCTCAACAAGGTGATCGTGCCGTTGCTCGACATGCCGCTCGGGATCTTCCTGGTGGCGCAGGGCACGGCGATCGTCTTCTTCGCCTCGCTCATATTGCTGCTGCGGACGGCCGCGCGCGCCACCCGCTGAGCCGCGACGGCGCGGCGCGCAGCGGTCATCCGCGGGCGCCGACGAACTGCATGACCACCTCGCGCCGATGCGGGCGCGAGCGATGCTCGGCCACATAGATGCCCTGCCACGTGCCGAGCGCGAGCGCGCCGTCGAGCACCGGCACGTGCAACGAGCTGCCGGTCAGCATGGCTTTCACGTGCGCCGGCATGTCGTCGGGTCCTTCGACGTCGTGAACCCAGGGCACGTCGTCCGGCGCCACCCGGCGCAACGCGATGACGAGATCGGTTTGCACATCCGGATCGGCGTTCTCCTGGATGGTGAGCGACGCCGAAGTGTGGCGGATGAAGAGAAAGAGCGCGCCCTCGCGCGCGCGAACATCGGCGATGAAGCGCGCCGCCTCGCGGGTGATATCGACGAACCCTTCACCCGCCGTTTCGACTGTCAGGGTCGCGGTCGCGGTGACGGGCGTTTGGCTGATCGAGGATCGGATGGCGGCCATCAGGTCTTCTTCCTGCGCGGCGGATTCGATGATCGTCATTCACGCTAACAAGACGCATGATGCGCGGGAATCGGCCGGCCGCGGGCACGGTATCGCGCTGCATGGCGTGCCTCGTTGCAAAACCACGGGCATGACCGTTCCGACGCACCCAACGGATCGCCCGCAATGACTATTTCCTACGGACTATCATATACTTAAGTCAAAAACGCCAATTCTTGACTTGCCCCGACCGGCTCAGTATGTTCCGCGCGGCCTTGAGGGGGCGGGACGTTCGACATCGTCTTTTTGCACCGCGGGTGTCGGCACTCATGAGCGACGACACGGGCGGAAAAAGCGATCAGGACCGCCGGCTTTCCGACGAGGCTGCTCTCTCCGCGAGGCTTCGGCATCTCGGCGATCAGCTCGACAAGCATCGGGCGAGCCGGCCATCCGAACCAACCCCCGCTCCGGCCGCCGCCGACCCCTCGGCGCTGGCGCGCGGCCTGCGCCTCTCGTCCGAGCTGGTGGGGGGTGTGGTGGTGGGAGCGGTGATCGGCTGGTTGGTCGATTTCGTGCCTCACGTCCGGCCGTGGGGATTCATCGTGTTCGTGCTGCTGGGGTTCGCCGCAGGCATGCTCAACCTGATGCGTGCGGCGGGGTTCCTGGCAAGGCCCGGCGACCGCGAGCGGTGATCGCGGACAACGCCGGAGCGGGATGATTCGAAGGGACCGTTGCGGTCATGGTTGCCAATCCGATCGAGCAATTCGAGATCCATCCGATCTTCCGGATCGCGAATATCGCCGGCCATGAGATCTATTTCACCAATTCGGCCGCCTACATGCTGGCCGCCGTGGTGCTCACGGCGGCGCTGATGCTCGGTCCCACAGCCGCCCGGCGGCTGGTGCCGTCGCGCATGCAGTCGGTCGCCGAGCTGTCCTACGAGTTCATCGCCAACATGATCCGCAGCGCGGCGGGCGAGCACGGCCTCAAGTTCTTCCCGCTGGTGTTCTCGCTGTTCATGTTCGTGCTGTTCGCCAACATCGTCGGACTCATTCCCTACACGTTCTCGGTGACGAGCCAGATCGTCATTACGGCGGCGCTGGCGCTGCTCGTGTTCTTCACCGTGATAATCCACGGGTTCTGGCAGCACGGCCTGCACTTCCTTAAGCTGTTCGCGCCGAGCGGGGTTCCGATCCTCATCCTGCCGATGATCGTCATCATCGAGATCCTGTCGTTCTTCGCCCGGCCGATCTCGCACAGCGTTCGTCTGTTCGCCAACATCCTCGCCGGCCACATCACGCTCAAGCTGGTGGCAGGGTTCGTCGTCGCGATCGGCGGCCTTGGCGCGTTCGGTTGGCTCGCGGCGACGCTGCCGCTCGTGTTCACGGTGGCGCTGTTCGCCCTCGAGCTCCTGGTCGCCTTCCTCCAGGCCTATGTGTTCGCGATCCTCACCTGCATCTACCTCAACGACTCCCTCCACCCGTCGCACTGAAAGCGCGCGAAACCCTTCCTCGAATCCAACCCATCGCCAAAGGAGCTTCATGATGGATCCAGTTGCAGCGAAATACATCGGCGCGGGCCTTGCCTGCATCGGCATGGGGGCGACCGCGATCGGCGTCGCCAACGTGTTCGGCCAGTTCCTGACCGGCGCGTTGCGCAACCCTTCGGCGGCCGGCGGCGAGCGCAACACGCTGTTCCTCGGCTTCGCGCTCGCGGAAGCGTTCGGCATCTTCTCGCTGCTGATCGCGCTGCTGCTGCTGTTCGTGCTCTGATTTATTCCGGCGGCGCGGGCATTCCGCGCCGCCGATCACGGAGTGGCCGATGGCCGAGACAACAACCGCGCATACCGAGGCGCCGGGTGCTCCGCACAAGGCGCCGTTCCCGCCGTTCGAGCGCGAGACCTTTCCGTCGCAGCTGTTCTGGCTCGCGATCTGCTTCATCGCGCTCTACGTGATGACGGCGCGGCTGGTGCGGCCGCGGGTCGGCGGGATCATCGAGAGCCGCAGCCGGCGCATCGCGGACGATCTCGCCGAGGCGAGCCGCTTCAAGGGCGAGGCGGAGGCCGCGATGGCCGCCTACGAGAAGGCGCTCGCCGACGCCCGCGCTCGCTCCCAGGCAATTGCGGGCGAGACGCGCGACAAGCTGCAGGCCGAGGCCGATCGCAACCGCAAGGCGCTGGAAGACCAGCTCGCGGTCAAATTGGCCGACGCCGAGAAGGCGATCGCCGCGACCAAGAACGCCGCCATGGCCAATGTGCGCGGCATCGCGGCGGAGGCCGCGGCCGCGATCGTCACGCGGCTGACCGGCGTGACCGCGCCCGAGGCGACGATCGGCGCGGCGGTCGACGCGGTGCTCAAGCCATGACGCCAAGGATCGCCCAGGGATCGTCCCATGCACATCCTCGCTGACGCCGAATTCTGGGTCGCGGTCGCGTTCGTCATCTTTCTCGGCGTGCTCGTGAAGGTCGGTGCCCACCGGCTGATCATCGGCGCGCTTGATGACCGCGGCGCCCGCATCAAGGCGGAGCTCGACGAGGCGAGGCGCGTGCGCGAGGAGGCGCAGGCGCTGCTCGCCGACTACCAGCGCCGGCGCGGCGAGGCCGATCGCGAGGCCGACGCCATCGTGGTCGCCGCCAAGGCCGAAGCCGAGCGCCTCGCCGCCGAGGCAAAGGCGAAGGTCGAGGACTTCGTGGCCCGCCGCACCAAGGTGGCGGAGGCCAAGATCGCCCAGGCCGAAGCCCAGGCGCTCGCCGATGTGCGCGCGGCTGCCGCCGATGCGGCGGTGGCGGCGGCGGAAAAAATTCTCAGCGATACGGCCAAGGGCAAGGTCGGCGATGACCTGATCACGCAGGGCGTCCAGGAGCTCAAAGCCAAGCTCAATTGACTACTCTTTGGGCAGCGGTTCCGCGGCCCAAGTGTTGATCGTTGGCTGTGCAAAACGGTAACAACTTGCCGTGGCCGGCCCCTGTGACCTTGCCGTTACCGCCTCATGGTACCTATGCTACCCTGTCGATTCGCATCTGCGTCGGTAGGTGGAGACCGTACGGCCTCACCGGCGTAGCCCAACCGGGTGTTGGCTTGACTTAATTGTGCCATCGCGTTGGGTCATCCAAACCGAACCGATTTGATTGCGTCATTTCCGTCCGAGTTCGCCAGTCGAGTGCGCCAGTAGCGTGTTGCGGGTTGTGTCGCGCGTGCGTCGATCAACCAACGGCAGCGTATCTGCTGGTTGCCCGGGGGACTTGGGTGATCATATTCGATTGCAACGGTGTTCTGGTCGATGGTGAGCCGATCTCGGCCGCGGTCGCGGCGGACGAGTTCACGCGCGCCGGCTTTCCGATGACGCCGCAGATCGTCGCGCATTTCTTCACCGGCCGACGCGCGACCGACATGTTCGCCGACGTCGAGACGGCGACCCGCCGCAAGCTGCCGGTGAACTTCCCCGCCATCCTGGCGGCGGCGACGCTGCGCCGCATTCGCGAAGAGCTGCGCCCGACGCCGCATGCCGCCTACGCGCTGACTTGGCTGCGCGGGCCGAAATGCGTTGCCTCGTCGGCGACGCTCGACCGCATTCGCGTGAGCCTCGAGACGGCGGGCCTCGTGCGCTTCTTCGAGCCGCATCTCTTCTCCGGCAACGACGTGCCGCGCGGCAAGCCGGCGCCTGATCTCTTCCTGCACGCTGCCGCGAAGATGGAAGTCGATCCGGCCGACTGCATCGTGGTGGAGGATTCGCCGGTCGGCGTTGCGGCCGCCGTCGCCGCCGGGATGACGCCGATCGGTTTCGTCGGCGGCAGCCACGTGCATTCGCACTTGCCGGCGCAACTCACCGCGGCCGGCGCGCGCGCCGTCATCGCCGACATGCGCGTGCTCAAGAGCACGGTCGTCGCGCTGCGCGGCTGGTGAACAATATTCGGCGCGTGATCTTCCGCGAGTCTGGGGCAGGCCCCGGATCATGTCGGGGGCAGGCTTCTTCGGGATCACTCTCTATTGCGGCTGCGGATTGGCCTTCGGCTTCCGCCGTGCCGGCTTGACCGGCTTCTTCTTCGGTTCCGGCACCGCGCTCTGCGGATCGAAGCCGGCATAGATCACATACTGATCGAACTGGTTGCCGGGCGGCATCGGAAAGGTCATGTCTTCCTCGACCTGCGTGAATGTGGCGTTGCCCTCGCCGGGCTGCAGCATCACCGGGACCATGTAGAACTTGGTCCAGATCGTCTGCGGACTGAGCCCTTCCCTGACCACCGCGAGGCGCACCGGCAGCGTGACCCCGCCCGGGGTGCCGGCGGGCCCGAGAATGACACGCCCCTCGACGCCGACTTTCATCGTGACGTTGCCGGCCCGCAGCGCGCATTCGCGCGCGAACCGCACGAAGCTCGCCTGGAAGCGCAGCGACAGCGCGGCCGATCCGTTGTCTTGCGCCGACTGATCATAGGTCGACGCGCCCTGGCGGATCTGGACGCCGGGGCAATCGAGATCGGCCTGCCCGGGCGTGTCGCCCTGTGCCATGGTGGTCGATGGGCCGCCCGTCACGAAATTGCTGAAGCGATCGGTGAACGAGGGCGAGGACGAAGCGGCCGGGGGCGCCGACGCCGTGGTCGACGGACGCGAGCCGAACAGGCTGTCATAGGTCGAGCATGCCGACAGCACGGTCAGCGCCGCAACAACGGCGATCCCGCACACCCACGCTCGCGCTCTACTCCGACGCTGCATCGTCCCGTCCGTGCTAGAGCATGATCTCGAAAAGTGGAAACCGGTTTTCGGACAAGATCATGCTCGAACAATAGGCCGGAGCATGATGACGGTTCGATAAAGTCCTCATGCTTGGGCCGTCCGCCTTATACCAGCCCAACCATGGCGACCCCAAGGCCACGGTTCGGCGGCAACGCCACAGTGCTTGCCATGGAGCGTATTCTTGGGAACACGCT
>DATBZM010000121.1:0-12122 GCA_036513175.1 Xanthobacteraceae bacterium | reverse complement strand
CAAGCACTGAGCAAGCGGCTCAACGCGAAGTCGGTCGCGGCGCCTCCTGCTTCAGCTTCTCCATCGCGTCGGGCATCATGCGGGCGAACAGCGTGCTCAAGAGCGCGGTCGGGATGAGGCCGCCGCCGCTGTTTGCGCCTTCCTGGCCCTGCGCGCCCGACATGAGGAATTGCGGCACCAGCGGCTGGTTGATCTTGGTGAGCGCGTCGGCGAAGCGGGAGAAATTCTGCTCGGCCAGCCGGTATTCGGGACCGCCGTAGGCGTCGACCGCGAGCTTGGTCGACTGCGCGGCCGCGGTGCCGATCGCGAGTGTGCGATCCGCCTCGCCCTGGCCTTCGAGGCGCGACCTCTCGCCGCTTGCGGCGGCCGTGACCTTGACGGTCTCGGCGTCCTTCTGGGCGCGGGCGAGCGCGGCCGCGCCCTCGTTCTCGTGCACCTTGATCTGGATGGTCGACTGGGTGAGCGCGGTCTGTGCCGCCGCAGCCGCTCGCGCCTCGTTGAGCGTACGCTCCTGCACGGCGGCCTTCTCCTGCTCCTGGAAGGTGGTCACCTGCTCGCGCGCGACCTGGCGCGAGCGCAGCTGGATCAGGATGTTCTCGATCGTCTGGTCGCCGGTCGAGGCCCGCGGCGTGCCGATCAGCACCTCCTGCAGCTCGAGCGAATAGGCCTCGAACTTCGCCTTCATCTGCTCGGCCGACTCCTCCTGGATGGCGGCGCGGTTCTGCAACAGCTCGATCAAGGTCATCTTCTGCGCGATATTCTTGAAGAAGGCGCTGACCATCGGGTCGAGCGTCTGCTCGACCAGCTTCTTCACGTCGCCGAAGCGCTGGATGATCATCGGCGCCTTCTTGTAGTCGATGTGCATCACGACCGAGAGCGGCAAGGTCGGCTCGAACGCGTCCTTGGTGATGAGCGAGATCTCGGAGAGGTTCTCGTCGAGCTTCATCTGGCTGGTCTCGCCGCGCACCCATTTGAGGATGAAGTTGACGGTCGGGATGATCTCGACCTTGCCCGCATAGGTATTGAACGCGTACTTGCCGGGCAGCAGCGGATCGCGCCACACGCCGCGGCTGCCGTTCATGACCAGCTCGCCGTGGCGATACTGCTCGCCCGAGACGTCCTCGGTCCTCGGACCAGTGTAGAAGACGACAACGCCGACATTGCCGACCGGAATGATGATCTTCGGCACCGCCTCGACAGTCGCGAACAGGCGGTTGATGTACCACGTGCCTTCGAGCAGCACCTGCAGCTGGCGTCCGCGGTAGCCGCCGGCATGGAGGAATTTTTCGGGCTCCTGGAAATTGTTGTGGAACGCATCGGCCTGGTGCAGGTCGGTGCCGACCTCGGGCGCGATGATCTCGCCCGACGGCAATGACGGGCCGTCGTGCACCGTGACGATGCCGACGAGGTCCTTGTCGGCCGCGAGCATGATCGGCACGAAGCCGTCGCGATCGGCGAGCGTCTGCTGCATGCCCTTGAGCACGTCCTGCTCCTGCGCGCTCAACGCATGACCGTAGACGCGCTCGTCCGTGATGATGGCGAATTGCGTGGTGTTGATCGCGTAGGTGCCTTCGCGCAGGACCTTTCGCTGCGGCCCCTTCTGCCCGCCGCCGAGCAGAAAACGGCGCGCATCCTGGAAGTCGGATTTGTCCTCGGTGTCGTTGGCGGCGAGCACCTGCGAGGGCGCAAGCGGCGCGCCGTCGCGCGCGAACACATAGGCGATCCGCCCCTGCCCCACGGTGACGAGATCCGACTTGTGGATGCGGTAGGTGAACGGCATGAACAGATGGATGCCGCCGCGCAGGATCTCGGGCTCGAAGCCGGCCTCGCCATGCAACGCGATGAAGCCCGATTTGATCGAGCCCTTCGGCGCCCACATTTTCTCGACAATGCCGACCTGATTGTTGGGAATGTAGCGAAATACGTTCGCCATGCGGATCAGGATGAGGATCACGATCGCGACGGCGATCCATATGCCGATCGCGATGGTGTGGTCGAAGAGGGTATCCATGGTCGCTCCCTAATAAAGAACGGTGTGATCCCAAATGCGCCCAGGACGGTCTTATCACCGGCGCGCCGGAATGCACGACCCAAATGGGTCTGCCATATTGCGGCAATATGAATTGCCCGAACGGCGCGCGCCGGCGCCGTCCCAAGGCCTCTTTAAGCGTTCATTCCCAACAGCTTGGCGGCGTTGCCGCCGAGGATCGCGACCTTGTCGTCGTCGGAGAGCGTCGTGGTGGCGAACACATGGTCCACCGGATGCTCCTCCCACGGGATCGGATGGTCGGTGCCGAGCATGACCTGGCTCGCGCCGACCTGGGCAACGAGATGGCGCAACGCCTCCGGCGTGAACACCAGCGCATCGAAATAGAGCTGATTGAGATATTCGGTCGGCTTCTTCTTGAGATGGACGTTTGGATTGCAGTTCTGCGGCGACACGAAGCAGGCGTGATCGTCGCGCGGCGCGTAGGACGGCAGATAGCCGCCGCCATGCGCCGCGATGATCTTGAGATCGGGAAACTTGTCGAGCGTTCCTTCGAAGATCAGGTGCTGGAGCGCAAACGTGGTCTCGAGCGGATTGCCGATCGTGTTGGCGAGCCAGCCATTGCCGCGAAAGCGCGCCGCCAGCTCGGGCACGCTCTGCGGGTGGATGAACAGCGCGGCGCCAAGCGCCTCGGCCTTGGCCCAGACGGGATGATATTTCGGCTCAGCGAAGCTCTCACCCAGCACGCTCGCGCCGACCGCGGCACCGCGCAGGCCGTGCTTCTTCACCGCTGTCTCGAGCTGCGTGACCGCGAGATCGGGATATTGCAGTGCGAGCGAGCCGAACGCGGCAAACCGATCGGGTTTCGACGCGCACAATTCGGCGAGCTTCTCGTTGTTGATGCGCACGATCTCGGCCGCGGTGTCGCGATCCGTGCGGTACCAGAACGGATTGATCGAGAGCACCTCCATGTCGATCGCCATGGCGTCCATGGCCTTGAGGCGCTCCTCTGCCGCGATGAACATCTGCTCGGCGCCCTTGGTGTCGGGCCGCAAGCGATTCGCCTGCTCGCCCATCAGGGCAAGCGCTTCATGGAAGAGGCAATGCGCATGCACGTCGATGGTCTTGACCCGCTTGCCGTTGACCGTCACGGGCAGCGTGCGCGGCGGCGCGGCCTGCGCGCGCGCCGCGTCGAGCACGCCGCAACTGCAAAAGACCATGCCGGCGGCGCCAGCGTGCTTGAAAAACTCCCGGCGCGTCGTCATGGCGGCGTTCTCCCCTGATGTTTTGCCCTGGAGATTATCAGCCGCCGCTCACCCCAGATAGGCCCCGCCATTGACGTGAATGGTCTGGCCCGTGATGTGGCGCGCGGTTGGGCCGCACAAGAAGCGTACCGTGGCGGCGACCTCGGCCGGCGGGACGCGATCGCCCGTCAGCGTGTGATGGATCGAATGGTGCTGCGGCTCGGGCCCGGCGCGCGGCGTGCCGACGAGGCCCGGCACCACGAGGTTGACGGTGATCTTGTGGTCGGCGAGATCCTGCGCGAGCCCGCGCGTGAAGCCGACCAGGCCGGACTTGGCGGTGACCACGTGCAGGCGGTCGCGCGCGCCGCTATGGCCGCTCAGGCCGCCGACATTGACGATCGCGCCGGCGCCGCTGCGCTTGAGATGCGGCAGGCAGGCTTTCACGCACAGGAACGGGCCGTCGAGCGTGACGCTCATCACCTCGCGCCATTCCGCAATCGTCATCTGGTCGAGCGGCTTCTCGCGTCGCAGCGCGGCGTTGTTGATCAGGAAATCGATACGGCCGAAACGCCCGACCGCGGCCGCGACCATGCGCTCGACCGCGGCCGCATCGGCGATGTCGGCGAGCGCGACCATCGCTTGGCCGCCGCCTTTCTCGATCTCAGCGACAACCGCATCGGCTTCTGCCTGATTCGATCGCGCATTGACGACGACCGCGGCGCCGTCCTCGGCCAGCATCAGCGCCGTAGCACGCCCGATATTGCGGCCGGCCCCGGTGACGAGGGCGATGCGGTCGAAAAGAGGTTTCTGTGCCGAGGTCATGTGCCACCCGTTCTGAATGCGCGCCCCCTCCCCCGCCTGCGGGGGAGGGCGGGGAGGGGGAAGCCCCGCGCACTGAGCAAGCGGCTTCCCCCTCTCCGGCTCTCCCCCGCAAGCGGGGGAGAGGGCGCTGGAGCCGCAACGCAATCAACCATGCAACGCCGTCAGGTCCACCTTCCCGGCATACAGCCCCCGCGCCAACCTCAGCGCCGCCGCGATGCGCGGCTTATCCCACCCGCCGTGACCGGCACACTGGACGAACTTGTCCTCGATGTCCTGCCGCGACAGCGGCTCGTGCGCGCCGCCGCGGATGTGGGGCTGGCGCTCCTCGATCTCGCGCCCATCGTTCAGCACCGCGCGAATGTGGCCCGTGAAGTTGTTGGGATAAGGGTTGCTCGAATCGATCACGTAGCGGACCTTGCCGGCGACCGCGAGCACCGCCGGATCGCGCACGGCCGCATCCGTGAAGGCGTCGAGGCCGACATTGCCGCGCACGAAGCCCGCCGCGACGCAGTAGGGCGTCGAGAATTTTGCGCTGTAGCCGTTCGGCGGCCGCTGCTTGTCGGCGAGCGGCTCCCACAGGCGGTGCACCGTCCCCTCGCCCACCTCGCAGATCATTTCCTTGATGTCGGTGGCCTTGATGCCGCGCGCGCCGAGGCGGCGGGCGCAGTCGATGTAGGGGTGCGTCATCGTCCCGCACGGATAGAGCTTGAAGGCGAGCGCTTCGGTGACCCAGCGGGTGCCGAAATCGCCGACCAGCAGGTCGTAGTTGCCCTCCGTCGTATGCGCGAAACCATGAAAGAAGCCATGCGCGCCTTCGAACACGGTGCGCGGGCCGCGAAAGCCGTGCTTTGCCATCAGCGCGGCACGAATGCCCGACTGCGCCGCCCAGCCCGCGTGCATGCGCTTGGTCCAGGCGCCTTCGGCGAGATACTCGATGATGCCGGCCGCCATGCTGCCGGCGATGCCGAGCGCATCGATCATCTGCCGGCGATCGAGCCGCAGCGCGGCGCCGACGCCCGCGGCGGCGGCCATGGCCCCAAACACCGCGGTCGGATGAAAGCCCGCCTTGTGCACGAGCTTAGGCGTCACCAGGCCGAGGCGGCACATGGTCTCGACGCCGACCGCGATGCCGAGCAGCGCCGAAGCGCCGTCTGGATTGTGCCGCTCGCAGGCTGCGAGCACCGCCGGCACGATCACGGCACCCGCATGCACCGGACCGCCCTCGAAGGTGTCGTCGAAATCCTCCCCGTGCGCCGCGGTGCCGTTGACCAGCGCGGCGCCGGCCGCGCTCAAGGTACGGGCATGGCCGATCGCCGTGCACGGGCCGTCGTCGTCGCAGGCCGCGAGCGTCGCCTTGACGTAGTCCTCGTTGCGCGCCGTGACGCAGAGGCCGAGCACGTCGACGAGCAGATCCTCGCACCGGGCACGCAGGCTCGCCGGCAGGCGCTCCGGCGAAAGCGCGAGGATGCGATCGACGAGCTTCTCGGCGACCGAGACATCCGGGACGTGCGCGGGCATGGTTTGGCGCGTGACCTTTTCCGAAAACCGGTTCCCACTTTTCGCGGTCACGCGCTCACGCGCCCGTAAAGGCCGGCTTGCGTTTTTCCATGAAGGCACGGCGGCCCTCGATGTAGTCCTTGCTCTCGAAGCAACGCTGGACCATGTCGGCGCAGCGCGCGAGGTCGCGCTTGCCTTCATCGGCCACCGTCTGGTTGGCGATGAACTTGACGGCGTTGACGGTGAGCGGCGCGTTGATGCTGATCGTGTCGGCGTAGTCGCGCACGTAAGCCTCGAGATTGTCCGCCGGCACCACGCGGTTGATCAGCCCCATGGCGTAGGCCTCGGCGGCATCGAAATGGCGCGCCGTGAAGAAGATTTCCTTGGCATAGGACGGGCCGACGAGATCGCTCAGCCGCTTGATGCCGGAAAAGCCATAGCCGAGGCCGAGCTTGGCGGCCGGGATGCCGAAGCGCGAATTGTCGGATGCGATACGCAGGTCGCAGCACACCGCTAGCCCGAGGCCGCCGCCGATGCAGTAGCCGCGGATCATCGCGATGGTCGGCTTGGGGAAATGGTAGAGCGCATCGTTCGCCTTGCTGACGATCTCGTTGTAGCGCGCGATCGCCTCCTCGTTCGAGCGCTCCTTTTCGAACCGGGAAATGTCGGCGCCCGACACGAAGGCCTTGCCGCCGGCGCCGGTCAGCACCACGACGCGCACCTCGTCGTCCTTGGCGAAACCGTCCATGATCCCGCTCGCCGCGTCCCACATGTCGAGCGAGACCGCGTTGTGGCGCTCGGGGTTGTTGAAGATCATGTAGCCGACGCGCCCCTCCTTGCGGGACAGCATCTTGTCGGTCTGGGTCATTGGTCGAGCTCCCTGAATTCCGATCTGCGTGTCCCGGACGCGGTGCAGCGCGAAGCGATGCACCGCTGAGCCGGGACCCATCCAACCGCACAGCGTGGGTCCCAGGTCTGCAGCACACCGCTTCGCGCTGCGCTGCGCCCGGGACACGAGGCGGGCATCAAATCGCGTTCGCTTGGCGAAGCGCCGCGATCTGTTTTGCGTTGTAGCCGAATTCCTTGAGCACCGTCTCGGTGTGCTGGCCGAGGGCGGGAGGCGGCGCGACCAGCTTGCTCGGCGTCCGCGACAGTGACACGCCCTGGCCGACCAGGGTGAGGTTGCTGCCCTTGACGGGCTGCGCCATCCCTAAGTGCTTGACCTGCGGATCGGCAAACACCTGATCGATCGAATAGATCGGCCCGCACGGCACGCCGGCCTTGTTGAAGCGCTCGATCCATTCGGCACTCGGGCGCTTGACCGTGATCTGCTCGATCTCAGGATTGAGCGCGTCGCGGTTCTTCGAGCGCGCTGCGGCGGTCGCGTATTCGGGCCGTTTGGCGAGCTCCGGCGCCTCGAGCGCCTCGCAGGTTCGCTCCCAGATTTTTCCGCCCGCGGCCGCGATGTTGATATGGCCGTCCGAGGTCTTGAACACGCCGGTCGGAATGCTGGTCGGATGATTGTTGCCAGCCTGCTTCGCCACCTCGCCGTTGACGAGATAGCGCGAGGCCTGGAAGTCGAGCATGAAGATCTGCGCCTGCAGCAGCGAGGTCGTGACATGCTGACCCTTGCCGGATGTGTCCCGCTCGAGCAGTGCGAGCAGAATGCCGGTCGCGCACAGGAGGCCGGCGGCGAGATCGGCGATCGGAATGCCGACCCGCACGGGGCCCTGGCCGGGCAGGCCGGTGATCGACATCAGGCCGCCCATGCCCTGGGCGATCTGGTCGAAACCCGGCCGGTTCTCGTAGGGGCCGTCCTGGCCAAAGCCCGAGATGCTGCCGTAGACGATCTTCGGGTTGACCTTGCGCAGGTCCTTGTAATCGATGCCGAGCCGCCGCTTCACGTCGGGGCGGAAATTCTCCACCACCACGTCGGCCTTCTTGACCATTTTCTTGAGCACCGCGACGCCTTCGGGCGACTTGAGGTTCAGCGTCATGCTGCGCTTGTTGCGGTGCAGGTTCTGGAAATCCGATCCGTCGCGCGGGCCGCCGAGACCTTCGCCCGACTCGATCTGCGGCGGCATCTCGATCTTGATGACGTTGGCGCCCCAGTCGGCGAGCTGGCGCACGCAGGTCGGCCCCGACCGCACGCGGGTGAGATCGAGCACCGTGAAACGCGAAAGGGCCTTCGAGGCCCTGGGTGTCGGCATGGCGGACGTCTCCCACGCGGGTTTTGCGGCTTGTGGATACCGGAATGCCCCGGAAATGACCACCAGATCAAGAGGCTGGCGGGCGCGGATCGGCCATGCCGGGTTGGCGCAAGAACTGGCGCAACGCTCGCCAAAGTGGTCCACTAATTGCCACACCGGGTGGGCAGACCGTTCAAACTTGGGGCGGAGTCGCTTTCATGACCGATGCAATCCCGCCGGCGCGTCCGGCATCCTATGACAAGAAGATCGGCCTCGTGCTGCAGGGCGGCGGCGCGCTGGGCAGCTACCAGGCGGGCGTCTACGAGGCGCTGGCGAGCTCGGAATACCTGCCCGACTGGGTGGCCGGCATCTCGATCGGCGCCATCAATGGGGCGATCATCGCGGGCAACCCACCGAAAGATCGCGTCGACCATCTGCGCGCCTTCTGGGATGAGATCACCGCGCCGACCCAGCTGTGGCCGCCGCCGCCCGGAGGCCCGCTCGCGACCTGGCAACAGAACGCGAGCGCGCTCGCCTCGGCGCTGTTCGGCCAGCCCGGATTCTTCGCGCCGCGCGGACCGCAGGACCTTTTTTCGCCCGGCAAGTTCCTGAGCTACTACGACACCAGCGCGCTGCGCAGCACGCTCGAGCGGCTGGTCGATTTCGACCGCATCAATCGCGGTTGCGAAACGCGGCTGAGCGTCGGCGCCGTCAACGTGCGCTCCGGCTACTTCGCGTATTTCGACAGCGAGAGGACGAAGATCCGTCCCGAGCACATCATGGCGAGCGGCGCGCTGCCGCCGGGATTCCCGCCGGTCGAGGTCGATGGCGAGCTTTACTGGGACGGCGGGCTCTTTTCCAACACGCCGCTGCAATACATGGTGGACTACTATCCGCGCCGCAGCCGGCTGGTCTTCCAGGTCGACGTCTTCCAGGCGCATGGTTTCGTGCCGACCAATCTCGACCAGGTCAACGAGCGCGAGAAGGACATCCGCTATTCGAGCCGCACCCGGATCGTCACCGAGGCGCTGCGCGAGCGGCACAATGTGCGCCACACGATCAACGAGCTGCACAAGCTGCTGCCGCCCGAAATCGCGGCGACGCCCGAGGCGAAGCAGCTCTACGACCACGGCTGCGTCACCGAGGTGGATATCGCGCAGCTGATCTACCGGCCGAACGAGCCGCAGGGCGCCGCGAAGGACTTCGAGTTCAGCCGCGCCACCATGCTGGCGCGCTGGGAGGCCGGGCTGAACGACGCCCGCGAGACGCTTGCGACCTCGCCCTGGCTCGCGCCGATGACGCGCGACGTCGGCGTGCGGGTGTTCGACGTGATGCACGACAAGCTCGTAAAGCACGGCAAGACCGCGCCGCCCGAGTGGCACGGCGGCTCGCCGAGCTCGGTGCCCGAGCTCAACCTGGTGATGGCCGGGCACGAGCGGCGGTAGTTGTGATCACGGCGCGAACTCTGATCGACCGTGAACCGTGGCCGGAAACGTATCGTGGCGGAGCGGCCTGGACTCTTCACCCCGCGCGATTGTGCCGCCGCGTTCGTCGCAGCGGTGGCGCACAAGTTTGCGTCGGAGGCGAATGCCCGGATTGACCGCTTCGGCGCCATTACGGCGATCCGGTACCAAACTGAGATGAGTCATCCTTGGCCCAGAGCCTTTCAATACACCTTGGAAATGATGGCGGAGGATGGCATTGAGGCTGGCGAGATCGACGGCGTTTACAAGACGGTCGCGCGAGATCCGGCCGAGGAGTGCGTCATCAATCTGCTCGTTCCCGCCCCTGCCTCCCTGATCCGGGACCTGAGCGCACTCGGCTACAGCATTGCTTGGCGGAGTGACCTGTTGGCATTCCCGCTTCAACCACCGTTTCTCCGCAAGCCCAAGACTGGCGCGTCGAGAATTGTGAAGGTCAATACTCCGCTGCATGTCGAGCAAACGGCGCTGCTGGGCGTCGCGCAACGGTCGCATGCGGTTGCGCTCGTCGACTTGAACCTAAATGATTTCCTCGCCTTGCTGGACAACGAGCCGGTGGCACGGGCGCAGCTGGTGACGACCGATCTCGGGATAGGATACATCGCCGACATGTTCACGGCGCCTGGCCATCGACGCGCAGGGCATGCCCGCGCGCTGCTCCATACCATGCACCAGGAAGCCTACCGTCTCGGCATCAGACACAGCGTCCTTGCTCCCTCGCTCATGGCTCACCAATTCGGCGTCTATGAGAGGTATGGATATCGCGCTTGCATCCCCAAGGTAGTTTTGTGTCGCACTCCATATTGACGAGGCGGCACCTCGTCACGGCCTGCGCTCGCCCGTGCGGGCATCGCGCGGGAACGCGATCAGCAATTCGCTGACCTTCTGCGGCTGTTCCTGCTGCACCCAGTGCCCGGCACCGTCGACCAGATGGAAGCCGACCATCCGGGTGCAGGAGGTGGTCCGCATGCGCTCGGCGGCGCCCGGCGTCTGATAGGGGCCCCAGTCGCTCTTGCCCGCGATGAACAGCGAGGGCACGTCGATGGTGCGGCCCGAGAACGTGTGCATCTCGGCAACGCTCTTGCGATCGGTGCCGCGCCGCACCCGGTAGCCCTGCAGCGCGCCGGTGAATTGGGTTCGGCCATACTCGGTCGCGTAGACCTCAACCTCCGCTTCGGTGAGCCACTTGCAGCTCGCGATCTCGGCGGCCGACGGCATGAAAGGCGCGACCGTCGCGGCCATGCCCTTGTCGCGCTCCATCACGTAATAGGTCGGCACCTGCGCCATCTCGGCGGCGGTGCGCGCCTTGAGCGGATGCGGCTTGTTCCCGGGCCAATCGGCGCTCTTATAGTGATAATAGGCGCGGAAGAACGCGTGCAGGCCCTGCGGCGCATGCAGCATGTCGTCGTTCGCGCCGGGCGTGCGCTGATAGTTGCGATAATACTTGCGCGGCGGATCGAGCTTGGCGAGCTCGGCGTCGAACTCGTCGTCGGTCATTGGGCGGGCCGGCGGCGGCGCGCCGTTCGCGGTATTGAACGGCAGGCTCGGCACGCCGTCGAACGGCGAGCTCATCATCGCGACCGCGTGAAACACGTCGGGACGGATCAACGCGCTCCACGCCGCGACCGGCGAGCCGGGGTCGTGCCCGACGACGGCCGCGACCTCGCGGTAGCCGAGCGCCAGGACGAGCCCCATGGCGTCGCGCACCATGTTGAGCAGCCGGAATTGATCGGGATCGGCGTCGTAGGAATCATCCCAGCCCGCGGTGCGTCCATATCCGCGCTGGTCGGGCGCGATCACGTGATAGCCGGCATCGGCAAGCGGCCGCATCACCTTGCGCCAGCTGTAGGCAAGCTCGGGGAAGCCATGCAGCAGCAGCATGGCGGGCCGGCCGGGTGTTTCGAAGCCGGCCTCGAGGATGTGCACCGTCATGCCGTTGACGCCCGCGATCATGCGCGAGCGGATGTCCGGCGGCAGCGTGCCGTTGCCGTACGGCGGCAGGCCCGCGACATCGGCCTGCGCGATCGCGGCATTGGCCGGCCCGTGGGCGAGCGCGATCCCGCCCGCCGCCGCGGCCGTTGCGGTCGCGACGAATCCGCGGCGCGACAGCTCGGGCGAGATGCCAGCGGCGGGGTCGAGGTCGGACCTCTGCTTGCCATCGTCCGCCATGTGACAATCCCCTTGAGCGCGCGGGAGCATCATATCCCGGTCGCGCAGAGACAACGAGAGCGCATCGTCGCCGCGCGGGCGCCGAAACATGCACAAAGTTGTTCCCCGCCGCCATGATCGATCATGATAGGCTGGCGGCACGGATCGCACTTTGCGATCCGCCAGTCCGAGGGAGGCGACGATGACCGGGAAAATCGGACGACGCGATTTTCTCAAGAGCACCGCGGCGTTCGCCAGCGCGGCCGCGGCCAACGGCTTTATCTGCGTCGAGCTCGCCGACGCGGCGCCGATCCAGGCCCCGGTCGTCGACAAGCTGTCGGTGCAGGTGATGGTCGACCTCACCCACAACATCTTCCTGCGCCCCACGACATTCAACGGCATGACGGTCACGCCGGCACCGCGCGCCAAGGACTACACCCGCGAGCTGCACACCCAGTGGGGCCTGTCGTATCTCGTGCATTCCGCGAAGGCCGGCGAGACGCGCGGCTTCATGCTCGACTACGGCTACACGCCGGACGCAATCCTCAACAACTTCGACCTGCTCGGCGGCGTCGCCAAGAAGATCGACGCGCTGATCGTGAGCCACGGCCATTTCGACCATTACGGCGGCCTGATCGGATTCCTCGACAAATACCGGGATTCGCTGCCCGCGGACGTCAAGCTCTATGCGGGTGGCGAGGACAATTTCTGCCACCGGCTCCAGCCGAGCGGGACGCCGGGCGTATTCAGCGAC